>NZ_JBXWNI010000003.1:0-478830 GCF_059610285.1 Ruegeria sp. YTSA072 | reverse complement strand
ATCGCTCGAAACTAGTGGCAGAGACAGGGTCGTCCTGGGGATTGTTTGGCGTCTCGATGAAGTGCTGTGCGGATCTCATTGAACTGCCCCGGGATAACTGGAGAGTGCCTGTTTCAAATGTTAGGTTGCTTTTTCAGCGGCATTCAAGGTTTCATAGAAATTTTCCTTTGCTTCTTGCGGCGTGATGTATCCGACTTTGCTGTGTAGGCGTTTTGTGTTGTACCAGTTCACCCATTTCAGGGTTTCCCATTTGACCAGCCCGGCGGATTTCCAGGGCCTCATGAAGTCAATGATCTCGGTTTTGAACAGGCGGATTGTGCTTTCGTCTAAGGCATTGTCGTAGCTGTCGCCGACGCGACCCACAGAAGGATCGATGCCCGCTTCGGCCAAGCGTTCGGTGTAGCGAATGGACAGATATTGCGACCCGCGGTTCGAATGGTGCACCTGGTCCCCTGATGGTGCTCTCTGGCATGTAGCCTGGTTCAAAGCGTTCAGAACAAAACCGGTTGTCATGGATGTCAAAACGCGCCAACCGACGATCTTGCGAGCGAAGACATCGATGATAAAAGCAACATAGACCATGCCCTGCTATCATGAGGCATAGGTGAAGTCACTCACCCAAAGCTAGTTTGGCATGCTGGCTGTGAAGTAGCGATTGACTTTATCGTATGGACACGGCTGTGACGTATCCGGATTAGTCGTGATCGGTTTTTCCCTCGTATAACACCCTGTACTCCCGTCACTTTCACCAACCGTTCCATTATGCACCGTGCGATGTTGATCCTTTCGCGGTCAATGGTGTCCCATTTGGCCCGATTCGATGCCAGATCAGGATCACGACCAATGGCAGAATGAGCACAGAACGTGGACGGGGCAATCGGCAGCAGCCTGCAGATCGGCTCGACCCCGTGGACTACTTTGTGATCCTCAAAGAAGGCGATCATCGTTTGAATGGGCGGTTGAGCTCCGCCTGGGCAAAATTCGCAGATGCTTTCTTCAGGATCTCGTTGGCTTGGCGTAACCCCCGAACCTCGCGCTCAAGACCTATGATCCGATCCTTCTTTTCAGACGTCAGGCCGGCACGCTCTCCAGCATCACGTTCCGCCTGCTGACACCAAACTCGCAGGCTATCCGGCGAACAGCCACGCTTTGGCGCTATCCCACGATAAGCGGCATTGTCGCTGGCATATTCTGAGCGGTTCTCGCGGAAAAGCCAAACACCGCGTTCGCGAAGTTCAACCGGATAGGCTGTTGGCAGTTCGGAGTGATACTGGAGCGTAAGGGAATGATCATCAACCACTAGAAACTTTATAGACTGTACACAAGGAGAGGCTGGGCGACAGGCCGGTCCGTGGTTGGCGGACGCCCCTGCCAGAGGCTCCGTTGCTTGAAGAGTGTTAGTCCTTGGATTTTCTGTTCGGCAGGTTCGGCGCGTCTCGCTGGCTCCGCATCTTGGATGTGAACGACGATTTCTGCCGTGAAAACCTGTACCTGATTGACTTTCTTGCTCACGTGATCCTGAGTTGCCAGCGGAGGCTTAGGACCGTTTAAAACAATGGTGTTCAAATAGCTCTGAGCGAGATCTTTCGTGTTGAGCGCAGGACTGATTAGGATTCAGGCCATTGCTCTGCCGCGCGAAGCACATGCAAGATTGTTACGGTGATAGCGTCCTCAATATAGATTTCGGTATAAAGGGTGCCTTTAGACTTGTAGACGCTTTGCCGCCGATTTGTGAGGCAACCACAAGCAGTATCGCTACGAAATCCAGGACAATGTTCGCTCGCATTTGACCGACTTCTATATGCCTAAATCTACTTCCGTAGCTTGAAGAAACCAAGCGGCCTGAAGGCAAACAAATACACCAGCAAAATCTGGACATCAGATCCGGGTCGATTCAATATCGATCCAGTCCACGAGATGCAGGTATTAAACACCTGACCCCGGCATCTGGTTGTCCTCAAACATGAAAAGGACTAATTGGAGACCTTGGTTTGAGAGGATGGCTGTAATCGGTGATCTTCTTTATTAGGATCGGCAAAACAACATGATTGACTTAAGTAAAATTCGGCCATTGCGAAGAAGCCGCAACTACGAAATTTATCAGCATCCGTTTTTTGAGCGCGCGCTGTTGAAAGTCCGGGTGGATGAACCGGTGCGCAACCACGTAATTCCTCGTTATGCCGAGAGGCGCTATGGCAACCTCCGTCAGTGGAACCGGGAAGCAAACGAATACTTAGCCGCGTTGACACGAGGCTGCCCCGAGATTGAACGCCTTGCGGATTTTATGGGGTATGCTGCAACATCTCAAGGACCAGCACTGGTGGTCGAAAAGATGACCGGTCCTGATGGCGATTTGGCGCCAACGCTGGAATCGGAACGGGCCGCATTGGGCGATGACATGTCAGAGCGCAAACAGCTACACAGTGAATTCATGGAACTCATGGACGACCTTGAACGTGGCCGGATTATCGTGGGCGACCTGAGTTTTGAAAACATTGTACGGGCGCAAGAACGCGATGGGAAACTGGTCGTTATCGATGGTTTAGGCGAAAGAGTGCTGTTTCCGCTGACGCTGGTCTCTGATTTAGCATTCCACAAATCCATCGAGCGCCGCCGGACGCGCATGGGCCAGGCATTTGGTCTGGGCTGATAGAACCCTCTCTACGGCAATCAAATGGGCTAGTCTGACGACTAGCCCTTTGCGGCGTCTATCAAGTCAAAGAACTTTTTTCTAACCTGGCCAAGCTTGCGGTCATTGTAACTGCGAACCCATCTTCGCAGGGGAATGACTTGTTTAGACCCAAAGCTGTCAATCCAGACCCATCGCCCGGATCCGTCGGACCATGTTTGATAAACAAGATTGCCCGTGTTCTTGTTGCTTATGATGACGCGTTCATCTGACAGTTGGTCGAAGTGTTTATTGAGATCGCTCAAATGCTGAGGGGTGAGACGATCTTCGGCAATCAACTGACCCAGACTTGGGGAAAGCTGTCCATCCGGATCAGAAATGCGTTCATAGACAAGCGCCAAACCTTTGTCTGTCGGTGCGGTGCCAAACACCCTGCAAACGGGCATCACTTCCGGACTTTCCTGATGGCGGATCATCAGAAAAAAGGCTTCATCAAACTCACGCATGAAACCCTTAAAAGCGGTAGCTCTGCGAAACAGTCGGTCATACCACTTGTCGGTTACAAGCCTCGAACCTGCATCCATTGTGTGAGGTTGCGGAACCTTTAACAGCAACCCCTTGTCAAATGGGTGTTCATATACGAATTGCCTGTTTCCCTTCGCGATAACAGGGCTGTTTCCTAGTTCAAGCAGAGTGGGATTTTGGTGGCATTTCATATTTTCTGTTTAAGTTGATTCCGAACCAGCGCAAGTTGTTTTTTGACCATAGATATTGTCACGTCAAACGCCGGAGGCAATTGTAATTGTGATACTTAAAATTTAAGCTGCGCAAGGTCGTTGACCATCTTGATTGTTGCCATGAACCGATTGGATCGCTGCAGTACCTGTCGCGCGACTCATGCTTGAGACCGCCATCCCCTGTCGCTACGCCTGTCGGGCACGCTTGAACTCTGGAACAGTCATAGCCTAACGATGACGACCTGACCGCGCCATCCGGCATCCCTGGAGACCGATGTCAAAAAACTTGGCAATTCCGGCACGGTGTTCCTTAAATTCTATTTCTTGCGGCCCTTTCGCGCGCCTGTGGGTTTCCGTTTCGCGGGGGTTTCGGCAAATCACTTTGGGGTTTTCAGGTTCAGCGCATGGCACAGATCGCGCGCCATTGCTTTCAGCTCTGGGGATGGGGCCTCGACCTCGCCGATGATCGGGTCGATCAACGCCACTGCCCGCGGGTGGCGACGGAAGCTCCGGCAGGGTATACACCGCGGCCTCAGGAGATGGAGGCAAATTGGTATTCATACCGTCCTTGGCTCTGCTAATCAGACGGCTACACCTCCCCTTTTTCACGCCCAAACTGGACGCCGCGCAGTGGACTTTGAGGTAGGTCGTGTCGATCATGACGGTCTTCTCTTCGCCGTGTTGGCTGCCAGACCTGCCATAATTCGCGCGAAGATGCCTATCTCGCTCCAACGCTACCACCGGCTGTAGAGTGTTTTGTGCGGTCCGTATTTCTTGGAGGCATCCCGCCCGCGCAACCTATTGCGATTGATGAAGATAACCCCATTCAAAGCACACTTTCCATCAACCCGAGGCTTGCCGCGCGAATTTGAAAAAAAGGCAAGCTTGGCCAATTGCTCGTTGGTAGCCAACAGAGACCGCTCATGTCACTGCTCATTTTTGAGCAGTGAATGACGCTGCGCACCTGAAATGAATGCATCCTGAAACTAAGGCCAATGGTCAGCAGTTTGCAACAGTGCCCGCCGCCTAAACTCTCGCACGAACAACGATTATTGGCGGAATGACTCCAGATTACTCGGTTCTGGCAACTGCGGATGCCGATAGTGGCCGTTTGATCCACTGGGACGACATATGGCACTAAGCCTTGGCTCGCATGTTTTTCGCCGCACCCCCAAACGATCTACGCCCGAATGAAGGAGCGTTTGGCGATTTCCAAGATACTAACGGTATCACGCTGGGGCAAAACGAGCAGAAGTATTGGGTTGTGAAGGGAAGTGAGCCATTCATCCCAGCCAAATTGCATTGGCCAATGAGGTCATACCCCATCTAACGCCGAGGTGTTCAAAAGCGCAGTGTATCCTTGTTGCCATGGCCGGAGCCGAGGCATCCGGGATAGGTTCTGTGTCGCTGGATCGACGACTGATCGACTATGCCTCGATCCGTCAGGCAGAAATGTTGGTCGAAATGGCATGCCAGATTGCAGCGGAATAAGTCGACGTAAATCTATTGCTCCTTGGCGTCGGGGTATTCAGCTCCCGCGCTTTGGCGTTTTAGTTTGTGGCTGAAAAAGTTCGGTCTCGACAGCCGCTGCGTTCGGGCACGCGGACTTGCTACTTGCTTTCATTCTTGTGATCGGTTCAAACTAAGCCCTCGCTTTGATGTTCGGCTGTCCTAGAGATTGATCGGGTCTTTTAAGGGGCTATCGCGCTGATAAAGAACAACAAGATCTCGTCGAATGTTAACACCCACAGACAAATCGAAGACCGAACAGCAAATAGCTTTCGAGATTTTTGTTCAGGCCGAGTTTGCGTATCTTGAGCTGTCATCAATCATTGCAGTTTTGCAGACGGCAAATGATGTTCTCAACCGCGATCTTTTTCGGTGGCAGATTACGTCGGACACGCCCGGTCTGGTGTCCAGCAGTTCAGACCTGATTGTGCGGGCAACGCCTGCCATCTCTGACCAGTATCTGAGCGATTGCCTGTGTGTCGTGGGCGGTCAATTGGGAAATGTCAGTACATGGTTGCGACGCGTCCGGGCAATGCAAAAGCATAAACGACCGGTTGCCTTGTTTTCGGACGCGGCGCGCGAATATATCAAGGCGACAGTGCAACAATCCGGGCCGGTCACGGCACATTGGCGCGACATAGGTTTGCTGCGTGAGATTGGGGATTACCCCATGCTTTCTGAAAGTCTTGTTGCCCGAAATGGAACGGTGCTGACTTGCGCCGGGCACGGTCATACCGTCGAGGCGATCATCGGCATTCTGGCTGAGGTTCTTGAGCCTCAGGACAGGGCTGAACTGGCCTGCCAATTGATGCTGAACGACGTTCGGGGCCACGCGCAAGAGCAACCCAAAGGCCTGAGTGCGAACCCGAATTTCCTGGAAAAGCGGCTGCAAAACGCGATCCGCATCATGGAAGAGAACACGGAACACCCGTTGCCAACGGCCAGTCTTGCCCGCCGCGTTGGGGTTTCAACCCGGCAGTTAGAGCGCCAGTTCATGCTGCAACTGAGCACATCGCCCGGAAAATTTTATAGAAAGATCAGATTAAAAAAAGCGTTTACCCTGGTCTCGAACTCGCAAATGCCGATTATTGACATCGCCATTGCCTGCGGTTTTGCATCAACCTCTACGCTTGCCCAGACATTCAAGGCCGAATACGGCAAAACACCAAAGCAATTGCGGCGCACCGATTGACCGTTATATGGCCTCTGGAATTTCTGGCAGGTTACGCTGAGGGGCCAAGGGTCTTATCTGCATCGCAAAGGCGGTAGACATTCACTTTCCTTGAACGTCCTTTGACCGTGAATTCGCCGCAGTCGATCAGATGAAAAGCCGGGCTGATCAGTCGCGCTGTGGCATCGCTGATCAAAATCGTGGTTTGCTCGTCACTTGGCAGCTCGCCTACAAGGGTCTCGATCCGGGCACAGGTGTTCACTGTGTCGCCGATCACGGTGTAATTCATCCTGTCGACGGCCCCGATGTTGCCGACAATCAGCGGTCCGGTGTGCACCGCGATTTTGACGCCGTACTCGACGCCAGCCTCAGCTAGTGATCGCTTGATTGCCATTGCAGCCCGGCAGGCGCGTTCGGCATGGTCCGTCTGGTCCTGGGGCGCCCCCCAGAACGCCATCGCCGCGTCGCCGATGTATTTGTCGAGCGTTCCGCCCTCGGCTTCTATACAGCGGTTCAGGATCTCGAAATGCCGGTTCAGCATTGCTGCCGTGGCTTGTGGCGTCATGGCCTCGGATGCGGGTGTGAACCCCACGATGTCGGCGAACATGACGGTCAGTTCGACTTCGCGCGGCAACACAAGGTTAGGGTCTCCGGTCTTTAGCATTTGCCGTACAAGGGTTCGGGGCAAATAAGTTTGAAACCAGCGCAGCCCGTCGAGCATCTTGTTGAAGGCAACAGCCTGAAGGTTCAGTTCTGAGACCCGAGATGGGGGCAGGTGGTCGATCTGGTTCAGATTCAGCTCGCTGATTTTGATGGCTTCTTCGGTCGACCTGTGAATGGGTGCCGCCAATCGTCTGGCCAACACAAGCGCCGCAATGACCGAAGCGATCAGTAAACCAAGACTGACCAGGGCGGCATCACTCAGCCGGGACCATTGGTTGCTCCAATCGCTCAGTGGAGAATACTGCCCGATCACCCACGGCTCAGATCCGAAGCCGCTGACGATGCTTGTCAAAACCAGGTGTTCTCCGTCCAGCGCCTCGACCACATATCCGACAAATGTTCCATCGTTGCCCTGAAACTCGGGTGGCTGCATCAGCATTTGTGAGATGACCGCGTCATCAAGTGCTGCGACCGAATGCAAGGGGGCGTTTGAGCTTAACGTGTTTGCAGACAGGTTCAGCAATTTGGGATGGGCCAGAACGCGGTTGTCACCGTACAGAACAAAACCGGTTGCCCCGTATTTCCCGCTTAACTCGTCGACCAGGCCCGAGAAATGGTGAACGGTAGAAGAAACGAGCACGGCCCCGAGGAAAATACCGTCTTTATAGGCAGGTACAGTCGCTGAGATATGTGTCCGGCCCTGGTCAAAGAAGGGTTCGTTCCAGAACAAACCATCATAGCCTTTAACATCTTTAAGATACTGAAGCGTGCCTGCAGCCGGAGGTTCGTATGACGTTATTAAACGTGGCCCCTCAACATCGGTGACATGTGTTGAAATAAACAGACTGCCGTCAGGATACACGATGGCAAGATCTGTCAGATACGGGACCGAAGCCACCACGCCTTTGAAGTAGGCTCTCAGAAAATCGGTGTCGTGCAGGTCGACTTCACCCGTGCTTGCGTCTTCTTGTAGGGATTGTGCCAGTTCCTCGATCGGTGTCGTCAGGCTGAAGATATCGTCTTCGATGGATTCGACGATCATCGCGGCAGACGTATTCAACAGTTCCGTCGTGTTCTGAAAATTGGCATAAGTCGAAACCAACAGAACTGCGCCCGCCGATATTGCCACCAGCCCGCCAATGGTCAGCGCCAGCAGAGTGGAAATTCGGATTTTCAACCTTGTTTGGCGGTTGCTTTGCGCCTGGGCGCTTTTGCCGATCACGCCAGTGTGCTGCGTATGCTTGTCTTCGTTGACCATCTTTGAACGATATTTAGCTTGGCGACCCGTTACAACGCCTCGTTGACTTCTGAGGCGGGATCACCGCTAGCCAAGATAGGCACGCAGACTTGGCGGCGGGTTGTCAAAGAGTTCCGTTGTCTGAACGGGGGCATGCACCGTTTCGTCTGCAACAAGTACGGTCTGGTCGGCAATACGGCGTGCATCCTGCGGATCGTGGCTGACCATCAGCAGGGTCGTTTGGGTTTCGGCCACCAGATCGGCCACCAAATCCAGCATTTCGGCTTTCAAGGCTGGCCCAAGGGCGGCAAACGGTTCGTCCAAAAGCAACAGTTCGCGCCGCTGCACAAGTACGCGGGCCAGGGCAACCCGGCTTTGCTGTCCTCCGGACAGTTCCGAGGGTTTGCGCGCGCCCAAACCATGCAAAGAAACCCGGCCCAGAGCGGACTGAACCTGTGCATCCTCGTCTTCGGACAACCGACCGTTTGGGCGCAGGCCCAGGGCGATGTTTTGTTCAGCCGTCAGATGCGGAAACAGGTTTCCGTCTTGAAACAGCATCGCCATAGGGCGCTTGCCGGGATGCAAGTTGGAAATCTGTTGTCCACTCCAAAAAATCTGACCCTTTTTTAGATCCCGAAATCCAGCGATAGTCTCCAGCAATGTGGACTTGCCCGCCCCGGACGGGCCTACAATGGCAATGCTGTTGCCAACCTCGATCTGGATATCGGCGTTTAGGGTGAAATTCCCGTTTTCAATCACACAGTCGTCAAGCTTCAGCATGCGAGCGCCCTCCTCGGTCCAATAGCCAGAATGCGCCCATGGACAGCAGCAACAGCATTAATGCCCCGCCGGCAGCCGCCTGCATCTGATAGGCGCCCATCAGGCGGTAGATTTGCAAGGGCAGGGTCGCGATCTGCGGATCGGCGAACAGTGCGATCACGCCCAGATCACCCATTGACAGAGCCGCCCCAAGACCAGCGGCGAACCCGATCTGCGGACGCATGCGTGGTAGCAAGATGCGCGTGAAAAACGTCCATTTTGTCATATCCAATGAAAGCGCGAGACGTCCGTGCCTGGCGGTTATGTCGCGCGCCGCGGGGACCAGAATGCGTAAAGCAAAGGGCAGGGCCATCGCAGCATTTACCAAAGCAGTGACAGGCAGAGCCAATGTCGTCGGGTTTGCCAAAGGCCGGATTAAGATGAACAGGCCCGTACCGATCACCAGTGGTGATGCGGCCAAACCCAAAATGCCGCTGAGTTCCACAAGCCCGTACCGGCCGCTCGCGACAGCGGTGGCCATAGGCAAAGCAAGCAAAAGCAGGACTGCGGTGCTTGCAGCGGCAACAAGGACCGAGATCAACGCGGCTCGAAAAACGATTGCGGGCATGTCAAACAACCCGGCAACTCCCGAAATTACGACCGATGCCAAAGGCAGTAGCAAAAAGACGGCCGCTGCGACGATCCAGAATACATCTATCGTCGGCGCACCCCCGTCCCAGCGGCGCAATGCGCGATCAAGGCCTGTTCCAAAACCGTCCCCGCGCGAAAACTTCAGCGCCACTAAAGCGGTCGCAGCTGTCAGGGCAAGTTGCAGGGCGGATAACAGGGCGGCGCGGCCCAGGTCGAAATCGTAGGTGAAGGCCTGATAGATCGCCAGTTCGATCGTTGTGGCCCGTGGTCCTCCGCCCAAGGTGAGGGCGACGGCGAAGCTGGTCAGGCAAATGGCGAAGATTACTGCAAGAACCCCGGGCAGGGTCCGTTTCAGCATCGGCATCTCGATCAGTCGAAACATGGCCATGCCGTTGCATCCCAGTTGTGCGGCCAGGCGATACCGTTCTGCCGGAATTTCCTGCCAGGCTTGCAACACAAGGCGTGTGGCCAGAGGCAGGTTGAAAAACACATGCGCCAGTACGACGCCATGCAAGCCGTAGATTCGTATGGGCGGCAGGCCGAAAATGCCAAGGAAGTCCGAGATCCACCCCGACCGGCCAAAAACTTGCAGCAGACCCAAAATGGCAACGATGACCGGCAGGATGAAGGGCGCGCCCAAAAGCGCAATTAAAGCCCGTCGGCCGGGGAACCTCCGACGTGCCAAAGCCCGCGCAACCGGCACTGCCAACACCACGCTGAACAATGCGGACAGTGTGGCTTGGGTCAGCGTGAACCGCAGCGCAGCCCAGTCGGCGGGAGTGAACCCGCCGCTGGTTTCAGCACGCAGTGCAACCGCCGCAAGAGTGCCCAGGATCAGCGCGGCGACCAGGGCCGCCGCACCGATACCGGGCCATGGGCTTACTGGCTGAGCGCGTTCTGCCATTCTGCCAGGGCCTGATCCCGCACGGCGGCGGCTTCATCGGGAGAGAACAGAAGCGACTTTGCCGGCACTGTCAGGGTTTCGAACCCTTTGGGCAGGCCGTCTGCCGGGGTTACGGCCGGATACATCCAGTTGGTCGTCGGAATGATTTGCTGGAACGCGTCCGAGACCATGAACTGCAAAAACTGATCCGCCAGTTCGGCCTGATCTGTTTCAGCCAGCTTTGCAGCAACTTCGACCTGCAAGTAATTGCCTTCGTCGAAAGCTGACGCGGCTTTGCTGCCGTCATCCTCGGCGATCAGGTGATAGGCCGGAGATGTGGTGTAACTGAGAACCATGTCCGACTCGCCCTCAAGGAACAGGCCGTATGCCTCGGACCAACCCTTGGTAACGGTCACGATGTTGTCGGAAAGACCAGCCCAGATTTCGGGTGCTTCCTCACCATAAGCCGCTTTGACCCACATCAGCAGGCCCAGACCGGGCGTGGACGAGCGAGGGTCCTGGATGATGATCTTGGTGTCGCTGTCCGCCAGTTCCCGGAAGTTTGCAGGTGCTGTCGCGTCCGCTTTGTGAACAAAGGCGAAGTAGCCCCAGTCATACGGTGTGAACGTGTCATCGGTCCATTCGATCGGCAGCGCGAAGTCGGCAGAGACGGAATTGGGCGCAAACAGGCCGGTTTCCCGGGCCGCTGCAATCAGGTTGGTGTCCAATCCAAGCACAACGTCCGCGTCAGAGTTTTCACCCTCAAGCCGGACACGCGACAACAGCGCGGCACCATCTTCGACGCCAACAAGGTTCAGCTCGCAGTCGCAGACCGCTTCAAAAGCTTCCTTGACCTGCGGGCCGGGGCCCCAGTCGGATACAAAGCTGTCATAGGTGTAAACGGTAAGCTGAGGCTTGTCGGCGGCGATAGCCGAAGTTGCACTCAGAAGTCCCGCAGCAATTAGCAGATGTTTCATGTCATCCTCCATTGCGGCGAGAGGGCAAGGATGGATGAAACCGAAACCCTTCCCTCCGCCGGTTCTAGCCGGTTCAGGTTCTACGGGTTCGCTTGATAAGCATCTCAGCGCGGCAGGCCGTGCTCCCCGAGGTGAGGCCGTCACTAGGGGGGATTGGCTAGAAAGACAACCAAATTCGGTGCCTCAGCGCGGCGCGTGTCGAATGCGGGCAAGTAAATCTGTCCGGAGTCCGACGCCCTTTGAACCTGTATTGCGTTTGGTTCAAAGGGCCATAGGGTCAGAAGTAACGCAGCCAAATATAAACGTTCGCGATCATCAGGGTCAGGATCATGATCGGGAATGCAATTTTGGCGAAGGCGATGAAGCCGATGGGCTGCTTGGCCTTTTCCGCAAAAGCAGCCACCGTAAGGTTGGCGCTTGCTCCCAACAGTGTACCGTTGCCGCCCAGACAGGCCCCAAGCGCCAGCGACCACCACAAGGGCTCAATCGCGTCTTCGCCGCCAAATGTATCCGCGGTGGATTCGATCAGAGGGATCATCGTTGCCACAAACGGGATGTTGTCCAGAATGGCCGACAGGATGCCAGAGGCCCAGAAGATGAAGAACGCGGTCCACATCATGTCGCCTTGGGTGAGCTCCAGCACTTTTTCACCGAAGAATGCTAGCAGTCCAACATGTTCGACACCGGCAACAATGACGAACAGCCCACCGAAGAAAAAGATTGTGACCCATTCAACTTCACCAAAGATGTGGTGAACCGACTCCGACTGTTCTTCACCGCTTTGGTGGCCATAGGCCAGCAGCATCAACAGGCCTGCACCGGCCAACGCTGACGTACCCGGCTGAATGCCGTAGCTGTGCCCCAGCGTGAACCCGAGCAAAACCAGAGCCAAAACGGCCAGAGACTTGATCATCAAGACAACATCAGTAACCGCTTCGGATTCGTTGAAACCCATAATCCGATCGCTGGCCGATTTCGGAATGCGGGCCAGTTCCTTGCGGTTCATAAGGTAAATAATGCCGGTCAGGACAACCAGACATATGGCCGAGATAGGCGCCAGGTTCACCACGAAATCGTTGAAGCTAAGCCCTGCGGCCGAGCCAATGATGATGTTGGGCGGGTCACCGATCAGCGTCGCTGTTCCCCCCACGTTCGAGGCCAGGATCTCGGCGACAAAAAACGGGAACACACGCGTTTCCAGGGCTTCAGTGATCAGCAGCGTAATCGGGGCGATCAGCAAAACGGTCGTCACGTTGTCCAGCAGGGCCGAGAACACCGCCGTAATCAGCGTCAGCATGATCAGGATGCCGGTTGGATTGGCTTTCACCGCTTTTGCGGCCTTGATCGCTACGTATTGGAACAATCCGCATTTGCTGGTGATCCCCACGATGACCATCATGCCGATAAGCAGTGCCAAAGTGTTGGCGTCCACACCCGCCACGGCCTGTTCCTGATTGATGATGCCAAACAGGACCATCAGGGACGCGCCCAACATCGTCAGAATGGCGCGGTTGACCTTTTCGGTGATCAGGACCGCATACACCAAAATCAGAATTCCGGTCGCGATCCAAAGCGGATCAATGCCCAATAGTTGTGGAACAGAGAGAGCGGCCTCTCCGTGTGACGTCGAATGCGTAGCCAAAGTTTTAGTCCGGTTTGTATAGGGTTAGCTGAGTGCGCGATCCAAAAGCGAGTTGGCGCTTACGGTGCCAACGAAACGGTTGGTTTCGGGCTCAACAAGGATCACGTGCCGTTTGTATTTGTAGATCAGGAAGATACCTTCCATCACCGGCGTGTCGGGTGCAGCAACGGGGATGTTCGAGGGCCTCGACATGTTGTCGCGAACCTTTTCGGTCTTCAGCCGCTCCATCTGTTGTTCGAAATCTTCCCGCGTCAGATTCATGAAGCTGAGCGAGTCGATCGCGACGCGCGACGCATCATCATTCAGACCGATTGTCGCCGCCTTCGGCAGAATCAGTTTCAGCAGCGTCGGCGCGGTAAAGACACCAACATAAGTTCCGTCTTCAGCCACGACAGGCAGAAATCGTGCCCGGCTGCCCCTGATGATGTTGAAGGCCGTGGCGATGCTTTCATCCGGCAGAATGGTCTTTTGTACCTCAGACGGTACCATCACGTCATAGCAGGTTAGGCCCATGCTTTTCCTCTGACTTCACGCGGCTATCGGGTGAAACGCCATCCAACAGCCACAGGGCACGCCCTTTTTCGGCTTGTTAAAGCGTGTCAGGGCGAATCAAAATTTGTTGATGCGCACTGATTCCATTGCCGGGCGGAATTGACCAGCCCGGTAATGAAATTAAGCTGATATCCTTCCGTTATTCGCGATGTAGGCCAATAAAGGAAGGTTGGTTTCAGCTTGGGTTTGCGTCAGTGGCGTTTTGTGCCTCAGCTTTCGTTTCCGAAATAACCGGGGCTGCCTTCGAGGCGAGGAAAGCCGTAGTCCCTCAAAGGCGCGTGTCAGCTGTAATTCGGTGCGCGTTTTTGCAGTTTGGCCGCAACGCTTTCGGCGAAATCCGGGGATTGTAGCTGCGCGGCAAAAATCTTGATTTCTGCGGCCATGTGTCCGGCCACTTCGTCACGTTGATTGCGGATCAGGGCCTTTGACTGTTTGAGCGCTACCGGGGATGAGGCTGCAATGGCTTTTGCGATCTCCTGGACTTCGTACATCAACTCACCGTCGGCAAAGACGCGCGCGACCAACCCGTGGTTCAGGGCCTCGGATGCCGTCAGAACCCGCCCGGCCAGCAAGACGTCATTGGCGACAGCCATACCGAGGGACGCAGGCAGCAACATCGAAGAACCGGCCTCGGGCACCAGACCCAGTTGGACAAATGGAGCTCTGAATGTAGCGCTGTTCGCGGAATAGACCAGATCGCAGTGCAGCAGCATGGTCAGGCCAACACCAATTGCAGACCCGTTGACTGCGGCGATCAGGGGTTTCGGACAATCCCGGATCGCATTCAGGAACCGAATAATCGGATTTTCAGCGTCACCCGCCGGAAGACCGCCTGTCATAAAGTCCTGCAGGTCATTCCCGGCTGTGAACATATTGCCTTCACCAGTGATGACCAGCGCCCGGGCTTGATCGGTTTGACCGTATTCTTCGATGGCTTCAGCTATCGCGGTATACATGGCAAAAGTGATCGCGTTTTTCTTGTCTGTGCGAGAAATCGTGACTGTGGTGACGCGATCCTGAGTGCTGACGATGATATGTTCGCTCATGGCGTTATTCCTTGGATGTCCGGCGGAATTTGTGCCGCGTCGGCTGTGGGTTTCCTGCATGTGGGCAAGTTCGTATGCGGGCCGATAGCCTGCGTCAACAAATCAGGGCGGTTACCTCACGTCGCTGGGCGAGTGTGCAGAGTGGATCGCGCCGCGCGCAAGACGCGACGCGCTGCTACAATGCCTCACAAATTACCCAATCCTTGTTCCGCTGCCAGTCAAGCCCGTGGTAGATTGCGGGGCGGCTATGGAAATTGTGACATCGGAGTAAAAAGTAATACTTAAAGACACCAAAAAAATAGGGCCTAAAATCTGAACTCCGAGCCCGCAGCTCCGGTTTTTCTGCACTTGGTGATCATTCAGGTCAGCCCGCTCTGGATTTCCATGCCAAAACGGGCTGCTGGTCAGATCACAGACATTCCGCCAATGTTTTTGCGATGTTCCTGATCATTTGCGGGTACAGCTTAGCCCCGGGTTCAAGATCAGAACCTAGTGGATCTATCACACCGGTATTCGCTTCGGTTCCGTCCAAGACAGTGGCGACGATGCCGGGGTTGAATTGCGGTTCCGACAGAACACAATTGATCCCTTCTTCGCGAATGCGCCCCTGAATCTCAGAAATCCGAGCAGGGCTTGGATCTGACGCGTCGCTGAGCGAAATCGCACCTGACGCGGGGATGTCGAAGGCGTTCTCGAAGTACTGATAGGCATCGTGGAACACGATGAAGTTGCTTCCGCGTACAGGTTCCAGAGTTGCACTTACTTCAGCAGAGAGGGCTGCCATCTCTTCGCGCGCAGCCGCCGCGTTTGCGAAGTATGCACCCGCATTGTCCGGGTCCGCTGCGGAAAGCTGCGCGGCAATCACGTTCAGCCAGGTGTCGGCGTTTTTGGGCGAAAGCCAGGCATGCGGATCATGATCGCCATGCGCGTGGTCATGGTGGTCGTCGTGTTCTGCATGAGCCTCGTGATCGTGGTCTTCACCCTCGGCATGCTCTTCGTGGTCATGATCGTCATGGTCTTTGTCGTCGGCATGATCCTCGTGACCATGATCGTCATGTTCCTCCTCTTCGGCGTGATCTTCATCGTCATGATCGTGCGCCTCGAACAGCGCATCCTCGCGGAAATCCAGTAGGACGGTGCCATCCACTTCCAACAGGGGGGTGACTGTCGCGCCGTTGGCCAGGGTCTCTACCGCGCCTTCCATCCATGGGGTCAGGTCCTCGCCCATCCAGAATACCAGATCCGCATTTTGCAGGGCAGCCGCCTCAGAAGGGCGCAGGTTGTATTCATGCGGGGACGCGCCAGTTTGTACGATCAGGTTAGGTGTGCCAACACCTTCCATCACGCGCGCCACCAACGAGTGCACCGGTGCAATATCAACTGCAACATTTGGGACATCGGCCATTGCATTGCCCCCCATAAACGCAGCCGTGATCGAAACAGGAAGAAGCTTTCTGGACATCAAACCCTCTATGTGATTTTATAACGTTGCGAGTGGCATATATGATATGGAATAACATGACAAGTGAGACGAGACCTGCACCTGCCGAAGACTCCGCCCTTGTCGGATTCCAAAAGCACGACCACGCGCACTGCGTCGAAAGCAGCCTGACCGTTGCCGAGACCCGGTGCAAAGAAGAAGGTTTGCGGCTGACTCCCGTGCGGCGCAAGGTTTTGGAAATGCTGCTGCAGGAACATCGGGCCTTGGGAGCCTATACAATCCTTGATCGATTGCGCGACGAAGGCTTCGGATCGCAGCCGCCGGTGGCTTATCGCGCCCTCGATTTTCTTGTCGAGAACGGGTTTGTCCACAAAATCGAACGGCTGAACGCATTTGTCGCCTGCGCGCATCCCGGGGCAACGCATTCCCCGGCCTTCATGATTTGCAGGAAATGTGATGCCGTGGCCGAAGCACATTCAACACCCGCGAAGGGAGAGCTGGGTGCAGCCGCGCGGGCGGTGGGTTTCGAGATTGAGCGGACCGTTGTAGAAGCCGAAGGCGTTTGCCCCGACTGCACCGAAAAGGCATAGAAATGAACCTGATTACCGTAGAAGACCTCTGCGTTAGCTATGGGGCCAATACCGTGTTACGGCACATTAACATGGGGGTCGAACCTGGTGAAATCGTGACTATTGTCGGCCCTAACGGTTCGGGTAAGACAAGCCTGCTGCGCGCCATAATCGGTGCAATCAATCCGTCTGCCGGGCGGGTAAAGCGAAAGCTGGGGCTGAGAATTGGTTACGTCCCGCAAAAGCTGCATATCGACCCGACCTTGCCGATCACCGTCGAACGGTTCATGCGGCTGACCCATCGCGCCTCAAAGAAGGATTGCGCGACTGCGTTGGAAACAGCCGGAGTGCCCGATCTGCTCAAGCGCCAGATGTCACAGCTTTCGGGCGGACAATTCCAGCGCGTGCTGCTGGCGCGAGCCTTGATCAACCGGCCCGAAATCCTGTTGCTGGATGAAGCCACGCAAGGGTTGGACCAGCCCGGTTCGGCTGCGTTTTATCGCCAGATCGAAGACGTGCGCCAGGAAACAGGGTGTGCGATCATCATGATAAGCCACGAACTCCACGTGGTGATGAGCGCCTCGGACCGGGTGATCTGCCTGAACGGCCATGTCTGCTGCGAGGGCTCACCTGCGGTCGTGGCCTCGGCCCCCGAATACCGCGCCCTGTTCGGAACCGGAACAGGCGGTGCCCTTGCCCTTTACCGCCATGATCATGATCACAACCACGATCATCATCATGACCAAGGAACAGATTCTCAGGAAGCCGCAGAATAATGCTTGATGATTTCATGACCCGGGCCACACTGGCCGGAGTTGGCGTGGCCTTTGCTGCAGCGCCGTTGGGGTGTTTTGTGGTGTGGCGCCGTATGGCCTATTTCGGCGATGCCACAGCGCACGCCGCCATTCTTGGCGTCGCCCTGTCGCTAACGTTTCAGATGTCGATTTTTACAGGCGCGCTGGCCGTCGCCTTGTTGATGGCGCTGACCGTGACACTGTTGGCAGGTCGTGGTTACGCTATGGATACGTTGCTGGGCGTCATGGCGCATTCCGCCTTGGCATTCGGTCTTGTGGCAGTCTCATTCCTCTCCGGTGTCCGGATTGATTTGATGGCCTATCTATTTGGCGACATTCTGGCCGTTTCGCGTTCGGATCTGGCTGTCATCTGGGGTGGCGCTGCACTGGTTGTAATCTTGATTGCCTGGCGTTGGTCCCAGCTGTTGACGGCGACTTTGAACGAAGAACTAGCCTATGCCAGCGGGTTCGACCCCAAGCGCGAACAACTGATATTGACGCTTGCACTGGCCATCACGGTGGCAGTCGCCATCAAGGTCGTGGGTGTTCTGTTGATAGCGGCGATGCTCATCATACCAGCCGCTGCTGCGCGAAATCTGGCGCGGTCACCGGAAACGATGGCCCTGATTGCAGCGGCAATCGGGGCGACGTCTGCCGTCGCAGGGTTGCGGGCGGCTTATGTCTTCGACACGCCGGCCGGGCCCTCGATTGTCTGTGTTGCCGCCATTTTGTTTGCCTGTTTTAGCCTGCTTGGTTGGCAGCGTCATACCAACTCTTGAAGGCGGTTCAAACATGGAACGAGCAGGATGCCGCGCGAAGCATCCTCAGTGGCTGCTAGTCTTCATTAAAATTCGTCGTCTTCCCTTATTTTACTTGCATCCTTTCGTGGCAGATTTGCCGTGCAAGTCAGCCGCCTGGCTACCGTGCGCGGTGTTGCCACGACAGGCTGGTCGCATTGTGTCTCCTCCTTTTTCAATGAAAAGACTGCGATATCAATTCGCGAGATCAAACACCTAGACAAATCCCCCTGCGCATAAGAACCTGTGACCAAACAAAAACAGGGAGAAGATTGATGAAACTGATTGCTGGCCCAGCTCTGGCCTTACTTTTCTCGACGACCTCAGTTCTTGCTGCGGGCGATGGGACCTGTGCCAAAGGCAAGACCCTAACAGAGGGCACCCTGACAATCGCAACAGGTAATCCGGCCTACTATCCTTGGGTTATGAATGACGCGCCCGAAAACGGCGAGGGATTCGAAGCCGCCGTTGCTTATGCAATCGCCGAAAAAATGGGCTTCGACCAGGACAATGTCACCTGGGTTCGTACAAGTTTTGACGAGGCGATTCAGCCCGGCGCTAAGAACTTTGACTTCAACATGCAGCAGTACTCGATCACTCCCGAACGGGAAGAAATGGTTGATTTCAGCCTGCCCTATTACACCTCGGCCATGGCGGTTCTGACCACCCAGAACGTTGTCGATTCCGGCGCAGAAGCGACGTTGGACGGCCTCAAGGATTTGAAGTGGGGCGCTGTGGCCACGACGACAGCGATCCCGATGCTGAACGACGTGATCCAGCCGTCTAGTGAACCGCTGCTTTACAACGACAATGCTGATGTGAATGCGGCCATCATGGCTGGCCAGATCGATGCCGCAATTTATGACCTTCCTACGGCACTCTATCTGTCGGCCGTCGTGGTCGAAAACGGTGCATTGCTTGGCCAGTTCCCTGCGGGACAATCCGAAAGTCCTGATCAGTTCGGCGTTTTGATGGAAGAGGGCAACGGGTTGAAGGAATGCGTCAACGCGGCCATCACAGAACTGACCGAAAGCGGCGAGCTTGCCGCGATTGAAACCCAATGGCTGTCCGAGGCTACAGGTGTACCGGTCATCGAATAGATGGAAGAAACGTCATTGCAAAAAGACTCGGTTGAGCGCCCTGCCGCGACGCCCACGCGTCGCGAGGTTTATGAAGCTGAGGTACGGCGTCGCTCAAATCGCATCGCGCTGATTTCAGTGGTCAGTGTGGCTCTTGCCATCGTCGTCCTCGTCCCGCTCGCCCCCGGTTGGGAGGCCGTACAACGCTCGTTTTTTAACGGCCGGGTCTTCGCCGAGACGTTTCCCGGATTGCTCGAAGCCTTTCTGATGAACGTGATGATTTTTGCGTGGTCTGCACCACTTATCGCGATCACGGGTCTGGTTATCGCGCTGTGTCGGGACACGCGCGCACCTGCACTTTTTCCGCTGCGGCTGTTCGGCATTGCATATACGGACATCTTCCGTGGCCTGCCAGTGGTTCTTGTTATTTACATTATTGGCTTTGGCGTGCCCGGGTTGGGCCTGCCGAGGCCTTGGAACAGCCCCTACATTTGGGGCACGCTGGCGCTGGTTTTGGTCTATTCGGCCTATGTGGCCGAAGTGATCCGCTCGGGCATTGACTCGATCCATCAGTCGCAGCGATCCGCCGCGGCCTCGCTGGGGCTAAGTGATCAGGACACCATGCGCTATGTGGTCCTGCCGCAGGCCATACGAAACGTCGTTCCTGCCAATATGAACCTGTTCATCGCTTTGCAGAAGGACGTGGCGCTTTTATCCTTTATCGGCCCGGTTGAGATTTTCCGTCAGGCTGGTGTTTACAAATCGCTCTATGCCAATTTTACGCCTTATGTGGGCGCAGCGCTTATCTTTCTTGCGCTGACCATACCAGCCACGCGGTATGCGGACTACCTTATGAACAAGCAGAACAGGGCGCGCACATGACGGCGAAGTTATCCTTACGTGGGGTGCGCAAGCAGTTCGATGATCACGAAGTGTGCAAGGGCATTGACCTGGATGTGGCTGAGGGCGAAATGGTGTGCCTGATTGGCGCTTCTGGTTCTGGCAAATCCACGCTCTTGCGCTGCATGAACCTGCTTGAACCGATCGATGACGGCGAGATCTGGCTGGACGGGAAAGACATCTCTGAACCGGGACTGGACCCACAGCCGGTGCGTCAACAGATCGGCATTGTGTTCCAGAGCTATAACCTCTTTCCCCACATGACGGCGGCAGAGAACGTAATGCTCGCGCCACGTCGTGTACGCGGGCTGAGCAGAGATGACCTGCGCCCGAAGGTGACCCAGCTTTTTACGCGCTTTGGGCTGGGTGACCGGATGGAGCACTATCCAGACCAGCTATCGGGCGGTCAGCAGCAGCGGGTGGCTATCATCCGCGCGCTGGCGATGGAGCCGCAGATCATGTTGTTTGACGAGATTACAAGCGCGCTGGATCCCGAGCTGGTAGGCGAGGTTCTGGACGTGCTGAGGGACCTGCGAAAGCAGGGTATGACCATGGTACTTGCCACCCACGAAATGGGTTTTGCACGTGAGCTGGCAGACAAAGTGTGTTTCCTTGATGCCGGACGCATCCTGGAACAGGGCCCGCCCGAGGTGCTCTTTTCCCAACCACACAAAAAGCGCACTAAGGCCTTCCTTTCGCGCGTGTTGTGACGTCGCGGAGGTCCTGCATTTTTGAGGGGCTACGCTAAGCGTGATACCAAAATAACTGGCAGGCCGCAGGGCAAACAACGCGCAGGATCGGGCGACCGATCTATTGCAGCAAGAACTTTGAGCGGTCCTGGAAAAACCGCGCTTGCTATGCTGCAGATCACAAGTTGTCGAACAGACGCCCGGATAACGCGTCGTGCCGCGGCAGGTTCAACACCCTCAAGAGGCCGAAGACCATCGCTTGATTTGAGGTAATGACCGGTTTGTCAAGCGCGGCCTCAATCCGTTCAATCGCCTCGACCGAGCGCATGTCTGTGCAGCTTAGGACGATTGCCTGCGCCTCTGGGTGATCAGCCCTGCACGCCAGGTCGAACACCTCACCCGGGGTCAGTTCACCTTGCCCATAGTTGCCAAGCTCGCGGCCGACATCGGCACATTTGACGGTATCAATGCCGTTAAGGGCCATGAAATCTATCGCCTGGGCATTGATCTCGCCCAAATAGGGCGATGAAAAGCTGACCTTTGTTGCGCCAACCGCATTGATCCCAGAGATCAACGCCCCTGCAGCGGTCAGCGAAACTGCACCCGAGCCCGCCTTGATCAGCTGGGCCAGCTCTGCATCAAAAGACGGTCCGTGGGTCAGCGTCGCTGAGGTGCAGCCATACAACACCACATCGGGGCGTATACCCGAGATCATCCGCAGGTCGTGAGTGATATCCGATGCGCCCAACCCCGCCATCTGATCCGAGCCGGGGATTTCATCCTCGTCATATCCGCCCATGCGTTGAAAATGGACTGTAGTGTTGGGCGGCCTCAACAACTCCATATCCGGTTCGAGGTTGGTGTTGGTGAAGGGTACCAGAACACCGATTTTGGCTGCGGTTCGCGTTTCGGTCACTTCAATGCTCCCTTCAGGGCGGTCAGGCACCGATCCATGATCGGCGTCTCGCAGATTGTAGCGCGCAGGCAGTCGGTTAAGCCGTATCCTCCCATGCCGCGCATTAGTAGGTCGTCCGCCCGCAGCGCCGCGTCTGCCCGTTGCGCATCCAGCGTTGAGGCAAAGCGCAATAGCACAAAGTTTGTGTGGCTTTGAGGAACGATTAGGCCCAACGCGCGACATTCCACGGCAAATCGTTCACGGATTTCAGTCGTGCGGGCAACCACATTTTGCATATGCGCCTGATCGCGGATCGCTGCAGTTGCCGCCGCCTGTGAAGCGATGGAAATATTGTTTGGATTAAGCAATTTGCGCAGTTCAGCCGCAATCTCGGGCGGGAAGTATCCCCATCCTGCACGCGCGCCCGCTAGGCCATAGGCCTTGGAAAAGGTGCGCATGATCACGGTGTCCCCTCGATCGGTCAGCGCGAAGATGTCGTCCGGATCATCTATGTGATCGGAAAACTCGGCATAAGCCTGATCGACGACCAGTAGAACATCGGTGGGCAGTTCATCGCGCAGGCGAAGGATTTCGGAATTGGGGAGCAGGGTGCCGGTCGGGTTGCCAGGGTTGCAGACAAAGACGATCCGCGTTTCAGGTGTGACTACGGCGATGATATCGTCGACGGATACGGTCAGATCCACTTCACGCGCCTTGACGTAATCGGCCTGAACCTGAGCTGCTGCCGAGGCGACAAACGCATATCCGTAATCCGTGCCAAGGATCCGATCACCGCGCCCGGCATAGGCGCGGATCAAACAGCCGATCAGCTCCATCGAGCCTGCTCCGCACAGCACCCGTGCCGGATCAAGTCCATGCACATCTGCAATTTCTGCGCGCAGTTCCAACCATTCCGGATCAGGATACAATTGCAGATCGGCCAGTGCGTCACGACCCGCCTTGATGGCTGCGGGACTTGCGGGAAAGGCGCTTTCGTTCTGGGCCAACGAGATGGTGTTTTCGCCGCCAAGGTCGGCCAGCGCATAGGCCGCCATTGCACTTATGTGGGGAACCGGGCGGATCATGATGTGCCCCCATAGGATTTTGCGCCTTTCGCGCTGATCAACCCGCGCTTGAGGTCTAGGGAGATTGCCTGTGGGTCTCGCTCGGCTGGGTCACCAAAACCACCGCCTCCGGGTGTCTCAAAGATCAGGTGGTCGTCAGCTCCAACGCGCAGTTCTCCTTTGCCCGGGATATCATTTTCGCTATCGCGGAAACGAATACGACCGGGTGCGCCGGGTTTTCCACCCATGCGTCCGAGGGCGGGGAATTTGAGGCGCTCAACCGACAGGAAAATGAGGAAGGGTGCGCCATTGGCCGAGGTCATCTCGATCCGTTGACCGAGACCGCCGCGATACTTGCCTGCACCTCCTGAATCCTGGCGTAGTTCGCGTTTCCAGATTGTGACCGGGGCCACGCTTTCCGTGATCTCAACCTGAGATCCGAACACGCCCGAAGGGTAGGCTGTGGCAGACAATCCATCCGCATGTGGCCGAGCGCCAGTGCCGCCATTGTGCACAGGTTCAACCGCGAATTCCCGACCTCCATCACGCGCCACTTCGGGTGCGTGCCGCATCGGCAGATCGAACATGCAGGATGCGCCCTCGGCGGGGACCTGATCTGGCAGTGCCTGATGCAGGCATCCAAGCACCAGATCTGGCGTTACCTGTCCTAGTGTGTGCCGCATTGCTACAGGGGCGGGGCGTTGTGCATTGAGGATGCAGCCTTTTGGGCCGTCCACTGTAAACGGTTCCAGCGATCCGGCGTTGTTGGGGATGTCGGATCCGACGATGCAGCGTAGGGCGAAGACGGTATAGGCGGTCGCATAGTTCAGCGGCACGTTGATACCCTTGCCCGAACAGCCCGAAGTTCCGGTGAAATCCACATGCATGCTCGTTTTGTTGACCGTCAAGGTCGCGTGCAGTTCCAGTTCTTTTTCATAACCGTCCATCCTCAGAACGTTTCTATAGGTGCCTGCGGGCACTTCAGCGATGGCTTCAAGCGTGCCTCGGCGCGAGGTGTCGATGATGTAGCTGCCCAGTTGATCCAGATCGTCGATCCCAAATTCATCCATCATATCGAGCAGGCGGTTCACGCCCGCTTCGCAGCAAGCGACCAGTGCATATATGTCGCCCTCATTAGCAATAGGCTCGCGGCTGTTGGCGCGGACAATGTCCAAAAGCAAAGTGTTCGGGACGCCTTGTTCGACCAGCTTGCAGGGTGGGATCAGCAGGCCCTCATCATAGATATCTGACCCTTCGGGGCCCATTCCAAGGCCGCCCAGATCCACAAGATGCGAAGTGCATGAAGTAAAGCCGACAACTTTGCCGTTTTTGAAGGCAGGCATCATCAGCAGAAAGTCGTTGAGGTGTCCCGAAGCCAGCCACGGATCATTGGTCATGTAGATATCGCCGGGCTTCATGTGCTGGACCGGAAAATGGCCCCGCAGGTGCATCACGGCTTCAGCCATCGTGTTGATGTGCCCGGGCGTTCCGGTGACCGCCTGTGCCAGCATCCGACCCTCGGCGTCAAAAATCCCGGCAGAAATGTCGCCGCATTCGCGTACAATGGGTGAGAATGCGGCGCGGATCAGGGTCTGACCTTGTTCTTCAACCACCGCAAGCAGGCGGTTCCACATGACTTGCAGGCGGGCGGGGGGCTGATCGGCAGTCATCATACACCTCCTTTCTGATCTTGGATAAGGATGAGGTTTCCAATGGCGTCCACATGCGCCGAGAAATCAGCAGAGACCAAGGTCGTCGTCTGCGGTTCCGTGATCAGCGCCGGGCCGCAAACCCGGTCGCCCGGGTTCAGGCTGCCGCGTGACACAAAACCAGCCTGCTTTGTTTGACCATCTACATCGCAGGTGAAGGGGCGGGTCTGGGCTGGTGTGATCGTTGTCAGAACTGGTGTTTCCGGCAGATCTGGAACATCCGCATCTGGGGTTGCGACGCGGACAGCCCAGTTCAGGATCTCGATTTGCATTCCCGGCACGGGACGCGAGAATTGTTTACGGTATTCCGCCTCGAACGCATCAGTCAGCGGCTCTATGTCTTCGAAAGTTAAATCGCGATCAGGCAGGGCAATCTCGATCTCGTGGCCCTGACCGTTGTAGCGCATGAAAGCCGTGCGTTGGGTTTCGGTGGGTGCATCACCCGCGCCTTGGGCAACCACCCGGCTTGCCTCGTCGATCATGTCGGAAAGCTGGGAGTTGACCCGCTCCAGATCCAGGGATTCAAGTAGAGAATAACTTGATCTGACGATCTCAAAACTGACCGGCGCAAATAGGAACCCGACCGCGGACCCGACGCCTGGATTGGGCGGGATCACGATGCGACGGACCCCTGCGGATCGGGCCACCCGGCTTGCATGCAGGGGGCCGTTGCCGCCGAAAGCAATCATTGTGCGCGAACCGAGGTCCTTGCCCGACTCCACCGCATGCATTCGGCCCGCACTGGCCATGCTTTCATCGACGATGCGACTGACTCCGTCCGCCGCCGCAGTGCCGTTCGTGTCCAGACGCGCGGCGATGACCCGGTTCAGCGCGGCTTCAGACGCTGCGGGGTCAATCCTGATAAACCCTTCGGCAAATGTGTCCGGCACGATATAGCCCAGAGTGATGTCGCTGTCAGTCACGGTTGGCTCGGTGCCGCCCCGCCCAAAGGCCGCCGGACCGGGTTCTGATCCGGCCGATTTTGGACCCACTGTCAACCGACCTAGACGGTCAACCCCGGCGATTGAGCCGCCGCCCGCGCCAATCTCGATCATTTCGACTACAGGGATACGTACCGGCATGCCCGACCCTTTGATGAACCGCGCGGCCCGCGCGATTTCGAATTGGCGCGAGGTTTGAGGCTGTGCATTGTCAATCAGGCAGAGCTTCGCAGTCGTCCCTCCCATGTCGAAAGATAGAACCTCGTCAATCCCGGCCCGCGCTGCGATCCGTGCGGCCAAAATTGCTCCGCCCGCCGGGCCGCTTTCGACCAGCCGGATCGGAAATCGTGAGGCCGTCTGAATAGTGCACATTCCGCCACTGGCCGTCATCATCAGGATCGGACAGGTCACGCCTTCTGCCTGAAACCGAGTGGCAAACCGTGCCAGATAGCTTTCCATCAACGGTTGGATGTAGGCATTGGCGACCGTAGTACATAGCCGGTCAAATTCGCGTGCTTCGGGGCTTACATCAGAGGAAATTGAAACTGTCAGGCTGGGGCGTTTTTCCGTGAGAATTTCGCGCAACCTGCGTTCGTGTGACGGGTTGGCATAGGCATGCATCAAACAGATTGCGACAGCATCCACTCCGCTGGCATCCAATTCAATCAGCAGCGCGTCAATTGCGCTGGTGTCCAATGGGATCAGCACATCCCCTCCGGCAGCCATTCTTTCGCGAATGGTCAGCGCCCGTTCGCGTGGGATCAGCAGGTCCGGCTTTTCCAGGTTGATGTCATATTGCGCATATCGCCGCTCATACGCGATTTCCAGAATGTCGCGAAACCCTTCAGTCGTCACGGTTGCCACAACGGCGCCTCGACGTTCGATCAATGCATTGGTCGCCAGTGTCGTTCCGTGGATGAAACCTGTCACCTCATTCAACGACCGGCCGGATTCCGCCATGACACGTCTTGCGCCCTCCATCGCGCCATCTGCGGGATTTTTGTGCGTCGTGAGCGTCTTGGTCGAAGCCAAAATGGTCTCATCGCCCGAGACGAGTACCGTATCGGTAAAGGTGCCGCCGATATCAATGGCCAGGCGTAAGGTTTGAGATGTCATGAGAGTGTCCGAATTGTCCGTTGTCTGGGCAGATGGCAATGGGCGCAGAGCGCCAGCCATCATCCACTCACGACGAGGTCACAACCGGTTGCGCGGCGATCCAGAGGGTTTGGACTAGAGAGCGTTGTCATATACGCAGTTTGACACGCCCAAGACGTGTCGCAAGTTGGTTTGCGACCAAATCGCCCGGAAGCGACAGAGATGTGCGACTTGATTGCCTAAGCGTTTGTGCTTCAACCACCCAGAGTGGTTGATGGTTCGCTCAGGATTTCTTGGAGGGAGTAGCCCTGACCAAAACGCCATCCATGATAAGCGCCTTCAGACTGGTCCGGATCTCGCTTTCCGGGAACTTTCCGATGCTCCAATGCCGGAGTGACCAGACATTACAAAGGAAATACAGATAATTGGCCATCAGCTCTGTGTTCATGGGGCGGAACACTTTCTGCTCGACCCCTTTGTCCAGAATACCTTTCCAGCGCCCCATGAAATCACGTTCCATATCGAAAACGCGCGCGCGGTTCTCGGCAGACATGGACCGTGTTTCCGAATAGACCAGATTGATATAGCGGCGATTTTCACCAATGTAGTCGATGTACCGTTCAACCGCTTTTTCAAGGTTCTGATCGGCGGGGCCAGTGAACAGTTCTCCGGTATCGAAAAAGTCGATGATGTCCTGCATGCACATCGTAGTGATCAAGTGCAGTATGTCATCTTTGTCCTTGATGTACTTGTACATTAGCGGAACCGACAGCCCAGATGTTTTGGCAATCTCGCGCATCGATGCATTGCCGAACCCATGCTTGGCGATCACCTTGCACGCGCCTTCAAAGATCTGTCGCCGACGTTCCTCGGCGGTGTCGGACAGGGCGCGGGGCGGTTTTTCGGCCTGTGTGGATTTCGGCGTTTCCGCCAGTTGCGCATCGACTGAGAACGTGCAGGTCACTTCCATCAGCGTGGCGGCTTCCCCGGGATTGTGCCCGGCCTGAACGATCGAGACACGGTATGAGGGCAGCAGCGAATCTTCTGGCGACACGCGTATGGCCTGAGCCTCGATTTGCCCCTGTCCCGCAGTTGCCAGATTCGTGGCCGACGTGTTGACCAGTGTTGGTTGCAAAGTGTCGCCGAGACGTCTGAGTTCCTCGCGCGCAGCATCAATCGCCAGCGCAACGCACACGCCATCTAGCTGCGATTTATTAATAAATTCATCAACTTGCGCAGCGGAATACAAAAACACGCGGCTTGCCTCCATAGGACCCTACCTGAGGGCAACATGTTGAAATCCCTATCTCTTGTCCAGTTGGAAATCGTCGCAGTGTCGTTGCGACGTAGGGAAAAACAATTCGGGGCTTGACGAAATTGCCGGCTGTATGAGAATGTTAGTGAACGTTCAATAACACGCCAGAGGACGCCTGCATGAAGTTCAAGATTCTCGCCATTCCTTTCGCACGCCAGCATGGCGAGGACACTCAGCTTGCTGGACGTGACCCTGCGCGGTTCAACAAGATGATGCACACGATGCGGGATCAGATGGTCCTTGCCGAAGAGCTGGGCTATGACGGCTTCTGCCTGACTGAGCACCACATGCAGGTCGAAGGCGTTGAATGCACCACGAACCCGCTGTTCTGGAACATGTACATCGCCCAGCACACCAAGAACTTCAAAGTTGGTCAGTTGGGGATGAACCTGACCGCGATGAACCCGATCAAGACTGCCGAAGACATCGCCATGCTGGACCACATGACTGGCGGCCGTGTCTTCGCAGGCTTCTCGCGCGGGAACACGCCGCGCTGGACGGCGACCATGGGGCAGCACCTGGACATCACCTCGGCTGAATCTGACAAGTCCGAGGCCGACCAGCGCAACCGTCGCGCGCTGTACGAAAACTGGCGCCTGATCAAATCACTGTGGACCGACGACCTGACCGAACATCAGGGCGAGTTCTGGAACTTCCCGTCGAATGTCGAGTGGGAGTTCAATCCGACCAAACTCTGGGGCGGTGACAGCCCGGTTGATAGCAACAAGATCCTGCGCAAATCGGGCATCGTTCCCCGGCCGCTGCAAAAGCCGCATCCGAAAGTGTACGCGCCGTTCTCGTATTCGATGGAAACCGCCAAGTTCTGGGCGTCGGAAGGGGCCAAGATGGTATCCTTCGTAACCGCAGAAAAAGAAGAATTCATGCCGGTGATCCTTGAGAACTGTTTGAAGGCCGCGCATGAAAACGGGCTGCCTCAAACCACCAACAACGACGTTTTGGCTCTGGGTGCGCATCTGATGATGGGCAAGACTCCCGCCAAGACCAAACAATACCGCGAAATGTTCGACAACCTGTGGTTCTCGGCCTACGACGCGCCGCCCTATCACGTCCCACTGGGCCGCGTCTGGGACGGCTCGCGTCAACAGGTTCTGGACCAGGTCGGTGAACTGGCCGAGCGCTATCAGATCGACGAATTCTTTGTCTGGCACCACGTGAACTACTTTGGCGACGAGATCGAACAGGAAGCTCTGATCGAATTCGCCGAAGGCGTCATCAAGCCTCTGAACGGATAAGGGGAAGACCGTGTTCGATCTGCATGAAGTTTATCAGCTGTCTCCCATCGAAGAGATCATTACGGATTGCGAACAAGGCCGAATGGTAATTCTTGTCGACGATGAAAACCGCGAGAATGAGGGCGATCTGGTGATCCCCGCCGCCTGCGCGGATGCGGCCGCGGTAAATTTCATGGCACGCTTTGGTCGGGGTTTGATCTGCATGGCCATTCCTCCCGAGCGGGCCGAGCAGTTCAGCCTTGGCCCCATGACAGCGTTGAACACGGATCCACATCATACCGCGTTCACCATTTCGGTGGATGCGAAAGACGGCACGACCACCGGCATTTCCGCCAGCGACCGGGCGCGGACCATCGCACTTTTGGCTTCCAACAACGGCTCTTCGGCAGATCTGGTTTCGCCCGGGCATCTGTTCCCATTGGTGGCGAAACCGCAGGGCGTGCTGGAACGCGAAGGCCATACCGAGGCCGCAGTCGATCTGGCCCGCCTGTCCGGGCAGGGGGATTCCGGCGTGATCTGCGAAATCATGAATGATGACGGTGAAATGGCGCGCCTGCCGGATCTGCTGGAATTTGGGGCCCGGCACGGCCTTAAGGTCGGCACAATCGAAGACCTCAAAAGGTATCGCCAGGACCTGCTTGCCGACAAGGCCGCCTGATCGCCAACACCACTTGCGTTTCAAGACACTCATGACCGAGGATATCCTATGACTGCATTCGCCGAGATCGAAACCCTGATGCAGGCGTATATCGACAACCTGCATGACGGAGACATCAGCAAGACCGACCAGATGTTTCTGCCTGAATGTGATCTTTGCTGCGCCAACGAGGATGGCAGCTATATCCACATGACGCTGGAGAAATACAAAGAGGTCATCGGCGGTCGCGAAAGCCCGAAATCCAAAGGCTATCCTGTCTACGGTCATACAATCTCGATCGATCAATCAGGGCCGAATACAGCCTTTGTCAAGATCGACTGCGCCGTGCAGCCGCGATACTTCATCGACTACCTGTCGCTGGTCCGCACTGGCGAGGGCTGGAAGATTGCGGCCAAGGTCTATTACGTCCAGCGCACCGAAGACTGATCCCCTTTATCTGATCGAGCCCCCGAATGACCGCCCCATATTCCCAACTTTCGGCGCGTGCCATGGTGCAGGCCTTTGCTCGGCTGGAGCTGTCTCCGGTCGAGGTCACGCAGGCAGCGCTGGCCCGTATTGAGTCGGTAAATCCTATTATCAACGCGATTTACCACGTGGATGCCGAGGGCGCGCTTGAAGCGGCCCGGGCGTCTGAGAAACGTTGGCACGACAACGTACCAATGGGGCCGCTGGATGGCGTGCCGACAACAGTCAAGGATGCAATGGATTGCATCGGTATGCCCGCCTATCGCGGCTCGGCGGCGGGTGAGGCATCGGTCAGCACAACCGATCATCCCACGGTCGCACGCATGCGTGAGGTCGGTTCCGTGATCCTGGGCAAAAATACCATGTGCGATTATGGCATTCTTGCAGGCGGAGTGAGCTCAAAGCATGGGGTTACCCGCAATCCATGGGATGTATCGCGCACGACAGGCGCATCATCTTCGGGCGCGTCTGCCAGTGTTGCCGCTGGGATCGAGCCGGTTTCGATTGGGACCGACATCGTGGGATCCATCCGTCTGCCAGCCTCGTATTGCGGCCTGGCCGGGCTGAAGCCCAGCCAGGGGCGAGTGCCCTATTACGTCTGCAACAGCCCGGCGATTACGGCGGGGCCGTTGGCCCGCAATTTTGGCGACGTCGCGCTGCATATGAATGTTCTGACCGGAGAGGATACGCGCGATTTCGCGGCATTGGCACGGGACGGCGCGAACTATGTTTCGCGCCTGACGCGCGGCGACCGCAAAGGCATGTCGGTTCAGGTCATCCCCGAGCTGGGCTTGGGCGAACCGGTGGCGGAAGATGTTCAGGCAGCGCTGGAACGGACGGCACAGGTTTTGCGGGATATGGGCGTTCAGGTCACCTATCTTGAAACCGCGCCGTTCAGCCGAACGGACTGGGAACCCGCCGAGGCATTCTACAAAATACGTACCCTGTCCGAACTGATGCGCCAACCCGAGGCCGAACAGGCGAAAACGCCCTATATCCGCGACTGGACCAACGATGCACGCGCATTGTCCGCTGTTGAGCATCAGCGGAATTTCGATCACACGCAGGCGTTGCGCGAACGTGCGTTGGCGCTGATTGACGGCCATCATTTTGTCCTGTTGCCATCGACACCTGACACCGCCTTTGCTGCCGACCTGCCGGGGTCTGACCCCGATAAGCCGTTTGAAAGCTGGGCTAATACCTTCCTGTTCAACCTCACTGAGCAACCGGCATCCAGTATTCCGGTCGGACTAGACCGAAACGGGCTGCCGATCGGTATGCAATTGGTCGGACGCCGCTTTGACGATCTGGGCGTTTTGCAAATGTCGTGGCGGATCGAACGGGACATCGGAGAAATGCCGCCTGCGCCTCTGTGACGGACGCAGATACAGAAAAACACATTGAGAGGCAAAAAATGAGCGCAGAAAAAACGACGATTCCCGGTCAGATCATGACGATGCCACTGACGGTGACCAGCATTTTCCGTCATGGCATGCGTGCGCATCCCGAGGCGGAGATTGTCTGGCGCAACTCGGACATGACGATTGATCGGTACAGCTTTGCGGATATGGGGCGACGGACCCAACAACTGGCGCACGCTTTGACCGAACTGGGTGTGGGGCCGGGTGACCGCGTCGCGACGCTGGCCTGGAACAACAATCGGCATCTGGAACTCTATTATGCATTGGCTTGCATCGGTGCGATTTGCCACACGATCAATCCGCGCCTGCATCCCGATCAGATCGCGTTTATTATCAACGACGCCGAAGACACGCATATGTTCTTCGACACGACTTTTGCGCCGCTGATCGATGCTGTCTCGGCCCGCTGCCCCAGCGTTCAGGCCTGGTTCAGTCTGACTGGCCCGGACCAGGTGCCGCAGATGAACACCCCGGTCAGTGACTACGAATCCCTTATCGCGGGCAAGCCCGAGGTTTATGACTGGCCCGAACTGGATGAGAACGCGGCCATGGCGCTGTGCTACACATCTGGCACAACAGGCAATCCCAAAGGCGTTTTGTATTCCCATCGTGGGACCGTGCTGCACGCCATGGGCGTGTCCGGTGGCGACTGGCTGGCGCTCAGCTCGCGTGATGCCACTTTGCCCGTGGTGCCGATGTTCCACGCCTGTGCCTGGGGTATTCCGTATGCAGCCCTGATGAACGGCACCAAACTGGTTATGCCCGGACCGGGCATGGATCCGGCCCCGCTGCGCGAACTTATGGACGACGAAGAGGTCACGATGATCTCGGGTGTGCCGACTGTCTGGCTGGGCTTGTTCGAATATCTGGATCAGCAGGGCGCCAGGCTAAAAACAGTCAAACGCGCGATGATGGGAGGTTCAGCGGCACCTCTGTCACTGATCGAGCAGATCGAAAAAGGCCACGGTATCGACGTGGTGCATGGCTGGGGTATGACCGAGCTGAGCCCCGTCGGCACGCTTTCGGTGCCCAAATGGGGCGAGGATAAACTGCCAATCGACGACCGCCTTGCGCTGAAAACCAAACAGGGCCGAGCGCTTTATGGGGTCGAGATGCGCATCGTTAATGATGAAGGCGCGTTGCTGCCACATGACGGCGTTGCCTCGGGTATGTTGCAGGTGCGCGGCCACTGGGTTGCCGAAAGCTATTGGGGCGGGGCCGGTGCTGATGCCTTTACCGAGGACGGTTGGTTCATCACCGGTGATGTGGCGGCGATCGATCCGAAAGGCTATCTGCGCCTGACCGACCGAACCAAGGATGTCGTCAAATCGGGCGGCGAGTGGATTTCCTCAATCGATCTGGAAAACATCGCGATGAGCCACCCGGACATTCTGGAGGCCGCCTGTATCGCCGCCAAGCACCGCAAATGGGACGAACGCCCGTTGATCGTTGCTGTCAAGCGTGACGGATCGGATGTCAGCCGCGAGGATGTCCTGGCGCTCTACGAGGGTCAGATCGCCAAGTGGTGGACGCCCGACGACGTGGTGTTCCAGGCCGAGCTTCCGCACACCGCCACCGGCAAAGTTTCAAAGCTGCATCTGCGTGAGCAATACGCCGACTACAAGCTGCCCACTGACATCTAATACTTCCTTCAAGGATCAATCTAATGCGTTCTGCTGTAATCGTCTCGACCGCCCGTACTGCAATTGGCAAAGCCTTTCGTGGTGCTTTCAACGACACTCACCCCGCCGTTTATGGTGGCCATGCTGTCGCCGAGGCGGTCAAACGCGCAGGTGTTGACCCGTCCGAAATTGAGGATGTGATCATCGGCAATGCCGTCCCGGAAGGTGCAAATGGCGGCAATCTTGGCCGTCAGGTCGCCATGCGCGCCGGTCTGCCCGTGACCGCATCGGGCCAAACCATCAACCGGTTCTGCTCCTCGGGTCTTGAGGCGCTGACACGCGCCTGCTCGCGGGTCATGGTCGATGGCTGCGATGTGGTTGTCGGTGGCGGTGCCGAAAGCATCTCGCTGGTGATGGGTCGCGATAACACCTATCGCCTGAAAGAGGACTGGATCGCGCAGAACATTCGTGGGTTCTACGATCCGATGATTGCGACCGCCGATACTGTAGCCGAACGCTATGGCATCACCCGCGAGGCGCAGGATGCATTTGCCTTGCAATCGCAGCAGCGCACCGCCGCGGCGCAGGCAGCTGGCAAATTTGACGATGAAATCGTGCCAATCACGGTCACCAAGGCGAACAAGAATAAGGAAACCGGCGAGATCACCTATGAAGAGGTCACGCTGTCGCAGGACGAGTGCAACCGTCCTTCGACCACGCTGGAAAGCCTGCAGGGTCTCACTCCAGTGATGGGTGAGGACAAGTGGATCACGGCTGGCAACGCCTCACAATTGTCCGACGGTGGCTCGGCGCAGGTCGTGATGGAAGAAAAGCTGGCCGAAAAGCGCGGGCTCGAGCCGTTGGGTCGCTATATGGGTTACGTCGTCGCGGGTTGTGAGCCCGATGAGATGGGGATCGGCCCGGTGTTTGCAGTGCCGAAATTGCTGGAACGCAATGGCCTCAAGATGGATGATATCGGCCTGTGGGAATTGAATGAGGCCTTTGCATCGCAAGCCCTGTATTGCCGTGACAAGCTGGGCATCCCGAATGAGATCCTGAACGTCGATGGCGGCGCGATTTCCGTGGGCCACCCCTATGGTATGTCGGGCACGCGTATGGTCGGTCACGCGCTGATCGAGGGTAAGAAACGCGGCGCGAAGTACATCGTTGCCACTATGTGCATCGGCGGCGGCATGGGTGCTGCTGGTCTGTTCGAGGTTCTGTAAATGACTGCGATCAAAAAAGTTGCTGTCATCGGCTCGGGCGTGATGGGGGCAGGCATTGCCGCCCATTTCGCCAATGCAGGTGCCGAAGTCGTTTTGCTGGACATCGTCCCAAAGGTTGCCGAAGACCGCTCGATGTTGGCCAAAGGTGCCATTGCACGCATGACCAAGGGCCGCGCGCCGCAACTGGCCGACCCGGCCTATGCGGCCCGGCTGACAGCGGGCAATCTGGATGATGATCTGGATCAGCTTTCGACCTGTGATTGGGTGGTTGAGGTCGTTCTGGAAGACCTCGCCATCAAACACGCGCTCTATGCGAAAATTGCGCCTTACCTGCGCGACGATGCACTTCTGAGCTCGAACACCTCGACCATTCCGCTGGCCGATTTGGTTAGCCAGATGGATGACAGCCTGCGCAAGCGGTTCATCATCGTGCATTTCTTCAACCCGCCGCGCTATATGCGCCTGATTGAGCTTGTGACCGGACCGGACACAGATCCGGCTGCTGCGGAACGTGCGCGTGCGTTCAGCGATGAACGCCTCGGCAAAACCGTCGTGCCCTGCAACGACCGCCCCGGTTTCATCGCCAACCGTCTGGGCGGGCTGTGGATGAACGCCGCTGCCCGCGAGGCTGTGGCGCGTGGCATCACAGTTGAAGAGGCTGATACAGTGCTGGCCCGTCCCTTCGGCGTGCCCGGAACGGGTGTATTCGCGTTGATGGACCTGATCGGCATCGACCTGATGGGCAAATCACGCCTGTCTATGCGAAATTTGCTTGAGGCTGATGATCCGCAGCAATTCCACACCGACGGTCTGGAGCTGTTCGATCAGATGGCCGCCAAGGGTTTGGCCGGTCGCAAGGTCGGTGCGGGTTTCTATCGCAGATCCAAGGACGAAAATGGCAAACCAGTTGCCGAAGCCGTTGATCTGGGAACGCTAGAGTATCGTGCGCAGGCCAAGGGTCCGGAGCTGACCAAAAGCTTTGGTGTCGACTTTATTGATCAGGCCAGTGATCGGTTGGCTGATTATGCCTGGGCTGTAATGGGGCCGACTTTGTCTTACGCAGCTTACTGCGTGCCCGAGATTACCGCCAACCCGGCGGATATCGATGCGGCGATGGAGCTGGGATACAATTGGCGCATGGGCCCATTCAAGCTGATCGACAAGATTGGTGCGGACAAGATTGTGGCTCGCTTGAAGGCCGAGGGTCAGGATGTGCCGCCCTTGCTGGCGCTGGCCGCTGAACGCGGCGGGATTTATTCAGGTCAGGGCCGTAACCGTAAAGTGCTGTTGCCTTCGGCCGAACAGGCGGACGTGCCGCGTGGCCCCGGGGTGATCTTTGCATCTGACCTGACGGATGCTCCGGTGTACCAGACCGAGGCTGTTGTGCTGCGCGATATGGGCGATGGTGCCGCTCTGTTGACGATCACGGCACCTAATGCGGCTTTGGACGATCAAGTGATGACCGGTGTGAGCGAAGCACTGGACGTTGTGGGCCGAGACTTCAAAGCGATGGTCATCGGGTCGGACGGCAACCACTTTTCGGTGGGCGCGAACCTAAAAAAAGCGCTGGATCGTGCTGATGCGGGGGAAATGGATCTGGTCGAAGGGCAACTGGCCATCGGTCAGGCCACGATGCGCAAGATCAAGTACGCGCCGTTCCCGGTTGTCTCGGCCGCCTGTGGTCTGGCCCTTGGTGGCGGCTGCGAAATCCTAATGCACTCGGATCGGGTCATGGCCGCATTGGAAAGCAATATCGGGTTGGTCGAGGCCAATGTTGGCCTGCTGCCCGCGTGGGGCGGAACCACAGCCCTGTTGCTGCGCAAGGCGGCGGAGCTGGGTGATCCGGTCAAAGGGGCCGAGGCTGCGTTCGATGTGATTTCTGTGGCGCTGATGACTGGCTCGGCCCCGATGGCGCAACATGCGGGCTATCTGCGCGCGACGGACGGCGTTGTCATGAACCGCGACCGCCTTCTGGCCGAGGCCAAGGCGGCGGCACTGGCGCTGGCTGAGGGGTACAAACCCGCGCCCAAGGCCGAGATCACACTGGATGTCGCCGCTATCAATGCCGCGCTGGAGCCCAAACTGGCCGCACTGGCCGAGGCTATGCCAGAAGCACCCTACACAGTCGAAATTGCCAGTGAAACCGTGCGCGTTCTGGCAGGAGGCGACGGCGGCGTTCTGGACGAAGAGGCGCTGCACAGGCTGGAAGCCGAAGGTATGATGCGCCTGATCCGACAGGATAAAACACTCGAACGGATGCGCCACACCATGACGACCGGCAAGCCGCTTAAAAACTGAGGGATCATAGGTATGGACTATCAACTCCCGCAGCGGGACATTACTTTTCTGTTGGACGAGGTTTTTGACCTCGACAAGACGCTGGCGCTGCCTGGGTATGAGCATTGCGACAAAGATACGTTCTTTGCGGTCGTTGACGCGATCAACGGGTTTGTGCGCGACAATTTGGCAACCTGCAATGAGGCGGGCGACAGCCCGGGCGCACGGCTTGAAGATGGTCAGGTCTATGCCGCGCCAGGTTTTGGCGACGCCTACAAGGTATTCTGCGAAGACGGCTGGAACGCGCTGGCACTGGAAGAAGAATATGGTGGCCAACAGCTGCCCTTCGTCCTGCATGCCGCCCTGCGTGAAGGGATGGCCGGAACCAATCTGGCTTTTGCCCTGATCCACGAACTGAACTTTGGCGTTGTCGAAGCTTTGATGGCCTATGGCTCGGACGAACAAAAGGCGGTCTATTGCCCTCAGCTGACGTCCGGCAACTGGGCCGGGACCATGAACCTGACCGAGCCGCATTGCGGCACCGATCTGGGCCTGATCCGCACCAAGGCCGTTCGAAATGATGACGGATCTTATGCCATCACCGGCAACAAGATCTTCATCACCTGGGGCGACCACGACATGTCGGAAAATGTCGCCCATCTGATCCTCGCACGGGTCGAGGGCGCTCAGCCCGGACCGCGTGGACTGTCCCTGTTTTTGGCGCCGAAATACATGCTGGATGCGGACAACAACACGACGGACGAGCAAAACACGATCACCATTGCCGGGATCGAGAACAAGATGGGTATCCACGGATCACCCACCTGCACGATTTCGTTTGAAGACACCAAGGCTTGGATCGTCGGCGAAGAGGGTAAAGGCCTGGCCGCGATGTTCGTGATGATGAACGCCGCGCGCCTGTCGGTCGGCTTGCAGGGGTTGGGCGTGGCTGAGGCCGCTGTGCAAACCGCGACATCATATGCCCACGAACGACTACAGGGTCGCACGGACGGGGAACCTATGAACCCGACGGGCCCAGCTGATCCGCTGATCGCTCATGCGGATGTGCGCCGACGGTTGCTGACCGCGCAGGGCGAAATGGATGCCGCCCGTGCGATGGCCTATTACGGCGCTGGTCTGTTAGACGCGGCGCATCGCGCCGATACGCCTGAACAGCGCAAAGAGGCGGATGCGCATCTGTCGCTGCTGACTCCGGTGATTAAATCCTATTTGTCTGACATGGGATCGCGAATGGCGAATGAGGCTGTGCAGATGCATGGCGGGCATGGCTTCATCAAAGATTATGGCGTCGAACAGCTGGTGCGTGATGTGCGGATCACCGAAATTTACGAAGGTACCAATGCCGTTCAGGCCCGCGATCTGGTTATGCGCAAGGTGCGCGGCGACAATGGTGCCGTCATCAAGGGTCTGGTGGCCGATATGCTGGACGAGGCGGGCAAACTGGGCAACGACCTCGCTGACTTAGAGAAAAGCTTGCGCGATGCGGCATCCCGGCTTGGACGTTCGACGGATTGGGTGCTGGGTACAGCGCAAGGTGACGTGCTGTCCGGGGCCTGTGACTATCTGGAAATTGTAGCCCTCAGCGTATCGGCCTGGATGTCCGCACGGATTGCACGGGTGGCCACCGCTGCAGCGGGCGCTCAATCGCCAGAATACTATTCGGATCGGGTGGATGCAGCGCGCGCCTTTATGGCGCGGGCATTGCCCCGTGCTGTCAGCCACGAATTAATCATGCAGGCCGGTGAACCCGGCGTTGTATGTCGGGCTGATCGCTGTCTGTAACTCCTCCTTCTTCACAGACAGCGGTGCTAAAGGGCGTTCTGGAAACAGGGCGCCCTTTTTGCGTTTCTTGACCCAAATCAAGTTCCGTTGAGCGGTCAGCAATAGAATTTCGTGAACGGGCACTAAAGGCAGGTATAGTCTTGAAAACCCACATCCTTGTGCGGCTTTAAATGCATTCAAAGGGCGAAGATGTCGTGCTGCCCGGCTCGGTATGAAACGCTGTTAGAGCGGATAGCTGAGCAGGTGAAATTTGCCGACGAAAACGGGTATGCCGGGTTTTGCATGACCGAGCATCACTTTCAGGTGGAAGGGATCGAAACCACGACCAATCCGCCTTTGTGGAACATGCACATCGCTGCAAACACCAAGATCCTGATGGCGGGGCAGGTGGGTATGGCGTTGACGGCGCATCATCCGATGCGTCTGGCCGAGGATCTGGCAATGATCGATCACATGCCCGGTGCCCGACTGTTCTGTGGTTTTGTTCGGGGCGACACGCCGCGCTGGTTGAATACACTGGCGTAGCATCTTGATATCATCACAACCCAATCTGACCATCGGACCGACCGAAGCGCAGGCCGGGCAGCACTATCGCGTTTTTGAGGAATCGTTCAATTTCGCCTCTAATGCCCCGCCATATCATGTGCCGATGTGGCGGGTCTGGAAAGGCGCCGTGTACCAGGTGATCGATCAGGTTGGTGCGTTGAAAGAGAAACACGGGACCGAAGAATTCGTCGTCTGGCATGACGCCGGTTACTTCACGCAGGAAGAAGAGCTTGAGATCCTGAACAACTACGCCAAAGTCATCACGGCGTTTTCCTGACCCGCGGCAATAGGGGCAACAGCGCCCAAGCCGCGGTACTAGTCGGTGGCTTGCCGAATGCAGGTTACTTAATAACAGGCGAGGATTGGTCGGCTCTGGTCAATCAGCCGCTAAAGGGTAGCCAATCCCGGCGTAGTGCCAGTTAGAAGGTCTTGACACAGGCGTTCTAATATCGCTTGTATACTAATGAAAATGGATGAAGGAAGCACGACGGCCGAACGATTTCTTGGCGCGCTTTTTTCGATCCGAATATGAAACAGAAATCACACGTTAAATGGGGGATCAGATGGCTGACGCACCAAAAGACACGCCGGAACAGGGTCGCACACTAATCCGCAACATCGGTTTGCTTCTGACCGGTGATTTGGACTCGCCTATTGCGGACAGTGATTGCCTTCTCATCGAAGACGGAGTGATTGTGGGCCTTGAGGCCGGCGACGCGGATCGCGTCATTGACGCCTCTGGTTGTGCGGTCGCACCGGGCCTGATTGATGGCCATTGCCACCCGGTTTTCGGCGATTGGACCCCGCGCCAAAGCCAGATTGGCTGGATCGAAATGAATGTTAACGGTGGCGTCACAAGCCTTATTTCCGCGGGCGAAGTCCATCTGCCCGGTCGCCCCAAGGATGCCGAAGGCGTCAAGGCATTGGCGATGGTGGCACAACGTTGCTATTCAAATTTCCGCCCGTCCGGTGCCAAGGTTTTGGCAGGAGCGCCAGTGCCCGAACTTGATTTTGATCGCGATTTCTATGCGGCAATAAAGGCGGCTGGTATTCGGCATATTGGTGAGATCGGCCTTGGGACAGTAGCCAAAGGCCCTGACGCGGCACGCGTCACCGGCTGGTGTCGGGAATTAGGAATTGAAACCATTATGCATACTGGCGGCCCTTCGATTGCGGGCTCTCACGATGTACGAGCAGCAGATGTGCTAGAGGCGCAACCGGACGTAGTCAGTCATATCAACGGCGGACCAACCTCAATTTCGCAGGATGAAATCCGAGAGCTTTGCCGCCACGCGAAAGGGGCGCTTGAAGCGGTACACAATGGCAACGAGAAGTCGGTAATTGTGACGCTGGAAGGCGCGTTGGCCGAAGGTCGCCTTGCCGATTTCCTGATTGGAACAGATGCCCCAGCGGGGTCGGGCGTACAGCCGAACGGAATGCTGCGGATGGCAACTCTGCTGGCCAGTATTGGCGGATTGCCTGCCGAACAAGCTTGGTGCTGTGGCACCGGAAACGTGGCGAAGAGACGGGATCTTGCACAAGGGGTCGTGGCAACTGGCCGTCCAGCTGATCTGGTGTTCATGGACCGCCCCGAAGGATCGGACGGAAAGAACGTTTTGGAAGGCATGGCGGTCGGCAACATCCCCGGAGTTGGGGCTGTTATGATTGATGGAAAGATGCGTACCGGACGGTCGCGCTCGACCCCTCCTGCAGCGCGTGTACCGGTACTTTAAAGACACGAGAGACGTAGGTTTGAAGCCTAAGCCCAATCGCCAGATAGGCGGTCGGGCTTAGGGCTTTCCCAAAAATACGAATTTGGATTGCCTGCTTTTGACGCTGACTGACCCTTGCCGAGGGTTCGTCTTCGGCAGGTTGCGTTTTTTCGTACTGGCAATATCTCAAGCTTTGGGGGGCGCATTTGCCCCCCCATTTTAATCGCTTAAAGCGCAGCTTCGCTGCCCAGAACGGTCGTGAACTCGTTCGAGAACGTGCCGCCATTGCCATGGGCGATCGCGATATTCACATCGTCGATCTGACGATCGCCGCCGTCGCCCCGGATTTGGGTCGCAGCCTCGATCAGACAGAACAGGCCGTACATGCCGGGGTGCACACAACTTAGCCCGCCGCCATTGGTGTTTACCGGCAGCGAGCCTCCCGGTGCGATGTTGCCATCGGCCACAAAAGCCCCAGCCTCACCTTTCTTGACAAAGCCCATGTCCTCGAGAAACAGCAGCGTGTTGATCGTGAAGGCGTCATAAAGCTCGACCACATCAACATCTTTGGTAGTGACGCCGGCCATCTCGAACGCACGTTTCGAACTTTCGGCGGCACAAGTTGTGGTCAGCGTTGCCGCCTGACTGATCTCACGGTGGGAAATGGCATTGCCGCCGCCCAGGAAATAGGCGGGCTTTTCCTGATAATCCTTGGCGCGGTCGGCCGAGGTCACGATAATCGCGGCACCGCCATCCGACATCAGGCAACAATCCAGAACCGCCAGTGGATCGGCAACCATGGGCGAGTTCAGATACTCCTCCATCGTCAGGTCATCCTGCATTGTCGCATCGGGGTTCAGCTGGGCCCATTTCCGGGCCGAGATGGCGACATGACCGAAATGCTCTTTGGGCACGTTGAATTCGTACATATAACGTTGTGCGGTAAAGGCATAACCCGGGACCGGGACCATTGGCTCATAGGGGAGTTCCCATTGGGGGGTTTCAATCAACCCGTTGAGGTCACGTGCAGATTTCGCGTTTGATCCATAGCAGATCAAAACGTTCTTACACAGGCCTGCTTGAATCGCCATGGTGGCCTCGACCAGATAGGACATGAAGGACGAGCCGCCCACCATGTCAGAATTCGCCCATTTCGGTTTGATGCCCAAATACTCGGCGATCGAGAGGGTGGGGAAGAAGTGGTAGAATGTTCCGCCACAGACGCCGTCGATCTCGGAGAAGTCCATCCCCGCATCGGTCAGCGCGTTCTGCGTGGCTTTGGCGATCAGTTCCATTGGTGAGGTATTGGGCGTTTTGCCCAAACCCCAATAGCCTTTGCCAACGATTGCGGATTTGCCGCGAAGTGCATTTGCCATGATTGAATTCCTTATTCCGCGGGCTTGAAGAACACGGCGGCTTCGCCGGATTTTGCGTTGGGTCCGAAGTCGGGGATCATGACAACGGCCTGCACTTTCATACCGATGGTGATCGCTTCGTTGTCCACGTCCACAATGCGGCTGAACATGCGAGGACCTTCGTCCAGATCAATTAGTACGTTGTTGATGTCCTCGCCGTATTTCGCCGGACGCCGGATGATGGTCGAGGCAAAGACAGTGCCGCAGCCCGAGGCTTCGACCCATTCCAGATCGTCTGCTCCGGTCGTAGGGGACAGGGCGCGTGGGTAGAAGTTGTATTCACCGGTGGTTTTTGAGCGCTGGATCAGAAATTTTTCAGCGGCCAGACCGGCACGGAATGCCGCGTCGGCCTGAGGGCTGGCTTCGGGAAGAGTAAAGTCAGTCATGTGTCGTCCTTGATGTTCACGCGGCAAAGATCGCCGCAGAATGCGTGGGTTCTGGATTAAGGATACGGTGCCGCAGCAAACCGGCTTCGGGCAGGATGCGCGCCCGGACATGGGCCGCAGTGGCGCGCAACAATTCGGGTTCCGGGGCGTTGTCCGCGGCGGCTTCGAGATCCGCCCAGACGCGACCAAAATATACTAGCCCGGTCAGCCGCATATAGTCCGAGACCGACGGACCGATATCTGTATAGCTTTGCATGGCTTGGGTTGCGGATTTCCAGGCGTCGATCGCATCGGCCAGCTCGATCGAACTGGGGCCCGTTGAGGCCAAATCGGCAAAAGCCTGCGCTGCCGCACCGCCATTTGCGCGGATCGCGCGGCGGGCAACTCCGGTCGCCAGAACGCCGTTGGTGCCTTCGTAAATCGCCATGATGCGGCTGTCGCGCATGATCTGTTCAACGCGGTATTCCTTGCAGAATCCATAGCCGCCGTGGATTTGTACCGCCTGGCTTGAGGCAGCGTTGACTGCGTCGGTCGCGAAGGCCTTGCAGGTCGGAGTAAGGATATCCAGCAACCCCTGATCGGTGCCCAGGTCGATATCCACAAAGGTGCGATAAACCATCGCCCGGCATCCCAGCGTGTAGGCATAGATATCCAGCAACATTCGCTGAACGTCACCGTGTTTGGTGATCAGCGCCGTGCCTTCTGATGTCGTGCCCTGGCGCCGACCTGCGGCATGCAAACGCGAACGCTGAAAGGCCACGTCCATTTGGCCCACAGCCTGCAGGGCCACATCTAGACGCTCGGCATTCATCATAGTGAACATGGCGGCTAGACCCTGGCCTTCCTGGCCCAACAATTCGGCCTTTGCGCCGTCGAACGCCATCTGACAGGTGGGCGAGGCATGCATCCCCATCTTTTCTTCGATCCGCACGGTCTGAACCCGGTTACGTGTCCCATCGGGTAACACGGCGGGGCAGGCGAACAGGCTGAGACCCCTGACCCCCGGTGCCGTGTCCGGGGTGCGCGCGAGCACCAGATGCAATACGTTGTCGGTATAGTCGTGGTCACCGCCCGAGATGAAGATTTTGGTGCCGCTGAGCACATAGCCATCACCATCGGGTGTAGCGGTTGTTTTGATCCGACCCAGATCTGACCCCGCATCCGGTTCGGTCAGGCACATCGATGCCATCCATTCGCCCGACACCAGCGGCGGCAACAGCCGTGCTTTTTGATTGTCATTGCCCGAGGCATTCAGGGTTCGAATGCAGCCCTGCGCAAGACTCAGCACCATCTCATAGGAAATACACGCGCCAGCCAGCATGTCCGCCAGAACCGCACCCAGAATGTGTGGCAGTTCTTGCCCGCCATATTCTTCAGGTGCACAAAGGCCCGGCCAACCGGCATCGGCATAGCGCTTATAGGCGGCGACCATGCCTGGTGGCATCCGCACACGGCCATTTTCTAAACGTGCGCCGTGTTCCTCGCCGATCATGTCCAAAGGGGCAATTTCGGTGTTGATGAAGCGGCCTAGGGCTGGGATTACAGCCTCGGCCAGATCGTCGCTCCAATCTGGCAGCCGCTCGGGCCGACCGATATGCTTGAGGACGAATGCAATCTCGGCTTCAGAGGCGGTGTAGTCGATCATGTGGCGGCCTTTCCTGATACGATCACATCCGCGGCTCCATCATACAAGCCAGTGACCGCGTCAGCCCGGAGCTCTAGCGCAAGGCGTTGATTGATATAGCCTTTGTCGGTGATCTCGTTCTTTTCAACCGACGGGGCGTCGTGTTCGATGCGAACGCGCTTTACGCGTGTGGCGCTGCCGGTTTGCCCGGCATTGTATGCAGCCAGCTTTTCAGTGAGGAAGGCGCGTACTGCCGGATCGTCGGCATAGCCAGCCAAAGTGTCGCCCCGTCCGGTCAGGGTTTTGCATTCATCTATGTTCAGGAACAGAAGCGCACCAATTTCGGTCCGGTTGTGGCCGGTAATGACCGCATCCGAGGCAATCGGGCTAAGCGCCTGCAGTAACGCAACACGTAAGTTGCCGACGGCGACCCAAGTGCCGGTCATCAGTTTGAAGTTCTCAGAGATGCGGCCATCGAATACGATGCCCTTCGACGGGTCATCTGGATCTTGCAAACGTCCCGCGTCGCCAGTCAGGAAGTACCCTTCGTCATCAAACGCCTCGGCGGTTTTTTCGGCGTTGTTCAGATAACCTGTTGTCACATGCGGTCCGCGGACCCGCATTTCCAGCTTGCCACCATTGGGTAGAAACTTCAGCTCGGATCCCGGACCCGGCACGCCGATGACGCCTGCCTTGTCGATGGGGAAGTGCACGCAGGTGGCCATCATCGCCTCAGTCAGGCCCCAGGCGCTGACAAACGGGATTTTCTCGCCCCGTTCCTGCACGCCCAATTGTTCCAGACTTTCCCAAAGATGGTCGGGTAGCCCCGCACCAGAGAAAAAGATTAGATCAAGCCGCTGGAAAAAAGCGTTGCGAAAGACTGCGTCCTCGCGCAGGACCGGCAAAAGCATGTCAAAGCCGCGCGGGACGTTGAAGAACAGAGTGGGTGATACGTCGCGCACGTTGCGAATTGTCTTTTCAATCTCGCCCAGCACGGGTTTGCCATCATCGACATAAAAGCTACCGCCGTTGCGCAGCATCATGTTGAAGTTGAAATTGCCGCCGAACGTATGGTTCCAGGGCAGCCAATCAACCACGACAGGTGGGGCGCTTTCCAGAAACGGCCAAATCTGCACCACGGCTTCTTGTGTGGCCAACATCATGCGCTGCGTTACGATGACGCCCTTGGGCAACCCGGTCGAGCCAGAAGTGAACAGAATTTTGGCCAGCGTGTCATGGTCAATCGTAGCCCGCGCTTGGGCAACCGGTTCGTCAGCTGTGGCTTCCAGAGCGTGTTCAAATGTCAGCGCGCCATTGTCCGACAGCTGTTCGATGCCTTCCGAGGCGAGAAACTCAAAAGCATGGGCAAAGCCCTTGGCATCATCGGCGTAGGCCATGCCCGGATTTGTGGTCCGGACGATATGGCGCAGCTTGGCCAGCGACTCGTCGAACAGAGAGTAAGGGACAGAAACCGGCACCACCGGAATGCCCACATGCATAGCAGCCAGCATCAGCAGACCGTGCCGGACCGAATTGCCTGACAGAATCAAAAGCGGGCAATCTCTACCCAGTCCCTTGTTCAGAAGAAACGCAGCCAGTGAGCGGGTTTGCGTCAAAGCCTCGGAATAGGTGACGCTGATCCATTCACCGTGTGGCCCACGTTCGGCCAGAAACAGGCGATCGGGTGCTTCTTCCGCCCAGCGTTCCAGATATTCAGAAACGCACTGTACATCCATATTCAGCGGGTATGGGCTGCGCAAAACAAAGGCGCCATCGCTTAGGTCTTCTCGCAACACCTTTGAGGGCGCGAATTTTTGGATAGGCACTACACCGTCTTCACTTTGCCGGGCTGAAATGCTCATCTTTCCTCTCCCTGTCATCTGGTCACCATGGGCGCGACATGATGCATATTTTGAAAATCAGGCTATCCAAAAAATTGTTAGTGTGCAAATGTAATATTGATCGTTCACTAAATTCCGATTCAACGGGTATGACGCATCAGGAAATCGCGCAAGACCGAAGCCTGGTTTCGTTGCGTCATGGCGTGCGGGGCACACAGGGAGACTTGAAATGAGAATCGAAAACGCATCCGCAATCGTGACTGGCGGTGCTTCGGGGTTGGGGTTTGCGACGGCCGAATATCTTGCATCATGCGGGGCGAAAGTGGCCCTGTTCGACTTGCCCGGCGACAAGCTGGACGAGGCCGCAAAGCAGATGGGGGCAATTGCCGCGCCTTGCGACGTCACCAAAGAGGCCCAGGTTGCTGCGGCGCTGGACACGGCAACTGCCGCCAATGGTTTGCCCCGTGTTGTCGTCAATTGCGCCGGCGTAACGCATGGCGAGCGGATCGTAGGGCGCAACGGCCCGGCGGCGCTGGACGGGTTCGCCAGAACGGTTCAGATCAACCTGATCGGCACCTTTAATGTCTTGCGCCTGGCGGCTGAGCGGATCATGCAAAATGAACCGCTTGAGGATAACGAGCGGGGGATTATCATCAACACCGCGTCGGCGGCGGCTTTTGAGGGGCAGATCGGACAAGCGGCCTATTCTGCCTCGAAAGGTGGGGTAGCCAGCTTGACCTTGCCTGCGGCGCGGGAGTTTGCGCGCTCGGGCGTTCGGGTCATGGCGATTGCACCGGGTATCTTCTCGACCCCGATGATGGATTTGCTGCCGCAAGAGATTCAGGACAGTCTGGGTGCCAAGGTTCCCTTCCCGTCGCGTCTTGGACAGCCGGCTGAGTTTGCGCGCCTGGCAGGGCACATGATCAAAAACACCATGCTGAACGGTGAATGCGTGCGTCTGGACGGCGCGATCCGTCTGGAACCCAAGTAAGGCTTTTCAATGGAATATGCACATATCACCCCAGAGACAGACGGCCCGGTCGGTATCCTGACGCTGGACCGACCTGCCAAGTTCAATGCGATCAATCACGGGCTGCTGTTCGAGATCGAGCACTATTTTGACACCGTTCCTGATGAGATCGGCGCCGTTGTGATCCGCAGTTCCGGTCAGCATTTCTGTGCCGGGCTGGACCTGTTGGAACATTCGATGCGCGACGCCGCAGGGGCGATGCATGAATGTCGCCTGTGGCACCGGATTTTCGACAAAATCGAATACGGACGGGTTCCGGTCGTCGCCGCAATGAACGGTGGTGTTCTGGGCGGCGGGATGGAGCTGGCTATGACCGCCCATATTCGGGTCTCGCAGCAGGATACGTTCTATGAGCTGCCCGAAGGACGCCGCGCGATCTTTGTCGGCGGCGGCGCAACGGTACGTGTTGGCCGGATCATCGGGGCCAGCCGGATGATGGAGATGATGCTGACCGGTCGCCGCTATGGCTCGGACGAAGGGTTGCAACTGGGGCTGGCGCATTATGTTGAGCCGGACGGAACCGTGTTCGACAAAGCGATGGAGCTGGCCCGGCGTGTGACCGAGAATGCGCCCCTGTCAAATTACATGATGATGCAGGCGATCACGCGCATTAACGATATGTCGGCCAGTGATGGCTTCTTTACCGAAAGCCTGGCTGCGGCGATTGCCCAATCCTCACCCGAAGCGCGGGCCGGGATGGAGGCGTTTCTGCACAAGACAGGAAAGCGGGACAATCAGTAAGTCCCGAGACACGCGGGATCTGGTGTGAGAGCGTTTCACCAGATCCCGGTGTAGGGCGGGGCAGAGCCCCGGTTGGTCAATCGACAAAGGCGCGTTCGACCACAAAAGTTGCAGGTTTGTTGTTCGCACCTTCTTCCAGACCGAACCCTTCCAGCGCGGCCTTGGTATCCTGCAGCATCGCCATCGAGCCGCAGATCATTCCGCGATCTGTTTCAGGTGAGATTTGCGGCAGGTCCAAATCACCAAACACTTTGCCCGATGCCATGAGATCGGTGATCCGACCTTTGAACGGATAGTCCTCACGCGTGAGGGTGCAATAGTGCCGCAAATTCTGTGCCATCTCGCCAACCAGCGGATCGGATTTGAGCGCCGCAACCAGTTCCTTGCCATAGTCCAGCTCGCCATTTTCCCGACAGGTATGGGTCAGGATCACTTCGTCGAACTTCTCATAGGTTTCGGGGTCGCGGATCAGCGAGGCAAATGGCGCAATGCCGGTGCCGGTCGAGAACATCCAAAGCCGCTTGCCCGGCAATAGCGCGTCATTCACCAATGTGCCGGTGGGCTTTTTGCGCATCAAAACCGTGTCGCCTTCGCGGATTTTTTGCAGGTGTTCGGTAAGTGGGCCGCCGGGAACCTTGATCGAATAGAACTCGATCTCTTCGTCCCAACTGGGCGAGGCAATGGAATAGGCGCGGAACACGGGTTTTTCCGCATTCGGCAGGCCGATCATCACAAATTCACCTGACCGAAACCGGAAGGAAGCCGGGCGGGTGATGCGGAATTTGAACAAGCGATCAGTGTAGTGTTTCACCTCGGTCACGGTTTCGGCGAACACGCCCGCCGGAATGGGGAATTCGGTTTTGGTCATGGAATCCAGCGACATCTTGATCTCCTATTCTGCCGGGGCTTCGGACAGAAGCTCCAGTTTGCCGTCCTTGCCGTTCCAATCGTCTGCGTCAGGCATCGGGTTTTTCTTTTCGGTGATGACGGGCCACGCCTCTGCGTATTTCCCGTTTAGTTCGACCCACGTCTCCATCCCGTCCTCAGTGTCCGGGCGGATTGCGTCGGCGGGGCATTCCGGTTCACACACACCGCAGTCGATACATTCGTCGGGATGGATGACCAGTGTATTTTCCCCTTCGTAGAAACAATCTACTGGGCAAACCTCCACGCAATCGGTGAATTTGCAGTTGATGCAGTTTTCGGTGACGACGTAAGTCATGGAATGCCTATTCGTTAGTGTACGAATGAGTATTGTGAGAAGTGCGTGCCTGTCAATACGTTTCTGTACGAATGAAATTTTCCTGATTCGGACTCTTGACCCAAATGAGAAAAAAGTTAGTGTACTAACGAAAATGCTGCGCTTCGGAAGGGTGGCATGACTGACAAGCGGGTTGTCGAAACATCGGACTTATGCTGTTGGGGAGATGCAGGATTCGATCCCGGACACAAGTTGGCCGATCGCAGCAGAGTTTTGAAAGGTTCAACCCATGAGCACTCCCTTGCACGGACTGAAAGTGATCGAACTTGCCCGCATTCTGGCCGGGCCCTGGATCGGGCAGACATTGGCCGATCTGGGGGCGGATGTGCTCAAGGTCGAAAGCCCCGAGGGGGATGATACCCGAAAATGGGGCCCTCCGTTTATCGAACGCGATGGCGATAAGACAGCCGCTTATTTCCACGCGGCCAATCGGGGCAAGGACAGTATCGCATTGGATTTCCGGGATGCGGGTGATCGGGCCAAGTTGCTGGATCTGATCCGCGATGCGGATGTGCTGATCGAAAACTTCAAGGTCGGCGGGTTGAAGAAATTCGGCCTGGATTATGATAGCGTCAAACAGATCAACCCCGGACTTGTTTACGCATCCGTCACTGGGTTCGGTCAGGATGGGCCCTATGCCCATCGGGCGGGGTACGATTTTCTTATCCAGGGTATGAGCGGGATCATGGACCTGACAGGCGACCCCGAGGGAGAGCCGCAAAAGATCGGCGTCGCCTTTGCAGATATCTTCACGGGCCTCTACGGGGTAATCGGCATTCAGGCTGCACTTGCTGAACGAGAGCGCTCGGGGCAGGGACAACACGTGGATTTGAGCCTGCTGGATTGCATGACGGGCGTTCTGGCCAATCAGGCGATGAATTATCTGGCCTCGGGTGCATGCCCAACGCGACTGGGTAATGCTCATCCCAATATCGTGCCTTATCAGGTGTTTCCGGTGGCGGATGGACACATCATCATCGCCTGTGGAAACGACCGGCAATATGCAAGCCTTTGCCAAATACTTGGCCTGCCAAAGTTGATCGACGATACACGGTTCATGTCCAACGCGGACCGTGTGGAAAATCGCGCTGCGTTGACTGAATTGCTGACGAGTTACTGCCTGAAATGGACCAAGGTCGATCTGTTGGCGGCCCTTGAACAACACGGCGTGCCTGGTGGCCCGATCAATTCAGTTCACGAGGCGCTAAGCGACCCGCAAATTCAGCATCGCGAGATGCAGATTAACCCGGAAGGCGTGCCCGGTCTGCGCACTCCGATCCGGTTTTCCCGGTCTGAATTGCAGTTGGATAAGGCGTCTGCCAAACGGCCCTTCAAATCATGAGATTTTGCGCAAAATCCGAATCAGGCTGCGCTGTTCGGCGGCCGTCAGCGGCTTGAGCGTTTCGTTGGTGATCTGCTGACCAACATCCTTCATGCGCGCGACCATGGCCTCGCCTTCGGGGGATAGCGAAATCAGTGTGCGTCGCTTGTCGTCCGGATCGGGCTCGACAACCGCAAATCCCTTTTGACGCAAGCGATCAACGACCCCTTTGATCGTCGCAACATCCATTGCCGCCAGCCGCCCCAACCGGTTTTGAGAGCACTTGCCCAAATCGGCAATACGGATCAGCGCAGCAAACTGCGTGGGAGTCAGGCCGTCCAATGTGTGTGACTGGAAAATCGATGCGTGGCGCTGATTGGCCAGCCTCAAAAGGTAGCCGACCTGCTCGTCAAGCGCATAGCTTTCAATGGATTCCGTCATGACGGCTCCTGCCTGATTCAATTGTTTGTACTATAATAAACAAAGCCTAATCCTTCCCACAAGACCAAGGTATTAGACGGCAAGATAGGTGTTTGAAATTTCTGGGTTTTCGTCGAGGTCAGCAAAGCTGCCTTCAAACCGCATCTCGCCTTTTTCGATGATATAAGCCCTGTCCGACACGATCCGCGCAAAGTGTAGGTTCTGTTCGCTGATCAGCACGGACAGCCCTTCTCGTTTCAGTTCCGCAATCACGCGGGCCATTTGTTCCACAATGACGGGGGCAATCCCTTCTGATGGCTCATCCAACAAGACCAGCTTGGGATTGCCCATCAACGTACGGGCGATGGTCAACATCTGTTGTTCCCCACCCGAAAGTTGCTTACCCAGGTTCTTGCGACGTTCAGCCAGATTTGGGAACAGCTCGAACAAGTGTTTCTGTGTCCATTCGGGTGCATCTGGACGTGGTTCGCGGCGTCCGACTTCGAGGTTTTCTTCGATGGTCAGATCTCCGAAAATACGACGGTCTTCGGGGACATAACCCATGCCAAGGCGACAGATCGCATGAGGGGTATTCCCCTGAACCTCGCGTTCGGCATAGCGGATGGTGCCATTGATGTGACGCACCAATCCCATGATGGACTTCATGGTGGTCGATTTGCCCGCGCCGTTCCGGCCCATCAGCGCAACCACCTCGTTTTCGCCGACGCTCAGCGAAACACCGTTGAGGATTTGCGCACGGCCGTACCAGGCCCCAAGGTTTTTGACGTCAAGCATGGGCGCTCTCCGCTTCAAAGACTGAGCCACCGCCCAGATATACCTCTTGGACCAATGGGTTGGTGCGGATTTCAGACCCTGTGCCTTCGGCGATCAACTCACCCCGGTTCAGGACCAGAATACGATGGGCGTGGGCAAAAACGACGTCCATGTCATGTTCGGTGAACACCACGCTTACGCCGCCTTTGGCAACGATCTCTGCGGTCAACGCCATCAAGGCTTGCCGTTCGGACGGTGCCATGCCCGCCGTCGGTTCATCCATCAGCAGAAGGGCGGGTGCATGCGCCAGGGCAATCGCCAGTTCCAGCCTTTTCAGATCGCCATAAGCCAATTCCGAACATGCACGCCCGGCTTGGTCCTGCATCGAGACCAGTTCCAGTAACGCCATTGCCTCATCCACATACATTCGCGTTGCCCGGGAAAACAGGTCGAACACCCGGCGGTGATACGAGATCAACGCCATCTGGACGTTTTCCACAACGGTCATCGACAGGAAGGTCGCCGTAATCTGGAACGTTCGACCGACGCCCATACGCCAGATCTTGCGCGGCGGATGGCCGATCAGGGCCTGACCGCGCAAGGATACTGAGCCTGCATCCGGTTTCAGGTAGCCATTCAGCATGTTGAAACATGTGGTTTTACCTGCGCCGTTGGGTCCGATCAGGGCAAGGAATTCCCCTTCTTTCAGAACGAAATTCACATCCTTCACGGCCTGCACGCCGCCAAAGGATTTGGACAGGTTGCGGACTTCGAGAACGTTGGTCATGCGCGGCCTCCTTTCAGGCCGCGCAACAGGCGTTGAATACCGCCCGCAATTCCGTCAGGTGCCACTAGGACAACAATTAGAATGATGGTCCCGAAGATAAAGCGCCAATAGTCCAACCGCGTGACCCAATCTTCGATCAGTACAAAGGCACCGGCCCCCAGGATCGGACCCGCCAGTGCGTGAATGCCACCCAGAAGAACCATGATCAGACCGTCGATACTCAGCGCGATGCCGAGGCTGTCAGGAAATACGCTGCCCTTGGAGAATGCAAAGACGACCCCGGCCAAACCGGCAAAGCCACCCGCCAGCACAAAGCCCATCCATTGATGAAACCGGGTATCGATGCCGATCGATTCAGCCCGGGTCTGGCTGTCGCGTATGCCGCGCAGGATATAGCCGAACGGAGAGAAGGCCACACGACGCAAAGCCCATATGCCGCCGATGCAAAGGACGAAGGCAATGTAGAAGTAAACCTTGTCAGAGCTGGCCCATTTCGCGGGCCATACGCCTAGGATGCCATCATCCCCGCCGGTGAATTCCTGCCATTGGAACGTGACACCCCATAGGATCTGGGCTGCGGCCAAGGTCAACATGGCAAGATAAACGCCCGACAGCCGAACACAGAACCAGCCGAAGAACAGCGCTGCAATAGCCGCACAAACTGGGCCGAAAAGCATTGCCGAGATCATGCCGAGCCCTAGGAATTTGACCGCCATCGCGGCACCATAGGCGCCAACGCCGAAATAGGCGGCATGTCCGAAACTGACCATGCCGCCAACACCCATCATGAAATGAAGCGATACGGCAAAAAGGGTTGCGACCATCACATCGACCATCAGGACCGAGGTGAAATCGGCAGTGAACAAGGGGCTAAGCGCCAGCACCAGCAGCGCGGCCATCAGCACCATTGCTGATTTCTGATCCATCAACGCCAGTGGTTGGTCCGGTTCTTCCGGCGCGCCCTTTTCGCTGCCGGGTTTGCCGAACAAGCCATGCGGCCGGAAGATCAGGACAATCGCCATAATGACGAAGGGCAAAACGATTGAGATCTGCGGGAAGATCAGGATGGCAAAAGCGTTAAGGACCGAGATCAGAACCGCCGCTACAAACGCGCCGGACACGCTGCCCATACCGCCAATGACAACCACAACGAAGGCCTCACCAATGATGGACAGATCCATCTGCAGCGATACCGCCTCGCGCGGGATTTGCAGCGCGCCGCCCAATCCAGCTAGGAATGACCCCAGAACGAAAGCCGCTGAAAACAACCAGGCTTGGTTGACGCCAAGCGCTCCGACCATCTCGCGGTCTTGGGTTGCAGCGCGCACCAGAACACCCCATCGCGTTTTGTGAAACAGCAGCCAGATGGCCAGCAATACGACCGGCCCGATAGCAATCAAAGCGAGGTCATATTCGGGAATTGGTTCACCCATGATGCGAACCGCGCTATCCAATCCCGGCGCGCGCGGGCCCAGAAGGTCCTCTGCGCCCCAGATCGCCAGCGTGCCATCCTGAAAGATCAATACGACGCCAAACGTTGCGACCAGTTGGAACAGCTCAGGTGCGTGGTAAATGCGGCGCAGGATAGTGAGTTCAATGATCAGGCCGATCCCCCCGACGATCATTGCCGCCAAAATGACGCTGACCCAAAAGCCAAGGATGCTGCCGCTCCAGAGTGTAACCAGTGTGTAAGCGAGATAAGCGCCGACCATATAGAACGAGCCATGCGCAAAGTTCACGATCCGCGTGACGCCGAAGATGATCGAAAGCCCGGATGCGATCAAGAAAAGCGAGGAAGCGTTCGCCAATCCAGTCAATAGCTGTGCAAAATAGAACCCCATCGGGCCACCGTCCCTTGTTCGTGTTCTTTTTGTGGGGCGGGGCAGCTATTGCCCCGCCAAAGTCGGCTTATTCCGCTGGACGCAAGGCTGCTGCGTCGTCTTCGCTGGGCAAGTAATCAGCCCCGTCGGCATAGGACCAGTCGACCATCGATGGTTTGCCGTCGACCGTCCCAGTCTTGCCGACATAGGCGCCCATCGTGGACTGATGGTCAGCCGCGCGGAAGGTGAAGGGGCCGGTTGGGCTACTGTCGACGGTCAGGCCCTCCATCGCGGCTAGCAAGGCGTCAGTGTCTATGGAATCGGCCTTTTCTAGTGCTGCGGCGATGGCGAGGATCGAGTTATATCCAACGATAGAACCGGTTTTGGGCGCTTCGCCGAACTTCTCGATATAGGCTTCAGCAAACGCCTGATGCTCGTCCGTTGTGATGTCGGTCGAGGGGTATCCGGTGACGATCCAACCCTCAGGAGCCTCAGCCCCCAGCGGGTCGAGATATTCCGGTTCTCCGGTCAGCAATGATGCCACTTCGCGATCCTCGAACAGGAACCGCAGCGAACCTTCGCGAACAAATTTGGCCAGATCGCCGCCGAAGGTCACGTTGTAAATCGCATCCGGTTTCGAGGCCTCAAGTGCGCGTACGGTGGAACCCGCGTCGATCTTGAACAGCGGAGGCCATTGTTCTTCGACAAATTCTACATCGGGGCGCAATTTGGTCAGTTCGGATTTGAAGGCCTTCACCGCATCCTGCCCATAGGCGTAGTTCGGCGCGACAGTCGCCCATTTCACAGCATCCAACTTGGCGGCTTGTTCGGCCAGCATTGCTGCCTGCATATGGGTCGAGGGACGCAGACGATAGGTGTATTTGTTGCCTTTGGACCAGACAATCGCGTCGGACAGGGGCTCGGACGCGATGAACAGGACTTCTTTCTGCTTGGCAAAATCGGAAACGGCCAGACCGATATTGGACAGGAAGGTGCCAAAGATCAGAACTGCACCGTCTTTTGAGACCAGTTCCTCGGCGATCCGGATTGCGGTGGCTGGATCACCGGTATCATCCCGGCTGATCACTTCCAGTTGCTTGCCGTCGATCCCGCCTGCGGCGTTGATCTGTTCGACCGCCAGTTGCCAACCTTTCTTGTAGGGCTCGGTAAAGGCGGGCAGACGGGTATAGCTGTTTACTTCACCCAAAACGATTGTGTCCTGGGCCAGACTGACCCCAGCCGTCAAACCGGTGAAGGGCAGCGCCGCAAGCGCGCCCAGTACCGTGCGTCTGATCAGATTCATTTCAAACTCCTCCCAATGATCATTGTTCACGGCCAGTTATCCCGGCTTCTTAATGTGTTGTCAGCCCTAAAGAGCGCAGCTGCTACATTCAGCGCAGCCCGTCTTTGCCTTCTGCCTCCTCATTCGTCAGTCCGCCTACACGCGGCAGCGGTCGTCCGCTGTCGGTGACCGCAACTGCCACCATGATCTCATTCGCGCGGGGCGCGTCGTTCAACTGCACTTCGATGCCGTCAAAATGGCTGCGCACATAGGCCGCGTCCTTGTGACCAAGCGGTACGTCCAGTACCTGCCCAGGGCTGCCCATCTTCTTCGAAGAAGGCACCAAGGCAGCGCCCCTTTCGACCTCTTTGCGCAGTGGCGCGCCCAACTTGGGGTGCAGGATGGCGGCGGCATGTTCCAGCTCGCCATTCTCACCGACCATCGCCGATTTGCCGTAGCTTTCGGCCTGTTCCGGTGTGATGTTAAGGGCCTCGACGCAGCGGCGGCCCAGCAAAGCGCCCAACTCAGCACCAGTTTCCATCAGCGGTGTCAGATCCTCGACATATTGCCCGGCAAAGGGGTTTTCGATCACGGCCACGGCCACCGCCTTGCGCGTGGCGGGCGAGATCGGTCGCCCTGCCTCGATATGGGTTTCTTCAACGTTGATTGCGATTTTGCGGATCTTTGTCATCTTAGGCCGTCCTCTCCTTTGATGTCCCAGGCCTCAAGCCCGCCCGAGCGCGAATGCACCCGTGGTCCGGTTGTCATGACCTGCGAGAAAGCCAGCTCGCCTGCGCGCGGGGCGTCATTGCAACCCACCTCCATGCTGTCGAAATGGCTGCGCACATATGAGGCGTTGATATGCGTGATCGGCACATCCAGCCGCGCACCCACGCCACCGACTTTTTTGGATGAGGGCACAATCGCGTTTGCCGTGCCTAGCAACTGGCGCATCGCATAGCCGCCGGGGGCGTGCCACAGTGCGCCGTGTTCCAGCTCGCCGCCTTCACCAACCAAGGAACCTTTTCCATAGCCCTGGACGTTTTCCGGACCGTTCAACATGTCGATCAGGGCTTGTGCCATTTCCAGACCCAGAGGTTTGAGGTCTTCCATAAAGCCCTGAATTTCGGGTTCGTACCGCCCTGCAAACGGGTTGTCGATCACGGCCATCGCAGCCACCCGCACCAGCGGGGTGTAGGCCAGCGGTCCGCCTTCGTGATAGATTTCTTCAAGCAAAAACAGCTTTTTTCGCAGCTGAACGTCAGGCATATTCTGAAACCTTCTGAGTGGTTGAGATCACCAATCGGGACGCGCCCGTCTGGCAGGAGTGAGAGCCAAGAGACAGATGGGCGGCGGCGATCAAACCGCGCCCAAGCATGGTCTCGGCAGTGTTCAGGCCGTTTGAAAGGGCATCTTGAATTTCTTGGGCAGAGAGTTGGCCGACAGAAACCGGAACGGGCAGGTCGCCCAAATCGCTGTCATCGCGCAGTTGATTGGCCGGAAGCCGCCGGATGGCCGGATGCCCGGGCAGATCAACCGCATTGGCGATCAGCGTCGCTGCCACATCGGCCATAGCTGCGTTGCTGGCCAGCACTGTAACGCTGTCGGCGATGCCAAGGCTCAAGCTGCGTCCGCCGAGACCCGACGTGGCAATGCCACCAATCTTGTCGCTTGCACGGATAGCAATGCGGCCTAAGTTGCGCCCGTCAAGCCCGCTCATGGCGACGCGGTAATCCTGGTCCGAACTCAGATGGACAGCAATATCTCCGCCATTGTTGACAGACGCGCGATCCAGAGGTGTGGCGTGAAGCATAGCTGCCAGTACTTCGTCCGCGACAGCTCCGGCAACGGCGGCCATGCGTGTAACAAACACGTTGGAATGAGGGCGTGCAGCCTCATCCATACGGCGCGCTACCCGTCCTTGAGGGCGGGCGCATTCAGCGGTCATGGGCGTTTTCAACAAAGCCAGTTCATCCACCAAGCCCTGCAGCAAGGATTGGAACCGTAACTGGGCAGCCTCAAATGCAATATCGCGCGCCCCATCTGCCTCGACGATCAGATCGATTGGGCCGTGTTGCAGATGCAATCTGCGACCACACGGCAATATGGCAGAGACGGGGTGCATCTGACCTTATGCTCCTTTCGCCCAGCGGTAATTTTTCGAGGACATGGGGTCGGGCTGGTTTTCGAACTGATCTACCTTGCGGGTTTCGTCCGAGATCACATCTGCAACTGGTTTGATCTCATCCATGTGCCCGCCCAGCGTGCCATAGTCGCTGACACGCATTGTGAACTCAATGGGGGCGACCAGCGCCGGGGTCGGAACGTATCCGAACGATCCCGTGGGCATGTCCAGAATGTCCACCATCACGGTGATGCCGCCGCCGGGCCAGACATAAGCCTCGGCCCCACCGCAAGATACAAAGGTCAGCGAGTCCTTGACCGATTTCGTGAGGCGAACCGGGTTTTCTGTGACGCCCGCCCGCAGGCTGCCGCCTGCGCCGCCCATGAACAGGACCGAGCAAACCGAAGGTTCGCAGTTTTCGGCAATCAACTCGGCAGACGCCTTCAGCGCCGGGGGAATCTCGACGGGTTGGGGTTTCAGCTCGGCATCCAGTTCAAAATAGCCATATTGCTCACCCGTGGTGGATACCATCAACAGGCTCATACCTTCACGCGCAAATTTCGGATTGAAATCGCCCAGAATTTTCAGCGGATCCTCGATATCCGTACCGCCCCAGCCGGTGCCGGGTTCTGCGACCTGAAAATAGCGACCCGGGGTGGAACGGCGACCATTGATTTTGATGCCCGTGGGTTCGACATCCAGCAGTTTGCCTGCCTGGTGCTCTGACAGAACGCCGGTAATGTGGTCGTCGACCACTACCACGTCATCCACGTGTTCAATCCATTGCTTGGCGAACATTCCGATTGTGGCCGAGCCGCAGCCCACCCGCATCAGTTTTTCCTCAACCCCGTTGATGATGGGCGCTTTGCCGGCCTGAACAACAACCGTGGTCTCATGTCCTTCATCGCCGATCACCATTTCGACGGCTTCACGATTGCACAGCCGAAGCAGGGCATCGCAGGTGATCCGGCCTTCTTTCTTGGTGCCGCCGGTCAGGTGTTCCACACCGCCCAGCGACAACATCTTGGATCCGTATTCCGAGGTCATGACGTGCCCGACAGGCTCACCATTTACGCGGACGACATCGCGTTCGTGGCCGATATGACGGTCGGTGTCGATCTTCACCTTGACGCCGCAATACGAGAATATCCCCTCGGTCACCACGGTGACCATATCCACGCCCGCCACGTCCTGGCTGACGATGAAGGGCGCGGGTTTGTAGTCGGGATAGGTCGTGCCCGCGCCGACGGCCGTCACAAAGGGCCGTTTTCCCTGCACGATGTCGCCGTCCCAATCTTCGGGGCCCTTACCATCCTTCAGGAACGGGACCAGACGAGTGTCTTCTGCACTTTCGATGATGGTCAGCGCATCCAGTCGGACAAGATTGCCGCAATGGTTGGCATAGCGGTCGCAGGCCCCGATTTTGCCATCTGCGATAAAGCACATCACCGGGCAGGCGTCGCAGCGGATTTTTTCCGGTGTTGTGCGCTCAGTTGCCATCTGTCAATTCCTTGATTGCTGCGCGCATTTTTGCTGGTGTGGCGGGACCTTGGGTCAGCCGAACGCCGCAGGCGCGCTTGATTGCGTTAAATAGGGCCGGGGCCGTCGGGATTAGCACGTGCTCACCCAGGCCTTTGGCGCCATAGGGGCCGTGGGCATCCTCTTCCTCGATGATCAGCGTTTCGATCGGAGGGATGTCACCAATGGTCGGGACCAGATAGTCATGCAGGTTCTCGGTGCGGCCGGGCAGGTATTCTTCCATCAGTGCCATGCCCAGACCCTGCGCGATACCGCCCTGTACCTGACCTTCGACCAGCATCGGGTTGATCGCCTTGCCAACGTCATGGGCGGCCACGAATTTGATCGGTTTCACCGTGCCCAGCTTTGTGTCCACCTCGACAACCGCCAGATGCGCAGCATAACCAAACTGAGCATAAGGTATCCCCTGACCGTTTTCGTCCAACGGTTTTGTGGGCGGGTCATAGGTTTCTTCGGCGCGCAGGACGTAACCTTCTGCGTCAGGCTCCAGCACAGTCAGGTCGATAGAGTGATGTTGCCCGTTGTCGTCCACCACAATCAAACCTGCGCTCAGGGTGATCACGGCGTCAGGCCCGGCGTTCACGCGGGACAGTATCTGAGCCCGCATCGCTTCGCCCGACAAACGTGATGCACTGCCGGATACATATGTCTGACGCGAGGCCGAGGTCTTGCCCGCATCCGGTGTCACATCCGTATCGGCGCCGATAATTTCAATCTGCGCAACCGGAACCCCAAGAGCGGTGGCAAAGATCTGGGTTATTACAGTATTAGCGCCCTGGCCGATATCCATCGCCCCTTGGTGCAGGACCAAACTGCCATCGGGCCGGATGCCCGATTTGATCGTCGACGGGTTGGGCAACGAAGTGTTGCCACACCCGTACCAGCCTGCCGCCAATCCGACACCGCGCTTTAACGTGCTATTTTGTGCGTTGAATGCCTTGGCCGTTTTGCTCTCTTCGGCCCAAGCGGGACGCAGCGCTTCGAGGCAGGCGCGAATGCCAACACCTTGATCGAAGATCTGCCCGCAAACGGTGGGGACCCCATTTTCCAGTGCGTTGTTGATGCGGAAATCAAGCGCGTCGATGCCCAACTTGTCCGCCAACTCATCGAACAGGCTTTCCTGCGCGATGGCTGATTGCGGAACGCCAAAGCCGCGGAATGCGCCCGACGGCGGGCAATGCGTATGGATGCCTTTGGCTTCGGCGCGGTAGTCGGCAATTCTGTAGGGACCCGAGGCATGAACAGGAACCCGGTTGGCCACGGTCGGACCCCAGCTGGCATAGGCGCCTGTGTTGAACAGCCCGTCAAATGTCATCCCACTGATGCGGCCGTCCTTGGTTGCCCCGATCTTGACCCGCAGGTCGGAAGGGTGGCGTTTGGTGGTGGACTGCATGGACTCGGTCCGCGAGTACGTCAGTCGCACCGGCTTGCCGGTTTTGAGCGCGGCAAGAGCCAAATAAGGCTGCACCGAAATATCCAGTTTTGAGCCGAACCCGCCGCCGACCCCGGTCGGGGCAATACGGATCTGATCGCGCGGCATTCCCAGGATGATCTCCAGCGCGTCAAGGTCCATCACCGGAGCTTGCGTGCAGGCATGGACTTCGACCCGCCCGTTCACGATCTCGGCGAACCCGGCCTCAGGCTCGATATACCCATGTTCCACAAACCCCGAGCGGAAATGGCCTTCGACCACAACATCTGCGTTGGCCAACGCGGTTTCTGGGGTTCCGCATTTCACGAAACCGGCGCACATAACGTTTCCGTCGCGATCTGAGTGCAGCTGCGCGGCTTGGGGCGTCATGGCGTCCAGTGAATCCAACGCGGGGGGTCTTTCCTCCCACGTTACCGGAAAATCTGCTGGGTCGAAGGTTGCCAGAACCTCGGGCAGGCCAATGATGGCGGCGACAGCCTCACCACGGAACCGAGCCTCGGATTCCGCGAATACAGGTTGGTCGGCAAAGTCGGGAATAACGCCAAAGTTGTTGCGCCCAGGAATGTCGGCCGCAGTCAGGACTGCTTCGATCCCAGGGGTCTTATTGGCCCAAGTGTCCAGATCGCCAAGTGTAAATCCGGCACGGTGATAGGGGGAACGGATGACACAGATTTCTAACGTACCTGCCGGGGCAACATCATCGCCAAAAAGTTCTGTGCCTGTAACCTTGTCGTGCCCATCTACGCGCCAGATGGCGTTGCCCGCGTGCCCCAGTGTTGCTTCTGGCAAAGCAGGCGCACCAGCGGCAACAACGGCATCGATAATCTTGCGATACCCGGTGCAGCGGCACAAAACGCCGCCTAGGGCATCCTGGACCTGCTCATTGTTTGGCTCAGGTGTCTCGCGCAGCAAAGCGACGGCGGAGGTCATCATACCAGGTGTACAAATTCCGCACTGCGCCGCGCCGTGGTTCTGAAAGCTGTCTGCCAAACGTTTGGCAATCTGATCATCCTGCGTCAGCCCGGACACCGTTTCCACGGACCGCCCGGCAGCCTGTTGCGCCGGAACCAGACAGGCGCAGACCGGATCACCATCGACCAGTACAGTGCAAGCACCACAGTCGCCGGCGTTGCATCCGATCTTGACGTCGCGTGCTGACAGCCGCTCGCGCAGCATTTCCGACAGGCGCTCACCCACGCGCGGCACCGCGCTGACGGGGTGGCCGTTCAAGGTGAATTCGGTCGTGAATTCATCAGCACGTTTATCCATGGTGTTGTCCCGCTTCTGCGATTGCCCGGACACATTGTTCTGTCACAGCGTCCAGTCGGAATGCGGCGTCCCCGCGGACGTCATCAATGGGGCTAAGCGGTGCCAAATGCTCTGATGAAACTTCAACCGTTTCAGGGGATTTCCCGATCAATTCGGCTTCGAGCTGTACCAGCCTTTGTGCCACGGCTGACGCAGCCCCCGCGGCGATGCGCGCATAGTTGATCCGGTGGTTTTCATCTAGGCCGATGATGACAGAAGTCATCGTGATCGAGATCACAAGGTATCGCCGCGCGCCGAGTTTTTCGAAATGTCCAACAGTCCCTTTGGGCGGATCGGGCAGGTAGATCGCGGTCACAATCTCATCGTCGGACAGCGCCGTTTTGCGCACGCCAGTGATGAACTCTGACAGCGAAACCTCGCGAAAGCCACGGGCCGAGCCAAGTTCAACGCTGGCCTCCAGCGTCAGCAGCGGTGGCACGCCGTCAGCGGCAGGCGAGGCATTGCACAGGTTCCCTGCAATCGTGCCGCTGTTCTGGATCTGCAGGCTACCGACTTCCCGCGCTGCCATTTGCAGGCCCTTAAATGCCACGGGCAGATTGGCCCGGGCAATGTCTGTCCAGCTTGTTGTGGCTCCGATTCTCCAACGGTCATCCACAAGTTGGATGCCCGAAAGACCATTGATGCGTGTGACGTCCAATATGTCGGTGTGCAGCTCATGGCGCTCCCGGGATGGGAAAAAGTCAGTGCCGCCAGCGACAACCGTCAGATCATTGCTGGTCAGCAAATCAAATGCATCATCGAGTGTGTTGGGAGAGAGATACCGCAAAGTGTCTATCCTGATGAGAAATTTCTCGTTAGTACACAAATGATATTACGCGAACAAAAAAAATGTCAACGATTTGTTTTGGCCAGTTTTGTTTATCATGAGCGCGGGCGGGAAATTGGATCACGGATATTCAGTCGATTGATCATTCCCCTTATTTTCAGGGCCAATTGAGGAGCAGTCACTCTAGGCGAGATGAAATTGGGCGATGTGACGGCGCATTGCCGATTTTGTTTCACGAATGTCCAGAAGTTCCAAATTACGTCAGTAATTCGTTGACACACTAACAAACAGTCATGAATATAGTGATCGATCACTCACCCTCGTGTGGATCTTACAACGGGCTGAAACCTACCGCCTGGTGTCAATAGGGAGGAAGAAATGAACAAGTTCAATTTGATGATGGCGACCGCACTTGCTGCTGGTCTTGTTGCAGGGGCCGCTGCGGCACAGGAAAAAGTACGAATCGCTTTCATTGATCCGCTATCCGGGCCATTTGCGACGACGGGCACACAAGGCCTGGCAATCTATCGCCACAGCGTCAAAGAGCTGGTGAACGAACCTGGCGGGCTGTTGGATGGCAATGCCGAATTTGAGATGGTGCCTTTCGACAATAAGATCAGCGCAAAGGAATCTCTCATCCAGTTGCAGGTTGCCATGGATCAGGGCATTCGCATCATCGCTCAGGGCGCATCATCCGGTGTGGCGAACGCGCTGACCGAAGCCGTTGCCAAGCACAATCGTCGCAATCCTGATGATCCGGTTATCTTCCTCAACCACTCGGCCGTTGACCCGGCGTTGACCAATGACAAGTGCCAGTTCTGGCATTTCCGCTTTGACGCCAATGCTGACATCAAAATGGACGCGTTGACCGATGACATTGCAGCCAACCCGGATATTAAAAAAGTCTATGTGATCGGTCAGGACTATTCGTTCGGTAAAGCTGTTGCTGCGGCCGCTCAGCGTTTCCTTCAGGAAAAGCGCCCCGATATTGAGATTGTCGGGAACGAGTTGCACCCGATCGGCAAAGTCAAAGACTTCACGCCCTACGCGCGCAAGATTGTTGGTTCGGGCGCAGATGCCGTGATCACCGGTAACTGGGGTGGCGATATGGTCGGCCTGGGAAAAGCGGTTATGGGTGCCGGTTTCGACAAGCCGATCTACACCTACTATGGCGCGACCTCAGGCATCACCGCGGCCTTTGGTGAAGAAGGCGACGGTATCGTCAAGCTGGTCGGAGCAGGTCAGGTCAATCCGGCCCCAACACCTGAAGCGCAGGAGTTCATCGAAGCCTTCTATGTAAGCTTCCCGGATCTGGACTTTGGTCAGCCTCAGATGGCGAATGTCGCACCGATGCTGGCAGCCGCGATCAACGAAGTTGGCAACGCCACGGATATCAAGGCGATCGCCTACGCGCTGGAAGGTATGGAATACGACAGTATTGTCACTGGCAAGACCTTGATGCGTGAAAGCGATCACCAGACGATCCAGACCGTGACCGTGCAAGGGCAGACACCCGAGGCTGCGTTCGACTATGACAATTCTGGCCGTGGTATGGTTGCAGAAACGGTAGTCGAACTGGCGTCCAATGACTCGCCCACCACGTGCGAGATGAAACGCCCATAACCCTCTAACCACTCTGGTGGTCCGTCCGAATTCCGGGCGGGCCCCCAGGCTACCACTCAATAAAATGCAGGGAGACACGTAATGGCGCTGTTCCTCGTGAACGTGTTGGATGGATTTGTGACTGGTTTGTTGCTGTTCATGCTATGCAGCGGTCTGACACTGATCTTTTCCATGATGGGCGTTCTGAACTTTGCTCATGCCAGTTTTTACATGCTGGGTGCCTATTTCGCCTATCAGATCAGCCTCGTCACCGGGTTCTGGGTCGGCTTGCTTGTCGCGCCATTGATTGTCGGTTTGATCGGAGCTTTGATCGAGCGATACGGGTTAAGACGAGTTCACAAGTACGGGCATGTGCCGGAGCTTATCTTTACCTTTGGTCTTGCGCTGCTGATTGAAGAAACGATTCAATTCTTCTGGGGCAAGAGCCAGCTTCCATTCTCGGAACCTGCCGCGCTGGATTTTGCCGCTTTCGCCATCGCTGGAAATGCCTTTCCTGCCTACAAGGTTTTCATGATCGCCGTTGCGATGGGGATATTCCTGACGCTGCTATACATTCTGACCAAGACCCGTATAGGCATGACCATTCAGGCTGCGCTCAGCTATCCCGAAACCGTGCAGAACCTGGGTCATAACGTACCGTTGGTCTTTATGTGCGTGTTTGGCGTAGGAACCGCGATGGCCGGGCTGGCCGGCGTCATCGCTGGTCCGGTTCTGGGCGTATTCCCTGGCATGGCGGTACAGCTTGGTTCAATCGTTTTCGTGACCATCGTGATCGGCGGTTTGGGTTCGCTTTGGGGCGCCTTGGTTGCATCCCTGATTATCGGCTGGCTTCAGACCTTTGCCACCGCCTATGACGTCACGGCTGAACAGGTGCTGACCGCGATCGGCTTTACCAAGCCAGAGATGATCTGGGATCATCCGCTGCAGGACCTTTGGACACTGACGCTGCCTCAGCTTGGCCCGATCTTGCCGTACCTGTTGATGATCATCGTTCTTGTTCTGCGCCCGCAGGGTCTTATGGGGAACCGTGAATCATGAGTATCGCTAGTAAAACGCCTTTAACTGCGGGCACTACGCGGCTGATATCGCTATCAAACGTGATGCCCTGGGCTTTTGCCGCTTTGTTCCTGTTGTGCCTGCCATTTGTGTTCCAATCCAGTTCGGCACTGACGATCATGAACCAGATGGCAATCACCATCGTCTTCGCGCTGAGTTACAACATGTTGCTGGGACAGGGCGGGATGCTGTCCTTCGGTCATGCGGTCTATATGGGCCTTGGCGGGTTCTTCGCCATGCACGTGATGAACATGGTCGAGGACGGGCTATGGTTGCCTTTGCCGTTTCTTCCGGTAGTCGGAGGCTTGTTCGGCATGGTCTTCGCCTTCCTGATAGGTAGTTTTTCGACCCGTCGGGCAGGCACTGTATTCGCCATGATCTCGCTTGGTGTCGGAGAGCTGATCGCCGCCTGTTCTGTCATCATCGTGGTGTTTTTTGGCGGCGAAGAAGGCATCTCGGGCGACCGGACCATGGGTCCGCCAGTGTTCGGATATGAGTTCCTTACACAGCAAGAGGTCTATTACCTTACGGTCGTGTGGCTTTTGGTGGCAGCGCTGCTGATGTATCTGTTCTCGCGCACGCCAATCGGGCGGATCGCCAACGCAGTACGTGACAACGAAGAACGCGCCGAGTTTCTGGGGTATTCCCAGCGCAACGTACGCTGGATTTCCTTCTGCGCTTCGGGCTTCTTTGCCGGTGTTGCCGGGTCATTGTTCGCGATCAACTTTGAAATTCTGACCGAGGAAAACCTGAACCTTGCAACGTCAGGCTCGATCCTACTGATCACCTTCATTGGTGGTGCCGGCTTCTTTGTCGGGCCGATCATCGGGGCGGTCGTGTTCACCTTGCTTCAAACGGTTCTTGGCCTGCATACCGAATTGTGGGCGCTGTATCTGGGCATATTGTTCGTGGCCTGTGTGATGTTCTTCCCGTCTGGTTTTGCCGGGTTGATCGCGATGCATCGACGACCACTTGCCCTAGGTAAACTGAAATTGCTGATCAAGCCGTATCTCAAGGTGGCAATCCCCGCGATCACGAGTGTCTTGTCCCTGGCCGCCATTCTGGAAATTCTCTTCCACAAGCGCCACGGATACGGTGGCGATCACGAGATGCACCTTTATGGCATTGCCTTTGACAGTGGTGGCTACCAAGCCATAGCCTTTGCAGTAATCATCGCCGCGATCTCACTATTCCTTGTGTCCCGCGTTTTGCCGGAAATCCGTGAAGCCTGGGACAATGCGAACCATGCGGAGGACCGGGCATGAGCGCTCCTGCTATCGAGCTAAGAAACCTCGAAAAAAGTTTTGGTCTGGCTAAGATCATTCAGGGTGTGAACCTGCAGATCGCAAAAGGTGAACGCCATGCGGTCATTGGGCCAAACGGGGCCGGGAAGTCGACCCTGTTCAACCTGATCACCGGGCGGTTCGCGCCGACCTCGGGCGGGGTGTTTCTGCACGGCGAAGATGTCACCGGATTGAAGCCCTTCGAGATCAACCGCCGTGGTCTCAGCCGATCTTTCCAGATCACCAACATTTTTCCCAACATGACCGTGTTCGAAAACATTCGTTGCGGGTTGTTGTGGACAATGGGGTATCGCTATTCGTTTTGGCACATGATTGGTCGGCAGCAGGATGTGACTGAAAAGGCTGAGGGTATTCTGGCACAGATCAATCTGACCGCGCGCCGGAATGAACTGGCAGGCACGCTAGCTTATGCCGAACAGCGCGCGCTTGAGATTGGGATCACGATCGCTGGCGGAGCCGATATCATTCTGCTGGACGAACCCTGCGCCGGGATGAGCCATTCAGAAACTGACCTGATCGTCGATCTGATACGCAACGTGACCGAGGATAAGACACTATTGATCGTCGAGCACGACATGGGCGTGATCTTCGATTTGGCGGACAAGATCTCGGTCCTTGTATATGGCGAAGTGATCGAATCCGACACGCCGGACGTCGTGCGTGCATCGGTGAAAGTGAAAGAAGCCTATTTGGGCGCAAGTTTGGAAGAGGAGGCGGTGTAATGCTTCAGGTCACCGACTTGCACGCATATTACGGAAAAAGTCACATTCTTCAGGGGGTGAACCTTGAAGTGGGCGAGGGCGAAATCGTCTCGCTGCTGGGGCGCAACGGGGTTGGGCGGTCAACCACCTGCAAGGCGATCATGGGCGAGGTCGCGCCACATGGGTCGATCAAGTTCCGCGGCCAGGAGATCGCTGGTCGCAAGAGCTTTGAGATTGCCAAGGCCGGGATTGGCTACGTGCCCGAAAACCGGGATATCTTTCCCGGTCTCACAACGCGCCAAAACCTGATACTGGGGCTGAAGCCGGGCCAAAAGGACGGCGATGGCCGCTGGTGTATCGAGGACATGTTTGAGATGTTTCCCAACTTGCGCAACCGTGCGGATGTGGATGCCTCGGTCATGTCGGGCGGCGAAAAGCAAATGCTGACCATCTGTCGCGCTTTGATGGGCAATCCCGATTTCATCATGATCGACGAACCGACCGAAGGTCTGGCCCCGAAGATTGTTGAGCAAGTGGGGGATCTGCTGCTGCAGATTGCCGAGCGTGGCGTCTCGATCCTGTTGGTCGAGCAAAAGCTGACTATCGCTTTGCGTGTGACCAACCGGGTTTACGTCATGGGTCACGGGCACATGGTTTACGAAGGCACCCCGCAGGCATTGCGCGAAAATGACGAAATCCGGAAGGAATGGCTGGAGGTCTGAGGCTGTGCCGCAGGCACCTTGCCCATAGTAAGTCGCGCTGTCAGCAATACCGCAAAAAGATTGAAGGGAACTTCGTAAATGCGGAGTTCCCTTCTTTTTTGGTGCACCAGATTATTTTTTCAGGAACGGTGCCATTGTCTTAAAGAACTTCTCGCCATAGGGCGGGCGAAGAGCCTTGAAGACGCCGTCCATGTTGATCTGCTTGAAAATAGCCTTTGCGTGGCTGAACCGTTTGAAGCCGTGCAGGCCGTGATAAGCGCCCATGCCACTATTCCCGACACCGCCAAAGGGCAGGGTGTTCTGGGTCGAATGCATGATGGTTTCGTTGATGCACGCTCCGCCGGAAATGGTGCTTTCCATCACCTGCTCCTGCTCGCCCGTGTCTTTAGCAAATACGTAAGCCGCCAGAGGGCGCGGACGGGTGTTGGCAAAGCTAATGGCCTGATCCAACGAGTCGTAAGGCAGGATTGGCAGGATTGGCCCAAAGATTTCATCCTGCATGACGTCCAGCGCCGGATCGGCGTCGACGATCAGTGTCGGGGGCAGAATTTTCTCATTCGTGGCTGAGAGATCTTCGTTGGCGGGATTGACCTGAACGACCCGCGCCCCTGCCGAGCGTGCCTGCTCCACAAGGCCCTTGAGCCGCTCGAATTGGCGGTCGGTCACGATATGGGTGACATCCGGGTTGCCGGACAGAGTCGGGAAGGCCTCGGCAAGTTTTGCCGCAAGCTGGGTGGCGAATTCTTCCATCTTTGCGCGTGGGACCAAGACATAGTCCGGTGCCAGGCAAACCTGACCCGCATTGAATCCTTTGCCCGCGGCGATCCGGGCGACCGCAAGTTTCATATCTGCGCTGGGGGCGATGATGGCGGGGTTCTTGCCTCCAAGTTCCAGCGTCGTCGGCACCATATGTTCAGCTGCTGCGCGAAGGACGTGCGGGCCAATGGTGCTGGCGCCGGTAAATAGCAGGTGGTCAAAAGGAAGGGCAGTGAACGCCTGTGCGACGTCGACGCCACCGGTCACAACCACGGCTTCGTGCAGGGCGAAGTTTGCTTCTATCAGCGACTTCAAAAGGTCGGATGTGCGGGGTGTGAACTCTGACGGCTTCAGCATGACCGAGTTGCCGGCCGCAAAGGCCTCGGCCATAGGGCCAATGGCCAGATAGATCGGAAAGTTCCAGGGGCTGACAATCCCAATGACACCCAGGGGTTGATAATGGATGCGACCGCGCGCGCCCAGCAATCCCAGGGGAAACTCGACTTTTGCCTTCTCAGGGCGCATCCAACGATCAAGGTTGTCCCGCGCGAATTTTAACTGTTTTACCGTGCCAACGATGTCGGCTGCGATTGTTTCATGTTGTGACCGATTGCCAAAATCGGACGAGATCGCGTCAATCATGGCATCGCGATTATCCAGTACCAGGTCGACTAACCGCGTGATGCGATCCTTGCGTTCAGCCGCGTTTGGCGCGCCATGTTCGGCCTGGTGGGCTTTTTGTGTCTCCAAAAGCGTCGCGAGGCTCTCGGCGGGGTTGGGGCTATGCTGATTCAATACGCGTCTCCTGCGGTTGGTTTTGCGGTGCGCAACCGCCTTCCTGTTGGTCTGTGTGCCCGTTCTGCCCCCTTGGTCACAGGGGTCGGGTTTTGTTTCTTTACCGCCGGGCTGCGAAGTCTGCGTTGACATTTGTCCGGCGATGTGGAAGGTAAGTGATCGTTCACTAATTAGCAAGAGCGCAGTATGACCCTGACCACAGAAGACAGGTTCAAGACCGGCATGCAGTTGCTGGCGGCCTCAACGACCATCATCACTTCAGAATTCGCAGATTCACGCGCTGGAATGGCGGCGACGGCGGTATGTTCGCTAACCGCCGATCCGCCAGCTTTGCTAGTTTGCATCAACCGAACAGCGCGAACATATGGCGTCGTGATGGACAGCCGAAAGTTTGCCGTAAACCTCATACCTGATGACATGACCGAAGTTGTCGGTGCCTTTTCGTCGAAAATGGACAAGGAACAACAGTTCCAGATAGCCGGGACATGGATCAAAGGAGATCTGGGTCTGCCTGTTTTGAAAGAGTCCGTCGTGTCCTTTGAATGCGTGGTCGACAACTGGGCAAATACGAAGACACATGCGGTGTTCTTCGGTATGGTGAAAGAAGTTCACCTAAACCCGGAAAAGTCGGCGCTTATTTATGGGCGCAAGGGATTTCACAAACTCACACCGCTGGAAGGCTGATGCAGGGTCAAAGTGAAATTTCACCAGACTCCGCACGCCCCACGCCACCAAAAAACGACTATCACGTAACTGAAAACTTGCCGTGATGATGCCCGAGAGGAGACACCAATGCCGACGCTTGGACAGCTGATCGACCGAAACGCAGACCGCTTTGGGGATCAAGATGCTTATGTGGAACTGGACCGCCGTCGCAGTTGGCGCGAGTTAGGCCAGCGAACAGATGCGCTGGCACATGCGTTGCGGTCGCTGGATGTCCGCAAAGGTGATCGGGTTGGGGTGATCCTGCCTGACTGCATAGAGGTTGCGGAAACCATAGGTGCTTGCGCCAAGGCCGGTGCGATTCGAGTGGGTCTGAACTATCGCCTTGCCCCGCGCGAAATCGGCGCGCTGATTGACGACGCGGGCTTGGATGTTCTGATCGTGCAGGACACGAAAATTGCAATCGCCCAAGACGCGTTGACCTTCAGCAAGCGCCAGCCGGTGCTGGTAGGGGTCGGTTCCCAACATGCGTTGGAGCGGGACTATGAAACCCTTATCGCATCAGCATCTGATCGCGGGGCCTTCACCGATACCCCGCATGAGCAATTGATGATCTGCTACACCACCGGTTCAACCGGTTTGCCGAAAGGTGCGATCTATCCTCACGCGTTGATGATCGAGTCGATGGGTGTAATCGCCCTGACGGAAGGTGCGGGTCCGGACGATGTATGGTTGCACGCGATGCCGGCATCGGGCGTTCCGATCATTCACCTGCTGCGTAACATGTTCCACGGCACCAAATGTGCCATTGTCGGCGAATGGGATGCTGAAACGGCGCTAAAGCTTATTGACTGTGAGCAGGCGACGATCTGCGTTCTGGTTCCAACGATGCTGAACGACCTGCTGTCTTCCGGCCTGATTACGCAATACAATTGCTCGTCGATCCGGCAGCTGGGGTATGGGTCTGCGCCAATTCCATCCGCGACAGTGCGCGATGCGCTCAAGGCTTTCGGGTGCAAGTTCTTGCAGATGTTTGGCACGACCGAGCTGATGGGCATGGGCATGATGTTGACCGCAACGGATCATGAGCGCGCTTTGAAAGACGGGCACAATTGTCTCGAAAGCGCGGGCCGGCCACTTTTCTACGTGGACGTCCGTGTCGTTGACGAGCAGGGCAATGACCTTCCCAGCGGTGAGGCAGGTGAGCTGCTGATTCACTCGCCTTACGTGATCCCGGGCTATTGGAATCAGGCGGTAGAGTATTCGGAAACCGTCCGCGATGGTTGGCTGCATACCGGGGATATCGCTGTTATCGATGCAGAGGGCTACGTCCAACTCAAGGACCGGGCAAAGTTCCGCATCAAGTCCGGCGGCTATAACGTGTTCCCGGTCGAGGTCGAAAACTGTCTGGCTGAACATGATGCAGTCGACGAAGTCAGTGTGTTCGGCCTGCCGGATCCGAAATGGGGGGATCGGATTCATGCCGTTGTCACCCTGAACTCTGATACGGCTGTTAGTGGCGCAGAACTGCGTGAGTACTGCCGGGGTAAGATTGCCAACTTCAAAATCCCGAAAGATATCGAGATTTGGGACGCATTGCCCAAAGGACCGACCGGCAAAATTCAAAAGCGCGAAATCATCGAGATTTGCTGCCGCGACGATCAAAGCGGTGCGGCTTAAGCACCGTTCCTGACTGAATGCTCATGGTCAGGGGATGAAAGTTCGAAAAACAGTGTGAGGCTTGATCGTTGAAATGCGGTCAAGCCTCTTCGTTTCAATGGCCCAACTCAAATGATGCAGGCCATTCGGTTGGGCAAGCGACCCGGTGAAATCTCTATCGCTTGCCGCGTGTACCTACGCCTCTATGTGCCGCAGTACGGATCTCTGAAAGTAGGTCAGCGGAGATTCCGCCCCAGGACCAGAGGCCATTTTGCCGACCGTGTATTTGGGCGACATCATCGCACGCTGCATTTTCTCGACGACATATACATCCTCGGTCTGGAAGTCTTGCGTTTCCAGCGGATGCACTTTCCAGTGCGAGCTTTTGATCATGCCGGATACTTTGTCATAGCCTGGGATATCCTTGACGGATCCGCGGCTCGACATCCATGATTTTGCGGCCCAGACATAAGCATGCAACCGTGTCACACCGGCGCTTACAGGTTCCATCACAGATATCGAAAAAGACCAGGGGCTTGCCACGATCAGGGTCGTCGGGAACAACATGTAGACGCCGCCATAGCCTTCTTTCTCTGCATGCGGGATTTTCTTCGCGTTCCATTTGTCCATGCGCGTAGACACGAAATTCGGAACACGCGAACGCACGGTTTCATTCTCGGTCGAGTACCAAACCTGATTGTCACCATAAGGGTCCCAGATGTTCTTGTCCTGAGTTGGGCCGCCAAGGGTGTTCTTGTGCAGATAGGCCAGATGGTATCCGTCGATCGCATTCTCGAAGAACACTTTCCAGTTGCACTGCATTTCATAGGTTACAGGTTCGCCGTAAGATATCAGTTCAGGGCTGGTGATGTCGTGCGGCCAGACGACATCTTCCAATCCGCTGAGCCAATCGGACAGGTCCTGATCGGGTTCGGGATTGGCAAAGACAATGCCCTTGAACACCGCGACCGAAGCTCTGTGCAGGCCGTTTTCTTTTTTGTTGATGTCCGGGAAACAGGCCTTCTGGTCAGGGATGCCACGCAGCGCGCCATCCAGGCCAAAAGTCCACGAGTGATAGGGGCACACGATCGTTTTGCCCGCATTTCCGCAGCCGCGGTCCAGCAATTCGGTTCCGCGATGGCGACAAATGTTGTGGAACGCCCGCAGTTCGCCGTCGTTTCCGCGGATTACGACCAAGGTAAAGTGCCCTGCCTTGGCCGTCATGTAATCGCCCGCATTGGCAACCTTTGACTCGACGCCAGCAAACACCCAGCTGCCCGAAAACAGTTTCTTGTTTTCCTGCGCCAGCCATTCATCTGATGTGTAGGCTTCAGAAGGCAATTCCTGGGTGGCGACCTCTGGCATTTGGTTCGGCTGTTGCATGAAGGATCTCACAAATGGCTGCTAAGTTTTCATTGCTGTCAACGTTGACAGGTAACCTTGAGCGCGGCATATGTCAATGAAAAGTGATCGTTCACTAAATTAGACGATTTGGAAGAAATTGGCCGCAAAAACTGCGGATAATCACGATTTCAAGGGCTTTTGTCCTGAGCCTGATGAAGAGACTGGAAACGCTATGCCGCGCCCGAGCTTAAAACCGCAACGGTCAGAAGAAATCCTTGATGCCTATATGACCTGCGTGGCCCGGTACGGGCTTGATGGCGCCACTCAAGAGCGTGTCGCGGCCGAGGCGGGTGTGAAGCGACCTTTGTTACGGCACTACCTTGGCAATTGTGACCAGATGATTGGTGCGCTAAATCAGCATGTCGCAGACGCGTTCAACAATCTGACATTGGAGTTGGATTGTCATCTTACACAGATCGAAACAGGCGATCAGCTCTTGGAAATCCTATTTGCCGAAGATGAAGAGATCGACCCACGGCTTGCTGCTGCGTGGCAGGGGTTATCCGCATCAGTCGGGGATCATCCCGAACTTGCGGAGGCGTTGCTGGAAGTCCTGGCACGTTTTGTGGCGGTTCTTGAGAAGTTCCTTGCTCGCGTGTCGCCCGACGCCATACCAGAACGGGTGAAGGCCGTGGCGCAGGGCATTTCAACGATCTTCCTGTCCCTCGATTCACTGGCCGCACTTGATGCGCCGTCCGCTTGGCGCGCCGAATTGAAGCGGGCGGCTTCATTGCTGACGGAAACTTTGTAATTGCCAAGTCGGGTCGCATCCGACGACCTCAGCGCGGCAGACCCTCTTCGGTTTGGGCCTGCGTGGACAGCCAGTGACGAAAGCTGCGCAGCGACGGGTCGTCCGACTTGGTTTTAGGCCAAACAAGATAGTAGGCGCCCATCATCTCAACCGCGTCCGGGAAGGCTGCGATCAGTTTGCCTGTCGCGAGGTCCTGTTCGATCAAATAATTGGGCAACAACGCAACGCCAAGACCGTGAACCGCCGCCTGATTGATCGTTGTGTATTGATCGTAAATCGTTCCGGGCAACGCGTCGGGATGGCTTGTCCCCATATGGCTGAACCATTCTTGCCAGGCGTGGGGCCGGGTCTGGATGTGCAGCAATGGGAGTTTCAGCAGATCTCGCGGTGATGACGGCGCGCCTTTGGGCAGCAAGGATGGCGCGCAAACCGGCAATACACTTTCCACTCGCAGCAGCAGCCGATCCGTGCCGGGCCAATCGGGTTCTCCAAAATGCAGCGCCGCGTCGAAGGGTTCAGCGGTGAAACTGAACGGACGCAGGCGGGTCGACATGTTGATGGTTATTTCCGGGTGCATTCGGGCAAATTCGGGTAATCTGGGCACTAGCCACCGCATTCCGAACGTCGGCAAAATCGCAAGGTTCAAAGTGCCACCAATAGGAGCCATGTGCAGCTTTAGCGAGGCCTGAGCGATCTGGTTCAGGCCTTGCCGAACCTCGGCAACATATTCCTGCGCAACCGGCGTCAGCAGCAGGCGTTTGCGATCCCGACGGATCAGATCGACACCTAGCTGGGCTTCCAGTGTTTGCAATTGACGGCTGACGGCACTTTGGGTCAGGGCAAGCTCATCAGCGACCGCAGAAGCCGAGCCTAAGCGATCCAACGCCTCAAGGGCGCGGAGTGATGAGATCGAGGGGAAGAGGCGGCGTGGCGTTACCATCTATGCAGTCTGCTCATGAATCGTCTCAGTATCTTGCAGTCATTTGCGGTCTATTCAAGCGTACTTATTCACCGTTATTTGCGAAGACTGTCAGCTCGGTTGAGCTTCGCAATTGCCACGCCCGAGGGTCGCAAACGGGCCGCCCTAGTGCTGTTCGAACTTATGCAAGATTGGTCAAGGTTGGTGTTGTGGTCGTGCTTTTTAGGTTGTCACAGTTGACAGCAAGAATTCGTTTGCCTATTTCGCTTCGAAACAACGTAAAATCCGGCAGGTGTTAAGCACAATTGCCGAGGTCAAATTGATCAGCTTGCCAACCGTGAAGACGACGGCCCTAGGAGGGGACAGCATGCCGCAAATGTACCATGAGTTACCTGCAGAGGCGTATACATCGCAGGAGTGGTTCGACCGAGAACAGCGAGAGATATTCTCAAAAACATGGCGTTTTGTTGGTTTTATGGAAGATTTGCCCGAGCCAGGCCATTATCTTTCGGTTCAGGCGGGATTGAACAACTTGTTCATCGTCATGGGAAGGGATCGCAGGCTGCGGGCCTTCCACAATATCTGCAGACATAGGGGCACCCAATTGATCCGCGCCGTGGGAAAGACCCAAAAAGCGCTAACCTGCCCCTATCACGACTGGACCTATGATCTAGAAGGCAACCTGATCTCGGTCCCGGATGAGCATCGCGAATATAAGTCCGTCGACAAATCCTGCCTTGGCCTGAAGCCTGCTTCGGTCGATATCTGGAAGGGTATGTTGTTTGTGCATCCCGACCCGAACGCAGGCTCGATCATGAAATGGTTCGGCGATGTGGACGACAAAGTCGGGCCGCACGTGCCAGAAGAGCTGGTGGAGCACGAGGACACATCCAACACCTATGAGATCAAGGCCAACTGGAAGATCGTCGTCGAGAACTACATCGACGTCTACCATCTGAGCCACCTGCATTCGAACACCTTACAGATGTATGACCACGCCAATGCGCAATATGGTTGGTATGGGCCGCACTACATCTTTTGGGAACCGCCGGTCGCAGAGTTCGCCAAAGATCAGAACAAAAAGCTTCAGATGCCGCGGGTCGTTCCCGAAGATCAGAATGGTGCATGGGTGCCGATGCTGTTTCCGGGGGTCGGAATTGGCGCGTCCGAGGACGTATGGAACGTCTTTATCATTACCCCGCTTGCTCCGGACAGGACGCGGATTCTGAACCGGACGCGTGTTGCCAATGCATCGGGCTGGGAGTTTTCGAAACAGGCCACCCGGTCGGCGTCCTTCTGGAACAATTTTGGCATCAAAGGCAAATATGAAGGTGATGATGCGTATGATGAAAACGATCCGATGGCCTCGGGCGATTTCACGCAAGAGGACATCTATGCCTGTGAACAGCAACAGAAATCCCTGACCTCGCCTTATTTCGAAGTTGGTCCAGCCGCCGTTGGGGAAAGCCCCGTGGTTCAACACCAAAGGGTCGTTCGCGATTGGTTGCAAGAAGAATGATCAACCCCGACGACCGGTTGTCGATTGCGACCTTGCTGCGGGTCTTCCGCACAAAAATCGCAACGACTTGGGGTCTGACCCTGGTTGAAACGGGGTTGTTTATCTTCCTTCCCCTGTTGATCGGCTATTCGATCGACGGCCTGTCGAATGGGGACTACAAGTCGTTCATCCATTTCGGTGTTGCGATGGCAGCGCTGCTGGTTGTGTCGACGTTGCGGCGTGTTTACGACACGCGGGCCTATGGCACGATCCGCGTCGAATTGGGTAAGGCGCAGGCCAAACGGGATGCGGGGCGCGAGGTCTCGGTGCTAAATGCGCGGGTACTGATGGCCCGCGAGTTGGTTGATTTTCTGGAGAATGAGGCCCCTGAATCGATGGGTGCAGTCGTGCAGGTTCTGGTCTCGGTTGGTATTCTGATGTCCTTTCACGGGGCACTTGCCACCGCCGCAGGGGCCGCTGCTGTGATTATCCTGATCATCTTTACCCTGTTTTCGCGTCGCTTCTTCCGCCTGAATGGGCTGTTGAACCACCAGTCAGAAAGACAGGTGACTGCGTTGCAAAGCATGGATCTGAAAAAGATCGGCCAGCACTTGTTCCGATTGCGCACGCATGAGGTTCGGTTGTCGGATTCCGAGGCACTTGTCTATGCTGCGATTTTTGCTGTCTTGCTCAGCATGCTGGCCTTCAACCTGTGGTTTGCGGCGACGCAAAGCGGGGCGACGGCAGGGCAGATCTTCTCGGTTGTTACCTATTCGTTCGAGTTTGTGCAATCGGTCGTGATTTTACCGATGGTCCTGCAAAGCCTCGCGCGCTTGTCCGAGATCACCGAGCGGATCAACGCACCGGCATCGAAACAGGGTGCCAATGCCTAATACGTTTAATTCAAACACCCGTCCCATATCGGGTATCATCACACATCCTGCCCTTTCGCACGGCACGAATTTCGGGGGCTCAAATGACCAGAGTTTTTCACCCGCTTGAGGTGCTTGAAACGCGTAGTGAGATCGGCGGGCAGGCCAAATCCGTCATGTTCGACGTGCCGCCACACCTGGCCCAAGACTTTGCCTGGCGTGCCGGTCAGCACCTGACCCTTCGCTTTTGGATCAAGGGTGAAGAGCTGCGCAGAAGCTATTCGATCTCGTCTTCGCCCGTCTCAGGGGATCCGCTGCGTATCACGGTCAAACGGGTGAAAAAGGGGCTCGTCAGCAACCATATCAACGATACGGTTCAAAAGGGTGATGTGATCGACGTCATGCCGCCATTTGGCAGTTTTTGTCTGGATACAGACCCGGAGGAACGGCGCACACACTACTTCTTTGGGGCTGGCGGTGGCATCACCCCGTTGCATTCCATGCTTCAGTCCGTGCTTTTGGCCGAACCTTGGTCGGTTGCACATCTGGCCTATGGTAATGCGAACGCGGACAGTATCCTGTTCAAAGATGAGTTTGCCGCATACCAGCAGGCTTTTTCTGAACGCCTGACGGTGCATCACCTTCTTTCCAAACCCTCAATGTGGTCCAGTTTCGCTTATTGGCGCCGGGGTGTCATCGACAAGGATGCGATCGAGGCGCTGATCACAGAAAATCCGCCTTATGCCCAGAATGCCCAGTACTACATCTGTGGTCCCGGCGGGATGAACAAAGCGGTCAAAGACGCGCTTATGTCTTTGGATGTGCCCGCCAATCGGATTCACATGGAAAGCTACGGCGGCGTGCAAGAGACCGATGACAGTATCAAGGGCGTTGATGCTGTTGTGGACATAACGCTGAACGGTCAGCGACAATCGGTTCAGATGGCATCCGGTCAGACGATCTTACAAGCTGCACAACAGGCGGGGTTGGAGCCGCCATATTCCTGCCAGTCTGGGGTCTGCGGCGCGTGCCGGTGTCAGGTGAATAAGGGCGCAGTTCATATGCGGGCGCGAACCGCTTTGGATGATAATGAGATCGCGAAAGGTGCGGTCCTGTCTTGCCAGGCGGTTGCCACGACAGACAAGCTTGCGGTTAGTTACGATTAACCCGGCCGTTGGCCGGGCCGTCGCTGTCAGGTTTTTTCTTCCAATGTTTCAGCCAATTTCAGCGCAGCGAAATAGGACGAATAACCCCATGTTTTTGGTGGTTTAAGCGGAATGAAAGCATCCGTGGTGATAAAAAGGTTTATGATTCCGTGCGCGACGATCTCGCAGGCTTGTTTGTCGGCTTTTGGGTGTGAGGCAAGAACGATATCTATCGCGACCTTGTAAAAGGCCTCCATCGATTCCAGCAACGGTTTGCGAAGTTCTGGATAAATCTCAATCGAGTTTACGAGCGCCTGATAACAAATGTTGATCCGCGGATCCATCTCACCGTCAGAGTTGAACAGGGCCTCGATCAGATTGCGGACATCGGGATTCTCGGCCAGCGCAACGCGCAATGTTTCGGTCTGTTTGCTGAACGTTTCGACGACATGCTCACCTAGCGCCAGAACCATTGCTTTGCGGTTGCCAAGATGATGGCGGATCAGTGGGCGCTTCAGCCCGGCTTGTGCCGCAATATGTTCAAGTGTGGCCCCTTCGACGCCGTAGCGAACGACGCACGACATAAATGCATCGAGGACTTCTTTTTTTCGTTGATCTTGTACAGAGGGGCGACCCATGCGATGACCCTTACGTAAGAACGGAATTTTAGAGATATCTTAGTCGAGATTGACTGTCAAGACTGACAGTCAATTTAACTCCAAAATATCTACCGCTCTTCAACGTTTTCTGAGCTATCGCCCGCCGTTCCAGCAGGCAACCTAACGCAAGCGATGTTCAAGCGTCCCTGTAGGGCGAAGTGTTTTGGGGCGGTGGGCCTAGGTGAAAAGCCCAAGCCTTTCTCCGCCTGCCACATCCGCAAATCTATTAAGATTTGGGAACAGAGTGTTCAATGCCGACGGTTGCACACCAAACCAAAGAGACAGGTCAGCATAAAGTTGATCGGTCGAGGTCGTTGGGATCAAAACGCCGTCGCCCACATCAAGCGCGTTGTCGCTGGCTAGGCCAAGTTCGGGGTAGTCCCCCAGAATCTGCCCGCCTTTGACAGCATTGCCCATAACCAGGGTATTGCCGCCCCAACCATGATCCGTACCGTTGCCATTCGACGTCAGCGTCCGGCCGAAATCTGATCCCGTGAACGTCACAACACGATCCGCCAAGCCCATATCGTCAAGCGTTGCCTGAAACGCTCCCAACGCTTCGGACAAAACGCGCAGCATACGGGCATGGTTCGCCAACAGTTCATCATGATGGTCCCAGCCGATATAGCGCACAAAAAACGTTTGCTGCTCGTGACCCAGCCGGTCCGAGGCGGCAATCGTTTTGGCGACCATGCGCAATTGCTGTGCAAGGTCCGAAGACGGGAAGGACCGGGGTATCTTGATCCCGCGGGTCGCTGATTTGAACGTCTCGTGTTTGGACTGCGCGTCGCGGGTCAGGTTCAGATATGTCTCGCGGAAGGGATCGCCGTTTTGATCGGCGTTCATCATTCGGTTGAAACTGTCCAAAAGCAGGTCGTTGAGTGGGCTCTTCTCTTCTTTAACATACAGACCGACGCTGCCCTTGTCTGTGATTGAATATGGCAAGTCGATCTTGCCGTTCTGCGCAATGTTGTTTCCGGCCAAAGAGATGTTCATTCCGATCTCGTGCGCCGATTTTGAGGACTGCAGGTCATCAGCAAAGAACCCGAACCATCCGTCGTTCACACGCAGATCCGGGCGCGAGGTTTGCCAGTGTTTGAACTGGTCCGCGTGGCTCAGCAGTCCCAGGGGGAGTGCGGCCGAGCCGTCATAGAACTGCTCTTTCCGGACCTGTTCGACCAAGGGCCCAACATTGGCGACAAAAGAGAGGCGCCTTTGAGCGAACAGCTCGGCCATTTCGGGCATCGACGGGTGCAGGCCAAAGCGGCGGCCCAGCCGATCTTTGGGCGTATCCAAGTCCAGCAGCTCACCTCGCGAAAGGGCAAGATTGGCCCGCGTTTCCGAGTATTGGCCGTGCGCGATTTTGTCATTTGGTACCAGCATATTAAAGCTGTCATTGCCGCCATCCAACATAACAAAAACAAGCGCCCTGCGGGCGGGCTTGATCATTCCCGATCCAGCCTGCGCCAAACCGGGCAGGGCGGCACCCATCATTGCGCCAGTTGCGGCAACACCGGTCGAGGCCAAAAACTGCCGTCGCGTAAAGGATTTGGTCAGCATGGGCTCAGGCCTCCTGCACGGTGAATTCTGGGGAAACGGCAATCATGAAGGCGATGGTCTGCACCACCCATTCGGGATTGTCTGCATACTGCACATAGGCCTGTTTGATCCTTTTGCGCACTTCGGCATCAGTCCGACCGGTCAATAGGACCGAAATCCGATCTATCAGCTCATCATGACGGCCTCGGTTCTTTGCGATTTTGATCTCTTCGCTCAAATCGAAACGCAGCGCGTTCTGGGAATTGGCCCATAGCGTTTCGGGGTCAAACTCCATCACCATCATCTGCTCGGGGCCCGAACCGATCTGGGTCGAGACCAGCGGCAGGTAGCCACCAAAGAACCAGTAGTAGATATTGTTGACATAAGCGACCGAGGTTGCGGCCGTGTGCAGCTCAAACTCGGGAGCGCGAAGGCCCATCTTCTGCAATGCGCCATGCGGGGTGAAATCGGGTTTGTAGAAATTGAACACAGTGGGCGCGGACAGTGGATGCATCTGCAGCGCCTCTTGAATGTCATCACCCAGCAGCCACAGCTTGCCGGTCTGGTTATGCGCTCCAAACGCAATCAGAACCTGCGTGACGCGATGCAGGGGCGATTTCAGCTTTTGGGACTGTACTACTTTTGTCGGGGATTTGTATGCTGACGGCAGACGTTTAGCGGCAACCTCATTGGTCAATGGGTAGGTCAGGATTGTGCGAACCGCGCTTTTCAGATCTCCGTTTGAGCCAAATGCCTGCGACACCGCTTCGACATAGGCGGGCGAGGGATTGGAGGTGACCAGCCGGTTGATCAGATGGGTTGCGATGAACGGCGCGGTCGTGGGGTGGGCAACCAGTTGGTCGATGGTCGAATGAATTTCCTTTGGGCCGGACTGATCGCCGGGCAGGGTAAGGCGACCGTTCAGCAGGGATTTTGCGCCGCGGTCGTGAAAGGCTTCTTCCACGATCATCGGTTTGGTCGCGTCAATGAAGGGCACTGTCTTATAGGCCTTTTCGACCCCATCATCGAACTGAACTGGATAACCATTATAGCTGTCTTCCCAGAACGACGTGTTCCACTCGTATTCATAGGCCGCGGGCAGCAAGCCGGTGAAGACCCGAGCCAGTTCCTTTATGTCGCGATTGTCATAGGTCGGGATCGGATCCCCACTGGAATCCAGTTTTTCCGTGCCATCGGGGTTCAGCTCGAACAAGCCAATCGAAAACAGCTGCATGATCTCACGCGCATAGTTTTCATCCGGATGGATGTTCTTGGCCTTATTCGCCTTTTGATTGGTCATATGCGACAGGTAGATACCCATCATCGCGTGCATCGACACATCGTACAGAAGGTCTGAATAACTGCCGAACGCGTGCTTATAGAGCAGGTCATAGTAATTCGCCATCCCGATGGCATCCAGCTCCAGCGATGACGCGTCCGAGATGACCAGGATCTCGGACAGTGCCTGCGCAACACGCTGGCGCAGCAGGTCGTCGCGTTGCGTCAGGGTGTGGTTCCACCAGGCCATGTGGAAATACCATTTATAGGGCAGGGCGGGGTTGTTGCCGTCGCCGTTGATCGCCCATTCGCCATGCGCGCGCTTCAAGCGCTTTCGGAAGCTCTTCCAAATCTTGCGAGTGGACTTTTCGAACGGCCCTTTGTTACCGATCGAGGCGTTCAGCTGATCATCCAACCAGCGTTCCGGGCCGGTCTTGCTAACCTGATGCAGTAACCTCTGATCGGCCCCAAGCGTGGCCTGCATCAAGAATCGACTGGTGTCTTCCAAGGATGACTTCATGGTGGATGGCGGTCCTTTAGATCTGACGACAGTAGCTGGGATTGGCATATACTGTCATGGAAGACAAAATAAAACTTAGCCCCGCCGTTTCAACCCGAAGATTTCGATATCCGCAAAAAAAATGCCCCGTTTCCGGGGCAGTTGGGGTCAAATTTGTAAGGTAGCTTTAGTTTGCGTAATTCATTTTCAAACCAAGCGATGAGGTATTGCCATCGTATTCAATCGCCGCGTCTTCGAACGCCGGCAACGATCTGACGCCCGCGCCTTTGGAATATGCCCAACCTTCTTGCGGGATCGGCCCTTTCATCTCGAACTGGCCGTTGTCGTTCTGGTCGTGGTGTATCATGATCGCAAGCTGTCCGGGTTTCTGGTTCTCGAGCGTGCCGGAAACTGTGCTACCTGAGGCGGGGATCTTCGCGTAGCCTACGATTTTCGCCATCTGGCTTTGGTCGAACGCGGTCTTATCGTCAAAGGCCAGGATGTGAATGACGCCTCCGCGTCCAGCATCGACACCAGAGATATCGATCTGTATATCCCCGGCCGCCGCCTGAGATGCTGCAAGAGCCATAAGGCCAGCGATGAATGCAGTTTTGGTCATTGAGTTTCTCCTGAACAGTTAACCGATGTAAATTCCAAACAGACGCCATGCGAGATCCTGCACGACGTAAAGCAGCCCGAAGGCGAACCACATGATCGTAATGGCGTAGAAAAGGGGCGGGTTTTCCTGGCTGTCGATTGTCTCAATCAAAAAGGCCTGGCCTGTCATGAAGGATGAGGCGGCCCACCACATGAACAGCAGCCCCCAGATTGCGTAGATCTGAAACCATGTTGCCAACAGCAAGCATAAGAAGATGATCCAGGAAAAAGGGTGGGATTTGAGGTATTGCATTGAGCTTCTCTATCTATTTTCGGGGTTTGTGCCCGCATCAAAGTGGGCACGACGAAGGGATACCTATGCCTCAAAAAACTGCGTGGCTTTGAAGAGGCAGTGTAATTTTCTGGCTTACGGCCATTGCAGATCAGTTGAAGCTCCGTCCACGTGGGCGACCTGCCAGCTGTTTAGTCATGGATTGCCTGAAGCTGGTCGAACTGCGCCTTGTCCAACCGGTAGAACATCAGGGCAACAATCGAGGCCATGTAAATGAAGAGGCTAAGGCAGGCATAGTTCCATCCCAGTGCACGGGTGACCTCGGGGGTCAGATTCGATTGATCTGGCGTTTCCGGAAAGCCAACATATGCAAGGAACATTCCAGAGATCGCCAACCCGCCAGCCGTCCCCGCCTTAAGCACGAATGTGATGACCGATGTGATAATTCCTTCGTTTTGGAAACCGTTCTGGCTGATACCCAATTCGACGACGTCGGCGGTCATCGACGTTAGCAAAGACGTGGTCCAGACAATCAGGATGATTTGCAGAATGCCGTGAACAAACAGCAACCAGATCAGAAGCTCGGTGCCATTTGCAGGGAAGAACCCGATTTCACGCAGCACGTAAGGGGCGACACCGACAATTGCCGAGAGGATCGACAAGTATATGGCGCTCAATTTTTTGTCGCCGGATCGTGCGATAGGTTTCAGGGTTACGCCCGCTATCAAAGCGCCGATCAGGTTGGCCAACAGGATCAGAGCTATTTGGTCATTGTTCAGCTCCCAAAAGAACGAGGTCAGGTAGGTCCACAAAGCTGCTCCGATCCCAGCGCCCACCGCGAAAGCGGCCGAGCTGACAAAGATGGCAAGTAATGCAGGCAGCTTGAACGCTGCGAAGAACTGTCTGAAAAACCCAGAGATGCTGTAGGTCGCCACATGCGAAATATCCAGCATTCTATTCTGCCATTTGCGCGTGCCCAAGGCGGTGACAGTGATAGCCAGCGCTATGAGGATTGCGCCGACAAGGCCTGCTTCCTGATAGCCGGCCTGGTTTAGGATGCCGTATGGCATCGTGTCGGTCGGAACCAACCAGATCACATACATCGCGATGACCATGATCTGACCGGCAATCCAGGTGACCGAGACCTTGAGGCCAGACAACATGGTTCGTCCGCCATAGTCCTTGGTCAACTCTGGCACCATCGCGTTGTGTGGAACGTCAAACAACGTCATCGCCGTCCGCAGTAGGATCGTTGTGATCAGCAGGAACCAGAACAGCTGGGTCTCTGAGGTCAGTGCTGCAGGTGGGTTCCAAATAAACCAGAACAGGAGTGCGACAGGTATGATCGCCGCGTAGATGAACGGGTGGCGCTTGCCGGCCCGAGAGCGCGTGTTATCCGACAAGTAACCGACAACAGGATCGGACACAGCGTCGAACATCAGAGCAATGAAAAGGGCAAACCCCACCGTCTCGGCCGGAAGACCGATGACCAGATTGTAGTAGATAAGCAGGAAAAAGCTCAGCCCGTTCGACAAGATGCCGTTGGCTATACCGCCCGCCCCGTAAAACAACTGCATGCTGACCGGTGGACTTTCAGTACTGGTGTTCATTTTTCCTCCGGATCTTGGTTGCAGCAATGCTGTGAGTGATCGATCACTTAAAACAGATCACAAGGATCGTTTTTTGTCAAAGGTGTTAGAAAAGGTGCCTAACGACCGCGTTTGAGAAGCAAATGACCGCCGAAGCAACAGGCAACAAGCAGGGGCCATTCGCTTAGTTGAGTGCCAAGCCCGACCGCGTTCGCGGTCGGGTGCTTGATCAGAAGTTATGCGACAGGCTCACACGTACAGCGGTGCCGGAAACATCCCGGATCTGCAGGCCCGCGTCAGGTTCGTTCACATCGCCAAGCGTGCCATACGTGACATCAACCAGAATTCGGGTCTGACCAATCGAGTGAACGGCACCCAGTGTGATACCTTTGCCGCCGCCTTCGTAGTCAAAGCCAACAAAACCGCCTTCAGGTTCAGAGCGGGACAGAATGCCGTAGAAGTACCATTTCGGGTTCAGTAGGTAGCCGACGCCAATTTGGTAGTCGACCGAGTTTTCCGCAAATTCCGCAAGCGGACCGCCAAGAACCGGAGACTGTACGGCGACATCATCCCAGTTCCTCCAACGGACCGACCCGAAGGCGCCCCAAGGGCCGCTGATTGAACTTTGTACGTTCAGGGCGACTGTCTGAGGGGTGCTCAATTGCGTCGTCACGTCAGATGGCGAAAGGGGTTGCAGCTGTTCGACACCATCCAGATCGTGATCAATTTCCGAGTAGTATGTCAGGTCGGCGCGAAACGCGATCGACGGGATCTCATACGCGGCACCCACAAGGAAACCGGGATTGAAGTCACCCTCGGAATCCAGCGAGTAGCTTAGAGAGGGATTTATCAGTGCACCGCTGAAATCGTTAATTTTTTCGAACCGTACCCCGGCAAAGGCACTAAAATTCTCATTGAATTTGTAGCGCGCCATCAAAGCGACTTCGGTGCCGCGATACCGGACGTTGGTGCCAGCAGACGGGGCGCCCGTACCAGTTGGGTATAGAAGCTTATAGTTGACCGAGTTGAAGCCGTGGATTGCGACTGCCCATTTGTCGCCTACATCCTGTTTGTAAGCCAGGGACAGGCCGCTAATGCTGGGTGTAACATTACCTGTTGGCTGTCCGAACTCAGTGCCTTCGGTTTTTGAATCGGCCCATCCTCCGGTGATTTCGACATAACGGCCCTGCTCAAAAAGGAACCGGTTTACCGATGGGAACCCCTCGATTCCGCCGGCAAATGCTGGGCTTGAAATCAAGCCCGCGCCCAATGCCAATGTTGCAATTTTATTCATTCTTCCCTCCCTTTCCTCGGCTTTGTGTCTTTAATTGTGCCGAGGGGACCTGATGTGACCGTGGCGCTAGGGCGCGGCGGCCTGTTGAAAGCGCCGTGGTTTGCGCATGGTCGTGCAACCATCGAATGACGTGTCTTCAAATGGTTGCGTTTCCGGCTTGTGAAACTGTTTGTGGTGCAGCAGGGAGGCGCGCAGCGTGAGGCCGTCGCAATTAGGTGCGATGGCGGAACGTTGCCTTCCGTTTGAATGCAATGCCTCGACCCTGATGTGGGCCGCTTTGCAGCAGGCAATACCAATTGGTTCGGCAAACAAGCCGATTGCGCGATTTTTCATAGTCCCTGTCGTTTATTGCAGCCCAGTCTTAGGCCGGGTTTTGGTCTGGTTATTGCGGTGCGAGTATCCCCGGGCTGACACCTCCTCGTTGTTTAGATGTTTTGATTGGCACGCTCCTCTTGGGTCTGCGCCGCGTTACCGAACAACTGTCCTGCACGAACCTCATCAATGACCCGAATGTGCTCTGAATTGGTCATGGATCTGCCGCTGCTGTTTACCCGTCGATTTGTTTGTTGTCGGATATGACAGTTATTTGTTGCACATAGCTGACAACTTTTCAATACGTTTGTATTGTACGTCAGAATTGTAATAGTATTTCGCGCCAAACGTTGTATTTTCAGGGCTTTGATCCAGTTCCCACAAACACCAGGGTTCCGCTCACACTTTTGCGGGATTTGCGCTAGGAAAGGCAGATGACGCGAAATTTGACAGAGAATCGGGCCAAGCAGCGCGACAGGAACCGAGAACAGAAGCGACGGGAACTTGCCGAGAACGCGATTGCGACAATTGCGCGTGCTGGATATGCCAATACCACTTTGCGGGATATCGCGGCCTCTACCGGCGTATCGCTGGGCAAAATACAGTATTATTTTCCCGAAAAAGAGGGATTGTTGTTGTATTGCGTAGATCTGTCGGTCGACCGGTTCACGTCACAGCTGAACGAAATTCTTGATGCAGAACTCAGCCCGCGCGAGGCGCGCAGCGCCTATATCGATCTGTTTGCCCATTCGATCATCAACTATGCGCATCTGCACAGGCTTTGGTATGATATCCGCAATCAGGCTATGTTCGATGGTTTGCTCAGGCCGCGAGTAGCTGACGTCGAGGCCCGGTATATCGCAATTTGTGACGAGCTTGGAAAGAAGTTTGCGATCAATGATGTGCGTGGTGTGGACATCTATGTGATGCTGGACGGCGCCTACCGGTATTACATTCAGCAAAGCATTGCCGGGATGCCACTCACCGCCGAGGACATCGCGCGGCACTTAAAACGCATTATAGGCTACCTGACGGGTGAAAAGTAAGTTGCGGACCAATATTCCGCCATCTCGCAATTCGCTTGCCGAGGTGTGTATTTCGTTCTGTTTCCGCTCGGGTTACAGACAAGGTTTCCCGCCGATTATCTGGGGCTGACGGAGCTCTTGCATGCAATATAATGTCATTAGTGAAAATAAAACTAACGAAGCCGCATTGGCTTTGAAAAATGCTGCATCAACCGTGTTTTCAGTGCTTACCGCTACTTCAGTTTGGCCCGATGACGTGGCCTAGGTATTAGGCTTTCTTTCTGCGTCAAGTTGATAGAGCGCGAATGATCAGGCGCTCCTGTTTCAACGGGCTGACTTAGTTGTTTTCAGGATCGCTATCGGATCTAGGGTCCTTATACCGGTTCAGGTCCAGCACGCCTGCCTGAATAGGGTCGCTTGCCAGAAACATATTCATCACCTGATCGCTGGTTGCCCAAAACCCCGGGCTTGTCCTGCGCAGCCCATAAGTGGTTACGAAATCGAGCCATTCGGTCTGCGACCGCACTGATTTGAGGTCGGTAACAAAAGACGCCAGCTGGGCTTCCTGAACTCGAAAGTAGAAGTTCGTATAGCTTCCGATCACCCCCGGCAGGATGGTCAGCACGTCGGCTTGCTGATTCCGGCGATCTTTTTCTTCAAACAGGAACGCCACATTGTAATGGGCTTTGTCGTGGAGCAGCGAATAGAGAGACGTGGAACCATCTTCGTTGTCCACCAAAAGCAGGGAAACATCTGAAAGATACCTGACCCAATCGCCGGATTGATCTGCGATGTCGCGCAAATTGTTCACAATTTCTGCATTGCTATTCGAGCAGACGGCCCCTCTGCATCTGTTGATCGTGTCCTCGATGGCCCAAAGACCGTTGCCGCGATTTAGAAGTTCCAGGAGGAACTCTTGCTTAGGCGTGTCCGTTTTAAAATCTATGCCAGTCGGAAAACTGTCATCGACACGGCGCCGGTGCCAATACGTGTGCAGCTCGGCCAGAGCTCCTTGGTACCAGGTCTTGTGCATCCTTTGCCTGTCGCCGCGCGGCATGAAGTTCAGGAAAGTGTCCTCACTCTCCATCCGCAGCTCGTCCATGTATAACCGGGTTGAAAGCTGGTGTTCGAGCCGACCGAAAACATCAAAACCGGCGACCAAGTCGTAATAGATACGTTCGAACACCGGATAATCGATAACCCATGCGGTTTCGGGGATGCCGCCGTGGAACCCGGTCATAGCAGAGGCATTGTCGAAATGCCGAAACACGGTAATCAGCGCCTGGGGATTGGTGCCCTCGCCATCCCAGATTGCGTCATATCCAAACCCGTTTTTGTGCGCCGCGCTATTGCGATATCGGGCATCCCTAAACTCAAGGTATTTGATCTGGTTTTCGTGCGACATTCCGTGAAGGTCCCCCAAGAACCCTATATCTGCAGTACTCACCGGCAATTCCAGAAAGGCCGCCCCGTCCGCCAAAAAGCTGGGGTCTGTGACGGACAGATCGGCATCCGGATCAAGGAAACTGACCCAGAACCGATCTTCAATCACGTCAACAGCGGTTTCGCCGTGACAGACCGGTCCGCGGATGAAGCTGCGTACATAAAACAATGCGTCGTCCAAAAGAAACTGATAACGGCTGCGGGCCGGTATGTTGGTAAAGGTGCTGAAGGGGTTGCCGCCTTCGTCTTCTCCGTACGCAGGCAAGTCGGTGACGGACCAGGCCGGATCAAGGAATAGCTGCTGGTATCGCGCCAGACGATCCATACCAAAACTATAGACCAGATGATCTTTGTGCACGATCGTTTCGTCGAATGCCTGCAGGCGATAGTAGAACGGCCTTGGGCCGGGACTATCGAAGGGACGGCGTGTCGCGATGATCTCAATCTTTGATCCTGGTGGGCTGGCGGACCGCACCAGCTGAAAAAACTGTCTTGGATTGTCGGATGGAAAATGGAGACGCGCCAGAAACAGATGTTCGTATACATATCTGCTCATCAATTGATGGCGCAGGTCGGGCGCGTTCAGAAAGGCCTCCCAATTTGTGATCTGATCCTGAATGTCCTGAGGGATTTCTGGTGTGGCCGATGGCAAAGGCGCACCATTTTTAAGCCATGACATGAGGGTTTGGTATTCTTGCTCACTCAGTGGGGCTGTGGCGTAGGGCATTCCCGCCCTTGAGTTTGCCGTGCTGAAGGCGTCGAATTCCTGCGTTGTAGGGCAGGTCAAGGGGCGATTAATCGACAAACCAAGCTGGGTTGGGACAGGTGCGTTAGCCGTCAAACGGGCTTGCCTGCCGAGGTTAAGGGAGCGCTCTAACACCGACCCGCTCGTGCCGGTCACCTCTGATGACGGAAGAACGGGAAAAAAACCAAGATCCCGCCACCCGGGAACTGTCCGCGCGTCGATTCCAAGCCGTGTTGGTTGCGCATCTTTTAGTCGTTCGGAGTGGTAAACCGCCTCTTTACTGGCGCCGCGCAAAAGGCCGGCAGGAGATGTCAGCTTGAGTTGGCAAGGTGCGTCGTAGCAACTGTGGCACACCACGCAGCGGCGGTTCAGGATATCCTGCACGTTAGCCCAGTCCGCATTTTCCAGCTTGTCGTCAATGGTCGCGCCGGGTGCTTCTGCATTTGACTGGGCCAAACCCTGATCAGCAAGCAAAAATGCAATCGAAGCCGCTAAAACACGGGTGAAAAAACACCAATCTTGTAATGTTCGCAGCATAGATGCCCCCGTCTGAATGGTTTGATTTTATTGACCATCACGCAAAGCCCATAGGCCCTAACAGGTTTATACTACTGAATTGATTTCGTTTGTCGCGTTTCCTGAACTTTTACGTTGAGGCATCGTTGGGCGTGTTTGCCGCAGTTTCACATGCGGCAAAGTAAATGTAATTGGATCTTAGATTGCCAATAGTGTCAGACCGTTGCCCCCTTGATGCGTATGGCCGATCCCACGCTACCAGCGCAAAGGCCAATGCCAATTGCGACCAACAGCTCAAATGTATCGACCGCGGCAAATGAACCATGAGCGAATACGAAGGTTGCCAACACCCCGACAATGCCCCCCATCAATGCGCCCAGCCAAACGCGGCGAGTCATCATTCCCAGGGCCAGCCCAAGGATACCCGGCAGACTGATGACGTTGGCCCCGATTGTTCCCAGAATTTCCAGCATTTCGTGTCCCTTTTCAGTCTGCCCGAGTACTCAGGAATGACTTGATGTCATCGCCGTCAGCTGCGGCCTGTTGTTGCAACGAACCCTGCGCTTTGCTGGCCAAGGTTTCGGTCACTTCCTGATACCGCTCCTGATAGCCGGGTGGCAGGCTATGGGCGATGCCCTGGTGGCAATCGATACAGGTCATGTTTTCATCAATGGCGCGTTGGTGCTCAGAGGCAGCGCGCGTTTCCTGCAACGTGAAATCCATATAGTCGAAGTTGTGGCAATTCCGGCATTCGCGACTGTCTGAGGCCTTCATCTTCTTCCAGACGGCGGTCGCCATGCTCAGACGATGCTCTTCGTATTTCTCGGGCGTACTGATCGTGCCTGCCAGCTCGTGATAGACGTCCTTGACCGCCATGATCTTGGCTTTGATCTTGTGGTTCCATTCATGCGGCACATGGCAATCGGAACAGATGGCCCGCACACCGGAGTGGTTGTTGTAGTGGATCGTCTCACGATACTCGCCCAGATTAGTCTCCATCGTATGGCACGAGGTACAGAACTCCTCGGTATTCGTCAGCTCAAGCGTCCAGTGAAACCCGCCCCAGAACAGGATTCCAGCCAGAAAACCCGCAAGGATCAGAAAGCCCGAGCTAAAGGCAACCGCCGGGGTCCAGATCCAGTTCCAGATGCGGCCAATCCACCCGCGTTTTTCAGGAGAGTCTGCCATGTTGGTGCTCCTTTCATTCTTGCGTTGGATTAATTGCCCGAGGACGGTTGAAAGACGTTGTCAACCAATGGCGGTGCGTCTGCTTGTGGCACGTGGCATTGGTTGCAGAAATAACGGGTGCCTGCGATGTGATCCAACTCATTGCCGTCGCGATCCAGATAGTGAGTCATCGACAATGTCGGGGCGTTGCGTTCGCCGGCTTTGGTCCAGTCGTGGCAGGACAGGCACTGATTTGTGCGCGTGTCGATCTGATATTGCTCGACCGAGTGCGGGATCAGCGGCGGTTGTTGGCGATAGTTGCGCTGCATGCGCCCTTCGACGTTCTTGTGGATCTGTTCCAGAGGGATAAGTTCATCCACATCGGCACCCCGCAGGGATTCTACCTGAGCTGATTGCGCAAGGGCGAATCCGCCCAAGAGCAAAACGGGGATAAGGGCTATAAGGCCTGTTCGGGTTGGCTTGTTCATCTTGGCACTCCCTCAGATAGGTCTGGCTGCGCGCGGATCGGGCGCGGGAACTGGATCGGTAGGTGCGGCGACCTTGTCGTCGAACCGGTGAGTAAATTTGAAAACGTCGACGGCGCATACGTCGATGCAACGACCGCAGGTGGTGCAGTCAGGGGAAAGGATCAGTGGTGTGGAACCCGACTTACCCTTCAGCGCAGGAGATATGACCTGATTTTCTGGGCAAACGGCATAGCAATCCATGCAATCATCGCAGGCTGCGCGATTTGAGGCGCTAACTCGCAGCAGGCCTTTCGCGCCAATCAGGCCGTAAAATGCGCCAACCGGACAGATGTGACCGCACCAACCGTGCCGCGAAACGAACAGGTCGAACACGAAGATGGCAATGATCATGGCCCACACGAACCCCGCGCCGAAAATCAGCCCGCGATGCAGCATGGTGATCGGGTTGACCAGCTCCCATGCGATCACGCCTGTAGCGCCCGAGACGATAAGGACAGTGGCCAATATCCAAAGGCGGGTGCCGCGCTTGGGCTGCCAGCCTTTCGGCAGGTCCATACGTCTGTGCAACCAGTTGGCTGCGTCGGTGACTGGGTTGATCGGACAAACCCATGAACAATAGACGCGCCCACCAATCAGAGCGTAAGCGGCGAGAACGATCACTCCGCCGATCAGGGCCGTCAATTCCGGCCAATGCCCAGCGATCACGCTTTGCAGCAGGATAAGCGGGTCGGTCAGCGGCAGCACGCCCAGTGTCAAAGATCCCGCAAGCGTGCCTTGAACGATCCAGATGCCGAACCACGGTCCCAGAAGAAACACAGCCAGAAAGAGCAACTGGCTTGCGCGGCGCAGCAGCAGGTATTTGTGGGCGCGCACCCAACCTTTTTCCTCGATGGCCTCCATTCCGGCCGGCATATGTGCGCGCGTTCTCATTGCCCGACCCCCGGCAATTCGTATGCGGGGGCGAACCCGCCCGGCGCTGCAAGGTTGTCGGTGCCGGGACCGGGCAGTCGGTCCGGCAGATCGATGAGGCCTTCAACAAGGGGACCGCCTTTGGCCTCTTTCTCTTCCCAGCCTTTGCGGTAGTGATCGGCACTACTGCCGCGCGCCAGACGCGCAGGCAGGACCTTGATCGCGGCCTCGGGCAGAACACAGCTTTTCTCGCACATGCCGCAGCCTGTGCAGTGGTCCGCATGAACCGTCGGGATGAACATTGCGTGGTGGCCTGAACGTTCGTTATGGGCCGTTTCCAGCGTGATTGCCTCATCAATCACGGGGCAGACGCGGTAGCAGACATCGCAGCGCAGGCCAAGGAAGTTCAGACAGTTCTCCTGATCGACAAGGACGGCAACACCCATCTTGGCATCATCAATATTGTCGAGGGCCGGATCCAATGCGCCGGTGGGGCAGGCGGTCACGCAAGGGATGTCGTCACACATTTCACAAGGCACGTCCCGCGCTGTGAAATAGGGCGTCCCTGTAGCAACCGCATCCACGCCCAATTCCGCCAGTTTCAATGTGTCGTAAGGACAATCCCGCACGCAAAGCCCGCAGCGAATGCATGCAGACAGAAACGCCTCTTCCGGTAGCGCGCCGGGGGGGCGCAACGCTTCGGCCGGTAACGCCCGAGCATCGCGGGCAAGCCAGGCCAACAATGACCCGGCGACCACGCAGCCACCCGACGCACGCGCCGCATCCTGCAGGAAGCGACGCCGTTGCGGCGAAAGAGGTTTACCTTCAAAGGGCATGGGGACGGCCTTTGCCTCGCTTGTCCGTTACGCGCGCTCGACCTTACAGGCGCATTTTTTGTAGTCGGTCTCTTTCGACAGCGGGCAGGTTGCGTCCAGCGTCAGCTTGTTGGTCAGCTGATGCTCGTCGAACCAAGGCATAAAGACCAGTCCGCGCGGAACCTTGTTGCGACCGCGCGTTTCAACCCGGCTGGTCACCTCGCCCCTGCGGGTGGAGAGTACGATCTCTTGCCCACGGCGCAGACCGCGATCCTTGGCGTCCTCCGGGTGCATGTAGACAACGGCTGACGGAAACGCGCGATGCAGTTCGGGCACGCGGCGGGTCATCGAACCCGAATGCCAGTGTTCCAGCACGCGACCGGTGGATAGCCACAGATCAAATTCCTCATCCGGTACCTCGGCGGCGGGCTCATAGGGGGCAAAGATGATTTTGGCCTTGCCGTCCTCGTAGCCGTAGAACTTAACGTCTGCGCCTTCCGGCACATACGGATCATACCCTTCGCGGAAGCGATAGAGTGTTTCCTTGCCGTCGACGACAGGCCAGCGCATGCCACGGGCCTCGTGATACATCTCGAACGGAGCAAGGTCGTGCGCGTGGCCGCGTCCGAAATCGGCATATTCTTCAAACAGACCTTTCTGAACGTAGAAGCCGAAATGCTCGGCGTCGTCGTTGTGGAACCCTTCCGCCGTTTCCGACAGCGGGAACTGGTCGACCTTACCGTTGGCATAAAGCACGTCATACATGGTCTTGCCGCGATGCTCGGGCATCTTGGCCAGCAGCTCTTCGCCCCAGACCTCTTCGATGGTAAAACGTTTCGCGAATTCCATCAGCTGCCACAGGTCCGACTTGGCCTCACCCGGTGCCTGCACCTGCTGACGCCAGAATTGCGTACGGCGTTCGGCGTTGCCATAGGCGCCTTCTTTCTCAACCCACATCGCCGTGGGAAGGATCAAATCGGCCGAAACTGCGGTGACAGTTGGGTAAGGATCCGAGACTGTGATGAAGTTTTCCGGGTTACGGTAACCAGGATAGCCTTCTTCGTTGATGTTGGGCGCGGCTTGCATGTTGTTGTTGCACTGGACCCAATAGGCGTTCAGTTCGCCATCCTTCAGTTTGCGGTGCTGCAACACGGCGTGGAAGCCGGGCTTGGGCGGGATAGTGCCCTCGGGGATGTTCCATGCGGTTTCGCAGATTTCGCGGTGCTTATCATTCGTAACAACCATGTCCGCCGGCAGACGGTGGGCAAAGGTCCCCACCTCACGCGCCGTACCACAGGCCGACGGCTGACCCGTCAGCGAGAACGGTGAGTTTCCGGGTTCGGAAATCTTTCCCACCAGCAAGTGCACGTTATACATCAGCGAATTCACCCAGGACCCACGGGTGTGCTGGTTGAAGCCCATGGTCCACAAGCTCATCACTTTACGGTTCGGGTCGGCATATTGCTGGGCCAGTTTCTCCAGCTTGTCTGCAGGGACACCAGACAGTTCAGAGGTGTATTCCAGCGTGTAGGGCGCGACGGCTTCGGCGTATTCTTCAAAGCTGATCGGATCCATCTTGCCCGAGTTCGGATTTTCGGCTTCTTGCTGCAGCGCGTTGGTGTCGCGCAGGCCATAGCCGATATCGGTAGCGGTTTTGGTGATGTTGACGTGCTTCTTGACGAAGTCTTCGTTTACCGCGCCATTTTGAATGATGTAGTTGGCGATGTAGTTCAGGATCGCCAGATCGGTCTGCGGTTCAAAAACGATGCCGTTGTCCGCCAGTTCAAACGAGCGATGCTCAAACGTCGACAGTACATGCACTTCGCAATCCGGTTTGGTCAGACGTGTATCGGTGAGGCGCGACCACAGGATCGGGTGCATCTCGGCCATGTTCGAACCCCACAGAACGAACGTGTCCGCGTGCTCAAAATCGTCATAGCAGCCCATCGGCTCATCAATGCCGAACGTCCGCATGAAGCCTACAACGGCTGATGCCATGCAGTGCCGTGCGTTGGGGTCGATATTGTTAGACCGGAACCCGGCTTTCATCAGTTTGGAGGCCGCATAGCCTTCCCAAACCGTCCATTGGCCGGAACCAAACATGCCGACACTGGTCGGGCCTTTCTTGGCCAGCGCCTCTTTCCATTTTGCGGCCATGACATCGAACGCTTCGTCCCAGCTTACCGGTTCGAATTCACCGTTTTTGTCGTATTCGCCATTGGTCTTGCGCAGCAAAGGCGTAGTCAGTCGATCCTTGCCGTACATAATCTTGGACAGGAAATAACCCTTGATACAGTTCAGCCCGCGGTTCACAGGCGCGTCAGGATCGCCTTGCGTCGCAACGACGCGACCCTCTTTGGTGCCAACCAGAACAGAGCAGCCTGTACCACAGAACCGGCAAGCCGCCTTGTCCCAGCGGATGTCTGGCGCTCCGGCCTGGGCATTGGCTTGACCGGCCGCCAGCGGAATACCAGCGGCCGACGCCGTTGCTGCGGCCGCTGAGGCCTTGAGAAAAGTCCGACGGGATTCAGAATGTGTCATTGCGTGGGCCTCCGGCTGGTGGTTGGGCTTGGGGCATCGGGCTGCGGATGGGCGTCCGCGGGATCCTCGAAATGGTGATAAGTCAGGGTCAAAGAGATGACGCCTGGGATCTGGTGCAGATCCATGATGGTTTCGGATGCAAGACGGGTTAGAGTGTCTTCGACGACGACAACAAATCGGCCATCTTCCGTTTCAGCGTGAATTTCGACACCCGGCGTGTCCTTCATCACGCGCGCTGCTGCGCTCGTGTGATCAGGTGCGACATGGGCGAGACAACCGCAGATGTTCATTGAGTAGCTTCCATTTGTGGTTGAGGTTGGCGTTCCAACGCAATGGCATCGGCGGGACATAAACTTGGGCAAATCCCGCAGCCGTTGCATGTATCAAGGTCAAGCACCGGCTCTGCGCGGCCGCCGGTCATCAGTTTGAAACGGATCGCGCTTTGTTCGCAATTGTCCTGACAGATGCGGCAACTGATGCCGTTCATAGATAGGCAGGTGTCCACTGTAAGCGCGGCGCGCCATGGCCAATCTGGCAAACGGTCAATCGATATCGCTTCGGTTGGACAAATCCGGGCGCAGTCACCGCAGAAGGTGCAGGGATTGTCAGTGGGCTGGAATCGGGGATATCCATCTGTCCCGATGACGATCGCATCTTCGGGGCAAGTATCTGCGCAATCACCACATTTACTGCATGTTTCAACAAAGCACAGCTCAACCGAGCCCGGAGGTCTGGCGATATTACCGTCCTCTGGTCTGATCTTTGCGCTTAGAAACGCGCGTCGGCTGGTCAGTTGTTGCATTGCATGCGACCTGGCTACACTCGATTCCTGTAATCGAGTGTATCGCATACCGTGATCTGTGGGAGCCTTTTTTGATTTAGGTCATTTGGCCTGTTAAATATTAGTCATTTAGGAAACTTTAAATTTTTTTTGCTGAAGCGACCCATTGAGATCATCTGCGAGGGCGCGCGGTTCGGATCAGTAGAAGAAAAACAAAAACCGATCCCAGCGATGTCGTGACAATCCCAACAGGCAGCTCTTGCGGGGCAAGCAACAGACGGCTCAGGATATCCGAGCCTGTAAGCAAAGCTGCTCCGACAATGGCGGCGGTAGGCACAAGCTGGCTGTGCAAAGGCCCCGCGATACCGCGTGCGATGTGGGGAACCATCAAGCCGACAAAACCGATCACACCCGCGACGGACACAAACACAGCGGTTGCAAGAGCTGCGACGAAGAACATTCGGAACCGCAATCCCTGAACGGGCACACCCAGGGTGGCGGCGGTCAAATCACCGGTCAGCAGCGCATCAAGCCAGCGGCTACGGTACATTGCATAGGCGAGGATCAATGCTAAACCTGCGCAGACCAGAGGGAATGTCTCCCACCGGGCAAGACCCAAACCCCCAAGCATCCAAAAGATAACAGAATGCGCCGCACGGCTGTCGCCCGCGAAAATCAGATAATTGGTAATAGCTGAAAACAAAAACGAAACCGCAAGCCCCGCAAGGATCAGTTTTTCGGGCGCACTTGTGCGCAGCCCATGAACCAAAGCCAGCACAATGCCTGATGCGACAAGCCCTCCGAAAAACGCGGCCAGTGGCAGGGTCCAAAAGCCCAGCACATCTCCGGTTACTGTAATGACAAAGACTGCTCCCGCCGCAGCGCCAGAGGACAGGCCGAACAAAAACGGGTCCGCCAGATCGTTGCGTGTGGTGGTTTGCAGGACGACGCCGACGATGCCCAATCCGGCACCGATCACGGCGGCAAACAGCGCGCGTGGTAAGCGCAGGTCAAACACGATGCGGTGGAGCGGAGACATCTCTCCGTCCACCAATCCTGTGCCCAACAAGACACCGGCTAGCGCGTCAGAGGCCGGAATGGATGTGGTTCCGTAGATAGTCGAGGTCAGCAAAAGGGCGGCCAGTACAGCCGCCCCCAGTAAGAGTGTCAGGCCAAGTCGGCCCATATCAGTTCAGACCCGGATGCATAGCCTTGGCCATTTTCGAGATTGCCTCGATATTTGCAGGTCCGGGTGTCAGTTCTTCGTAGCGCAGACCAATCCAGCGTTCGTTCTTGACTGCGTCCGTCTGAGACATCACAGGATGGTCCTGTAGGAACTTGAAGGTATCCGCGGCGCCATTTCCAGTTTGATAATCAAGTAAAACCAGGAATTCCGGGTTCGAAGCGGCAACAGCCTCCCACGAGGAACGTCCCCAGCTGGTGTCCATGTCATGGGTGACGTTCTCGCCGCCAGCGGCAACAATCATCGCGTCGGGAATGGCAAACTTACCAGCCGTAAACGGGGCATCGGCGGGGCCGTCCAGCAGGAAAACGCGGGGCTTCGGCAGGTCGGCCGTCTGTGTTTGAATCGCGGACAGTTCCTCTTTCCAGCCGGAAACCAGCTCTTCTGCCTTGTCTTCAACGTGCATTACTTTGCCCAAGCGAAGGACGTCGGTGAACAGCAAATCCATGCTGGCTTCGGGGCGATCCTTATCCAGGTGTACGCAGCTTTCCGTCAGGATCATCGTTTTGATGCCAAACGGCGCAAGCGTGTCGGGGGTCACGTCACCGCCCGGCTTCATCCCATAGTACCAGCCCGCAAAGAAAAGGTCGGGTTCGACAGCGACCAGATTTTCAACTGTCGGGTACTTAGGCGCAAGTTCCGGGATGTCGCCGCGCAGGGTTTCAAACTCGGGGCTGGTTTTGTACCAGCCAGTGATGCCCGTCAGGCCCACGATCTTGTCCTGCAAACCCAGCGCAAAAGCCATGTCGGTCATGTTCATGTCGTGCACGACCAGCCGCTCGGGCTGAGTTTCAAACACCAGCGGCTCGCCGCAATTGTCGACGGTGATCTCGCGCGCTGTCGCGGCACTTGCAATGCCGCTGATCAGTGCAGCGCACCAGAGAGTTTTGTTCATGTTGTTTTCCTAGTTTGAGGTAGTGGTTCTTCGGATATCCAGTGCCGGGATCATGCGGCCTTCATGCTGAAAGCTAAGATAATCGACACCAAACGTTTCACGGACCCTTTCGGGTGTCAGCACTTCGTGCACTGGGCCGAAACCGGTCAGGCGTGTGGATTTCATCAAGGCGACATGGGTCGCGAATTCCGGGATCATGACCAGATCATGGACGATCATGACGACCGTAATGCCCAGCTCGGCCACCAGCGACAGCATGCGTCCCTTGGCGTCCGGGTCCAGATGGTTCGTCGGCTCATCCAGGAACAAAAGCGAAGGGTTTTGCGCCAGCGCCCTTGCGATATGAGCACGCTGGCGTTCCCCGCCGGATAATACGGCCATCCGCTTGTCAGCGAGGGCAACCAGTCCGGTCAGATTCAGGATGCGGTCCAATTCCAGGGCGTGCTCAGCCGCAGATCGGTCAGCGCGGATTGGGATTTGCCCAAGGGCCACGTAGTCGCGCAGAAACAAACGCCCGTCCGGCGATTCTTGCTGACTGACTACGGCGATTATTCGGGCGCGGTCCATCGCCGAAAGCTGCCGAAGGCTGCGCCCCTTTACCAAAACGTCCCCCAGCACAATCTCTTCACCGCCGCACAAAAGATTCAGCAGCGTTGTCTTACCCGCACCGTTTGGGCCGGCAATTGCCAGAGTGGCCCCTTCATTCAGTTCGAAGTTGATGTTTTGCAGCAGTACGTCGCCGTTCAGGGCGTAATACTCCAGCCCGCGCGCCTCAAGGAAAGCTCCGCAGGTCATGCGCTTGTCTCCACTTTTAGCCGCGGCAGGCGCGCCAGAGTCTTTTCAAGAAGGGCAGGCGGGCGCTGCGTTGCGCTGGTCCACCCATCCGCGATGCGATGGTATTGATGTGCAAATTCGGCCAAAGCATCCACGTCCTCAGCCGATTGGATGTCACCGAAAAGGTACCGCGCTTTGTCGAATGCCTGAAACCCGACGGTTGTGGGACGACCGCAACCGGCCATACAGGAAACGCTGCGGATGCCAAAACTGGATGGAAGCTTGCTTGCAAGCGCAGCGCGCAATGAATCCGCCCGGTCAGAACTCTCGCAGGTCTCGCAAATCAGAAGGAAATGATCAGGACTGATCGACATGGCCCACTCCGCCTGTTGCCAAGCGCGGGCAGAAGGTGCCAATCATGTCATCACGTCTTAGACGTGTCATAAAGCCTCCTTCCAGGACGCCCCGCCCCGGGTTGGTTGAACATCGGATGGTAGGTCTCCTGACTTGCGGGTCGTGGCTTGGCCATCCTTCCCGACCCATTTGTGGTCAGTGGGTATTTGGCGTCGCTCACCGCTTACAGTTGCGGGGGCAGTCACGGACTTAGCGCTTGTTGGCAACCTCACCGTATTCCCTTTTCATCCCGTGGCGAACCATAGGGAACCATCGCGGTGATGCTTGCCCGAGTTCCGAATTTGGGTCAAGCGATAATCCGCGCCACCCCACGCACAGAGGTCATTTGTCATTTGCCAATGATCTGACTACGCTGCGTTGCAGAAATGTAGCAACAAAGGTGGATATGTTCTGGTTCCGGGGGGCCGCACATCCAATGTTTGAAACAACGAACACGCATTCAAAAACAAAGCCGGACGAGATGAAAATTCAAGAAAACAGAACCTATTCTCAACTGAAGGTGGGCGACAAGGCGCAGGTCACCCGATTGTGCACCGTGGACGACTTGTACGCGTTTGCCTCGGCTTCGGGTGACCACAACCCGCTGAATCTGGCGGCCTATGACGGTGATGGAGATGGGCGCCCCGAGGCTGTCGCTCCCGCTTTGTGGCCTGCTGGTCTGGTGGCCGCAGTCATTGGGAACATCTTGCCGGGGGCCGGTACGCAAACACGTCGGGCGGATCTGAGTTTTCATGCTTCGGTTTTGGCAGGCGAAGAACTGACTGCCTTTGTGGCTGTTACAGAAAAGTGTGAAGACGGCGACCTGACCTGTTCCGCCGAAGTGCGCCGGGTCGGGGATGACGCATTGATCCTAAGCGGCACCGTACAGGTCACGCCACCGTCGCGGCATTTGACCTTCGACTCGGTCGAGGTACCGGGACTGATCGTTCAGCGTCACCGGCACTTCGACGCTTTGTTGGAAAAGGCACGTCCTCTGGACCCGATGGCCACAGCGATCGTCGCCCCGGAAGAGCCGAATTCGCTAGGCGGGGCATTGCTCGCGTTGGAAAACGGCATCATTACTCCGATTTTGGTGGGCGACCCGGACAAAATCACCGCCGCTGCCGCCCAGCTTGGGGCCGATTTGTCCGGAGTTGAAATCATTGAAGCGCGAGACCACGAAGTGGCCGCCCAACGCGCGGTCGGACTGGTCGTTGAAGGTAAGGCCCGGATGCTGATGAAGGGTCATTTGCACACGGATGTCTTGTTACGCGCCGTTCTTCGCCGCGAAAACGGCCTGAGGACCGGGCGACGCTTGTCGCATGTGTTCGTTATGGATGTGCCGGGCATGTCCCGGCCCATCATGGTTACTGATGCGGCGGTGAATATCGCTCCGGATCTCGAAACCAAGGCCGACATTGTTCAGAATGCCATCCATCTTGCGCATTCTATTGGCATCGAGATGCCCAAGGTTGGTGTCTTATCAGCGGTTGAAACCATCAACCCGCATTTACCGTCGTCTGTCGATGCCGCGCTGTTGTCGAAAATGGCCGAGCGTGGGCAGATCACCGGCGGGCTGGTCGATGGTCCTTTGGCCATGGACAACGCGGTTGATCTGAACGCGGCGCGGACAAAAGGCATCACCTCACCAGTCGCGGGGGTCGCAGACATTCTGGTTGTTCCGAATATCGAAGCCGGCAACATGGTAGCCAAACAGCTGACATATATCTCTCATGCCGAGGCTGCCGGCGTTGTGATAGGTGCTGCGGCACCGATTATCCTGACATCTCGGGCAGATGATGATGCTTCGCGGCTGGCGTCTTGTGCTGTCGCGGCGCTGCATGCAATTGCTAATGAAAGCAAAATCCATGGCTGAACATGTTTTGGCGCTGAATGCCGGGTCGTCCTCGTTGAAATTCGCGCTTTACGAACTGGTCGAGGACCGACGTCCCAGTATGCGCTGGCGCGGTCAGATCGAGCGGTTGGGGGATGCACCGCGCTTGTTGGCCCAATCAGCAGGGGGGCGGTCTGTCGACCGTCAGTTGTCTGGAGCCAAAACACATGACGAGGCCATCAGCGCGTTTCTTGAACTTACCCGCGAATACCTGCCGGACATTCACGTCCGGGCCGTGGGCCACCGCGTCGTTCACGGCGGGCCAGTCTATTCGGAACCTGTCGTGGTGGACGAGCACGTCTTTGATACGCTAAGCGGTTTCATTCCCTTCGCGCCTTTGCACCAACCCTACAGCCTTGCGGGTATCAAGGCGGCCGCGGCAGCCTTTCCGGGTACCACCCAGATTGCGTGCTTCGATACCGCGTTTCACAGGACACACCCTTGGGTGAATGATACCTTCGCATTGCCTCAAAGATTCTACGAAAAGGGCGTTCGCAGATACGGGTTTCACGGGCTGAGCTATGACTACGTCTCGCAAAAGCTGAAAGAAATTGCGCCGGGTTTGTACGACGGTCGCGTCGTCATTGCGCATTTGGGAAATGGCGCGTCGATGTGTGCGGTGTCGGGTGGCCGGGCCGTGGCCTCGACCATGGGATTTTCGGCGCTCGACGGTCTGCCCATGGGCACCCGCAGCGGGCAATTGGACCCGGGGGTCGTGCTTTACATGATGCAGCAAGAAGGGATGGAGGCAGACGAAATCGCTGAGCTTCTCTATCGAAAGTCCGGCTTGTTTGGCCTGTCCGGCATGTCCTCGGACATGCGCACCCTGTTGGCTGCTGACACTCCGGACGCGCGCAAGGCGATTGAGTATTATGTCTTCCGCATCCGCCGTGAACTGGGCGCCTTGTCTGCCGCACTGGAAGGCATCGACGCTTTGGTCTTTACCGGAGGCATCGGTGAAAATGCCGCCCGTATCCGTCAGATGGTTTGCGAAGGGATGCGCTGGATCGGGATTGATATGGACCCGAACCGAAATGCCGACAACGCTACGGTTCTGTCCACTGATTTCAGCCGGGTGCGTATTCTGGCTATTCCCACAAACGAAGAGATGGTGATCGCGCGTGCAGCGGCGAGAATGGCATGATCGCTTCTAATCCGGTTTGTTTTTTCCACGCCGCGCGTATCTGAGCAGAACGCCTAGAACCGTGCTGATAATATCGGGTGACAGCATCCCGATCGGATCGCGCTTTAGGCCGACGATTGTGTTGCGCGCTTCGGCGAAGTTGTCCCGGACTTCGTCCTCGATGTCGTGCAGCGCCATATCCCGCAATTCGACGGCAGCCGAAGTGTCACTTTCGGCGGTCATGGAATTTGCGACCAGTGCGAGGATCACGGCCAGAACAAGGTTCACCCCGGCCACTATGATCGCGGCCAGAGACTTTGACATGGTCTCGGACAGCCAAAAGAACCCGGCGACGTTCAGCATGATTACTGCAAGCCCAACGGCTAACCCGGCAGCAGCGTAAAAGCCTGTGCGTTTTGCCGCGACGGACAGTTGCCTTTGAGCAATAAGACGCTCGGCTCGCAGGATGATCGAAATGTTGCGTGAAATGCGGTTCATGTTCGGGCTCCTACCGAGAACGGCCTAGAAGATAGCCAAGTGTGAAAATCCCAAGGGCGAATAGGATCGGCCTTTTATGTGGAAACTCCTCAAGCTCTGTCATGACTTCTTCTAATTGCGTTGACCACTCATCCAGGCTTTCGACAATTCCGTCCGTCATCGATTTGTTTGGATCAGCTTGTTTGCCGCTGTTCGAATCTGAGATGCCTTCTCGTGCGCTGGATTGTTCGGCCAGTTGACGCCGCAACTCTGCGACTTCGGCTTCTAGCTGTGCTTTGGTTACCATCACTTGGGTCCTTCGATGGTCGCGCAAAAATCAGGCTCGCGACTTTTTCCTTTGTCAAGGGCCATGTTAATTCAATTTTTTGAATTCGGGAAAGGGTGTTATCCCGATGCAGCGATCAGCACCCGGCCCGGATGTGATCAAGCCGGCGCACGCGCTATCCGGTTATCAATAGTCCGATACCAGCAAGAAATCGGGCTTTGTGTTTTCTTCAATCGTTGCAAAGCGCGGAATGGGATCCTCGAACACATTATCGGTCCGGTCATCGTTGACAGTTGACACTTCGCCAATCAGGCAGTCGCCCTGTTCCGCCCAGAATGCGTGCCAGATACCCGGCATCAGGGTTACGCTCTGACCGGGTTTCAGCCGCAGCAACTCACCAGGTTGGATGGTGACAGGGCAGTTGTCGCTGGGAACAACCACCGGGTTATCCCGGTCGATACCGCCTTCAGGGTCCGAGGCATAAATCTCCATGACCAGATCTCCGCCGCCCCGGTTGATGATGTCTTCGGCCTTGATGATGTGGCGATGCATCGGGGAGAGTTGCTTGTCCCGAGAAACCAAAAGCTTCTCTGCATAAAGCATGCCGCGACCTTTTTTCAGATCCTGCACATCGCCATTGCGCAGGGTAAATAGGAACAGGCCAAGCTCATCAAACCGGCCTTGGCCGTAATCGGTGATGTCCCACCCGAGACCGCGGTCACGGATGCCTTGTGCCTGTGCGCAACGCATTTGTTCCGGCGACCAGTTGGCAAAGGGGGGCAGGACGGCCCCGAACGAGCGAATGAAGGCCTCGGCTTCGGTTTTGATGTCGTTGATATCTGATCTTTTCATCTCGGTCCCTTAGGGGGTCAAAGTTCATGCGCCCAGGGCGGGTTTGCGCCGGCGCGGGAAACGGTGATGGCGGCGACGTCTGCACCTTTGGCCAACGCCGCGCGCAAGTTGTCCTGGCCTAACGTCCGCAGATTGGACTTGGTCAATCGACCTGTGCGCTCCAATTCAGCAAGGACACCGGCGTTGAACGTGTCACCGGCACCCACAGTATCCACGACCTCGACCGCTTTGACAGGCACCGAAGTTTCGGACCCGTCCGCCAGATATCCCGACGCCCCATCACTGCCGCGCGTTACGATAACCACGGAAGGACCTGTTTGCAGCAGCAGAGGGACTTTCTCTGCCAGTGTTTCAGGGCCCGGAACAATCCAGTCCAAGTCTTCGTCCGAGACTTTCACGATGTCGGATTGAGCGATCATACGGTTCAATCGTGTACGATACCGTGATTGATCCTTGATAAATCCGGGTCGGATGTTTGGGTCCAACATGACTGCCCGGTCTGATCCGTGGCGCTCCAGCAGGGCCGCGTAGGCGTCCGCACAGGGTTCACATGCAAGGCTGATCCCACCAAAATACAAGGCGGATACAATAGGCAGCTGTTTTGGCATGTCCTCAGGCATCAACATGCGCCCAGCCGAGTTTTCGTCGACAAAGCTGTAGGTGGCATGGCCGTCCACTAGCTGTACAAAGGCCAGTGTCGTGGGGCGATCCGATCGGATCACATGGCTTGCTTCCACATGGCTGGCTTGCAGCGCGTCTGCCAGTTGCTGTCCGAACATATCTGTCGATAAGCCTGTCAACAGACCCGCCGGCGCGCCCAGCCGACCCAAAGCAATGGCTGTGTTGAACACTGCACCGCCGGAGTGGGGCACGAATCCGCGCGACCCAGAAACGGTTGGCTCGGCGATCATGTCGATCAGGGCTTCACCGCAGCACAAAATCATGCCGTGGTCCTTTCTGTAATCAGGTCAGGCGGTCAGTTTACCGCGCGAGCGCACTTTTACAGAAATTGTTAGCGCCAACAATGCCAAATTCATCCTGCTCAGACACATACAGGTTCATTGAACGCCGCAAGTCACTGAACCGCCCACCGGCGTTAAAGGCATCCCGGAACGCATCCTTGAACAGCCACCGGTTTTTCTCGGCGACACCGCCCACAAGGAAAACACCGCCCGTCGGCATGTAGGCAACGGCCAGGTCGCCCATGATGGCACCAAGGTGGATTTTGAACATATGCGCAGTTTTGATCGCAATCGGGTCGGATTCCGCCAGCGCGTCCTGCAGTATATCCTTGGCGCTGCGCCTTGGAGCATCGGACTGTCCAGCGGCCATGCTGGCGGCTTGGTACAGAATGGGAAGGCCGGTGCCGCTAAGGAACATTTCCGCTTCGAGCACTAGGCTGTCATCAAAGAAGCATTCGGGCGCGATATGGCGTGCCGCTTTGAAGACTTCGACCTCATCCTCGTGGCGTGGGGACAGTCCGACATGGCCACCTTCGCCCGACGCGGTATGGTATCGCCCTTGGGAATACAGCAATGCGCCGACGCCAAGGCCTGTGCCGGGGCCCACAACCAGCCGGGTTCCGACCGGCGGTGTCTCAGCCCCTTGAAGGACCTCGACATGGTCACCGGTGATTTCGGCGACCGACCAGGCGGCCGCGGTGAAGTCATTGATAACAAAGGTGTGTTGCGCGCCTGTTGCCTTGCCGATGTCGCTTTCGGACAAATCAAGATGTGCATTTGTCAGGCGGATTGTCCCGTCTTTTACCGGACCTGCTCCGGCCGCGACGACGGCGCGAGGGTCGGTGCCAATCTCGTCACGCAGGCTGTGGAACGCATCCAGAAGCTCTTGCAACGACCCGGTTGGGTATTTGCGAAGGTCCGTCAGTTGTCCGTTCGAGATGACACCCAGTCGTGTGTTTGTGCCACCGATGTCCGCGACAAGATTCCAGTGCTCGTGCATTGTTCCGGCAGGCTGAGCCATCGGCAGAGAAACAGGCCCACCGGACAAGGCCGATTTCAGCGCGTTGTACGAGGCTTTTGGCGTCCGCTCGAGCGTATTGAAATCTACATCAACCAACCCGAACCGCTTTTCATAGCCAAAGGACCACTCGTAGTTATCCAACAAAGACCAGATGAAATAGCCCCTGACTGGAACGCCGTCGTCCAGCGCGTTTTGAACGGCACCAAGGTGTTTGTTGAGGTAGTCAATGCGGTCGTCATCTTGCTGGCGTTTCGGGCTCGCCATGCCGTTTTCGGTGACATAAATCGGCAAGTCGCCGGTATAATCGCGCACCGTACGGGTCAGAAAGCGCGTCAGGGCATCGGGTTCAATCTCCCACCCCATCTGGGTTTTGGGCAGCGGGCCGGGTACTTCTTTCAGGCTTGGCCATGCGGTATCGGCAGGCGCGATCAGTTTGCGGGTATAGTAGTTCAGACCGCACCAATCGACGGGTGTACCAATGGTGTCAAAGTCGTCTTGCCAGCCGGATGGAAGATGAGGTTCCAACCCGTCCAAAACATTTTGCGGATAGGCTTTTTTGAACACACCACCTAGGAAAAACCGGTTGTAGATCCCGTCATAAAGCTCAGCCGCCTTGCGCGCGGCGGGGCTGTCATCAGCGGGCTCGGCCCATTCCAGATTGAACACAGCGCCCAGGTTCGACATCCCGAGGCCCCGCATCGCCTCGATCGCGCGACCATGAGCCAGCAGAACATGGTGCATCGCGCGAGCCGTGGCGCGGATGTCGCGCATTCCAGGCGCGTGATGTCCTTCAAAATGGCTCAGCCAACTGACACACCATGGCTCATTGATTGGGGCGACGCTGTACATACGGTCGCCGATGCGGCCCATGATGACCTCGGTGAAATCGGCAAACCAGCTTGCGATATCCCGGTTGCGCCAGCCGCCCAGATCAGCAAGCGGAGAAGGCAATTCCCAATGATAAAGGGTCGCACAGGGCCGAATGCCGCGTTCCAACAAGGCGTCGGCAAGCCGGTCGTAATAATCCAGACCTGCCTGATTTACCGGGCCACGCCCTTCAGGCAAAACTCGCGCCCAGCTTGTCGAGAACCGGTAGCAATCAAAACCCGCGTCCCGCACCAGATCGAAATCCTGTGGAAAACGGTTCAGGTGGTCACAGGCCAGATCTCCATTCTCGTTTCGCACCACGTTTCCGGGTGAAGCGGCAAAGCTATCCCAATGGGTTTTCCCCGCGCCACCCTGTGCGTGGCCTTCTATTTGATAAGCCGAGGTTGCGACACCAAAGAGAAAATCTTTGGGGAAGTCCGAGCGTGTATATTTCATTTTTCAGAACCTGTTTGGGGCGGGGCCGGTTGAGCCGCCAACTACCAGTTCGGCCTCCAGCAATCTAGTTTTCACCGGGTCTTCCGGAGATTTGATACGTTCGATCAGCATTTCAGCCGCCATTTCTCCGGCCCTACGTACAGACGATCTTGTAGCGGTGAAAATCGGTACGTCCTGACCGTTCTTGAGGTAAGATAAGTCGTCGTCATGGGCGATGACCGAGACATCCTTGCCCATCTTCAACCCCGCTTCGTTGAGTGCACGGCGCACACCGATCGCGGAAATCATGGATGCGGTCAGGATGGCCGTAGGTGGGTCATCCAGGCGAAGCATAGCGCGGGTTTCATGGTGGCCATAAACCTCGGTCATCTCGGCGCTGCGCATCAATTCCGAGTCGGGGGACAGACCTGCCTCATGCAGGGCTTCAAGATATCCGTCGCGGCGACGTTGAGCGAAATCCATATCCTCAAGCCCGTTGATCAGGGCAATGCGGCGATGCCCAAGGTCGATCAGAAACCGGGTGGCGCGTAGGAACGAACTTTTGTTGTTCACGTCGATCCAGTCATAGGGCACGTCCACCCCGGTTGATCTGCCATGAACGATAAAGGGTACGCCCATTCTGGTTAGGACCTCGATCCGGTGTTCGTTGACCTTGGGGCCTTGCAATACAATACCATCGACCGCGCCACGCTGGAAAAGACTGCGATAGGCTTCCTCGATTGAGGTGTCATCTGCATTAGTGAACATCATGTCATATCCATGATCCGAATACTTGCGTGCAGCACCGGCGACAAAATCACCAAAAATCGGGTTCACCATTTCATGCTGGGATGAGGAGGGAATCACGTGCCCAATCACCATCGAGCGCCCTGTTGCCAGTCCCTTGGCCCGGCTGTTCGGTCGATAGCTATGCTTGGCAGCGGCGGCTTGGACGCGCAGGCGCGTATCCTCGTTCACCTCGGGGTAACCATTCAGCGCGCGGCTGACAGTGGTTTGAGATAAACCAAGGATTTCTGAGAGCTGCTTTAGATTCATCTTCGCCTCAAAGCGCCTTCAAATTTGATCATTTTCAGATTTGCGGGCGCTTCCCGCCCGAGTGCCACATCTTGCTGACACTGCCCTGAATATTAATAATATACGCAACAGTAAACAGATTATTGACAAAAATTGAATGTTAGCGGATAAAGTTCGGTATCCAAAGCGCTTTGAAAATGAGTCTCAAGAGCGCGAACAAAGTTGGGAGGAAACTTTATGAAACACTCGCTTTATGCAGGCGCGGCCACGTTCGCCCTGATGGCGGGCGCGGCGTATGCCGACAAGGTCACCGTGTTTGGCCCGTGGCTGGGGCCTGATCAGGAAAATGTCGAAAAGGTTTTGGACGGCTTTGCCGCGGCGACCGGGCATGAGTACAGCTATGTCGGCTCGGACAGCTTTGAGCAGCAGATCAGAATTGATGCCGAAGCCGGATCGGCGCCCAACGTAGCAGTGTTTCCCCAACCCGGTCTGGCGTCAGATATGGCCAAGGCGGGTTTCCTGACTCCCCTGAGTGAAGGAACTGCGGATTGGATTCGCGACAACTATGCGGCCGGTCAGTCGTGGGTGGATCTGGGAACCTATCAGGGCCCGGACGGGCAGGACCATCTGTATGGATTTTTCTACAAGGTCGACGTGAAATCGCTGGTTTGGTTTGTGCCGGAGAACTTCGAAGACGCCGGCTATGAAATCCCGACCACAATGGAAGAGCTGAAGGCGCTGACTGATCAGATCGTTGCGGATGGCGAAACGCCATGGTGCATCGGGCTGGGGTCCGGCGGAGCGACCGGTTGGCCAGCGACTGACTGGGTTGAAGACATGATGCTGCGCACGTTACCGCCCGAAGATTATGACGCCTGGGTCGCCAACGAATTGAAATTTAACGATCCTAAGGTTGTCGCCGCTATTGAAGAATTCGGAGCGTTTGCGCGCAACGATGATTACGTGGCCGGCGGAGCCGGTGCGGTTGCAACGACTGACTTCCGTGACAGCCCGAAGGGCATGTTCAGCTCGCCTCCGCAGTGTTACATGCACCGTCAGGCCTCGTTCATTCCCGCCTTCTTCCCCGAAGGTACGGTTGTGGGCGAGGATGCTGACTTCTTCTACTTCCCGGCCTATGAAGGTAAAGACCTCGGCAGCCCGGTCCTTGGGGCCGGCACAGTTTGGGCCATTACCAATGACAGCCCGGGCGCGCATGCGCTGATGAAATACCTGGAAACGCCGGAGGCGCATGAAGCCTGGATGGCTCTGACCGGGTTCCTGACGCCGCACAAAGGCGTCGATACCTCGGTCTTCTCAGACCCAACGCTGAAGAAGATGAACGACATTCTTCTGGGGGCCACCACCTTCCGGTTTGACGGTTCCGACCTGATGCCGGGCGGCGTGGGTGCAGGCACCTTCTGGACTGGAATGGTCGACTATACGGGCGGAACACCTGCCCAGGACGTCGCCGACGAAATCCAGTCCTCGTGGGACGCGCTGGACTAAAGCGTCTGAGATTGGGCAACCCGCTCTGTCGGGTTGCCCGAACCCATCGTCGCAAGGGAGAGCGGCATGCACCCGGCATTTCAAGGCCTGCTGACCATCGCCATTGGCGTGTCAGGTTGCGTGGGCTATTTCTATCTATCCAACCAGTTTCTGGACAGAGTTCTTTTCCCGCCTCGGGGGCCGAATTCTGGCCGCAATATCAACCGCGCGAACATGATCCGGCCTTGGTTGTTTCTGTTCCCAGCGCTGGCTGCTTTGGGCTTGTATTTGGCCTATCCGGTTGTCGAAACCCTGCGCCTGTCACTGACTGATCGTGTCCCGGGCGGCGGCTACAAATGGGTCGGGCTGGACAACTATATCCAGATGGCCAAGGAGCCCAAGTTTTGGGAAGCGATGCGCAACAACATGTTCTGGCTGATCATTGTGCCAGCAATGTCGACGGCCTTTGGCCTGTTGGTGGCACAGCTGACTGACCGCATTCGTTGGGGCAATCTCGCCAAGTCGCTGATCTTTATGCCAATGGCGATCTCGTTCGTGGGGGCATCGGTTATCTGGAAGCTGGTCTATGACACTCGTCCGGCTGAACAAGATCAGATTGGCATGCTCAATGCGCTCTATATTTTCTTTGGTGGGACCGAGCCGCAGACGTGGCTGACAATACCGTTCTGGAACAGCTTTTTGCTGATGGTTGTCCTCATCTGGATCCAAACCGGTTTTGCCATGGTTATCTTATCGGCCGCCCTGCGCGGAATCCCCGAGGAAACGATTGAGGCCGCAATTCTGGATGGGGCCAATCCGTTTCAGATATTCTTTCGGATCAAGGTGCCGCAGATCAAAACCACAATCCTTGTCGTTTGGACCACGATTACGATCACCGTCCTCAAGGTCTTTGACATCGTTTTTGCAATGACCAATGGCCAGTGGGAAACGCAGGTCTTGGCCAACTACATGTATGACAAGCTGTTCCGCGCCAACGACTGGGGCGTCGGGTCGGCTTCGGCCATGGTGATCATGCTCTTAGTGGCTCCAATCCTTGTCTGGAATGTGCGCAACGCGCGGAAAGAGATGGAGTAGGGTCATGAGCGATATCGCAGGAACCAAACCCGCCCTTCGCTGGGTCGTCCATGCCTCGGTCCTCTTTCTGGTGGTGCTGTGGGTCGTGCCAACTCTGGGCCTTTTGATCTCGTCTTTTCGGACAGCGGATCAAATCGCAACCAGCGGTTGGTGGCGGTCGCTGTTTCCGTCCGAGCAGAACCTAACACTGCGCAGCGCTGACCCGGAAACCCAAGTTCTGGAAAAAGGGATCTACGTGATCGAAGGCAATCTGTTTGACGAAGGGACGAAGGCGACAATCTCAAAATGGGGGATCAGCTCTCGCGCGATTGATGCCTTTGCCCCCGGCGAAACAGCTGAGCTGCGAAAGGGCGGCACAATCACCGTAGATGCCGCAGGGAATTACCGCATGGAGAACCCGGACGAGTTCACCGGCAGCCGCGGATCGCGTGTTTTTGTAACTGCAGAATTGCCGCCTGAGTTTACCTTAGACAATTATCACAAGGTTCTTCTGGCAGAAGACAGCACCGACAGTATGGGACGCGCATTTTTCAACACGTTGACCGTGACGATACCGGCAACGATCATTCCGATTCTCGTGGCGGCTTTTGCAGCCTACGCGCTGGCCTGGATGGATTTCCCCGGGCGCGCGTTGCTTATTGCGGCTGTCGTTGGCCTGCTTGTTGTCCCGCTGCAACTGGCCCTGATCCCGTTGCTGAAATTCCACCTGAATATCGGGATTGGCAAAGGGTATTTGGGGGTTTGGATGGCACATACCGGGTTCGGGTTGCCGCTGGCGATTTATCTTTTGCGTAACTACATGGCGGGTCTGCCCCGCGATCTGATCGAAAACGCGCGGGTCGATGGCGCGACCGAGTTTCAGATCTTTACCAAGTTGATCTTGCCGCTCAGTTTTCCAGCGTTGGCGTCTTTTGCGATCTTCCAGTTTCTCTGGACGTGGAATGACTTGCTGGTCGCCAAGGTGTTCCTGATCGACGCATCCGGACAGACCACTGTCATGACCAACCGCATCGTCGAGCTTTTGGGCACGCGCGGCGGGAATTGGGAAATCCTTGCCACAGCGGCCTTTGTTTCGATCATCGTCCCGCTGATTGTTTTCTTCGCAATGCAAAAATATCTGGTCCGCGGTCTGTTGGCCGGGTCCGTTAAGTAGAGGCGTCTGATGAACGTGCAGAACACCGTGAAACTCGAAACAGCTACCAAAGCAGCCGTCGAATGGTGGCGGGGCGGGGTGATCTACCAGATCTATCCACGCAGTTTTCAGGACAGCAACGGCGATGGAATTGGAGATCTCAAGGGTATCACCCAAAGGCTTGGTTACATCGCTTCGCTTGGCGTCGACGCAATCTGGATCTCGCCCTTCTTCAAATCACCGATGAAGGACTTCGGTTACGATGTCAGCGACTATCGTGATGTTGATCCGATGTTCGGAACCATGGAGGACTTTAAGGAACTCTTGGATCAGGCGCATTCAGTTGGGCTGAAGGTGATGATTGACCTCGTGCTGTCGCACACGTCGGATCAGCACCCATGGTTTAAGGAAAGCCGGTCCAGTCGCGACAATGCCAAGTCCGACTGGTATGTTTGGGCCGATCCCAAGCCCGACGGCACGCCGCCAAACAACTGGCTGTCGATTTTTGGTGGGTCCGCATGGCAGTGGGATTCCCGGCGCTTGCAGTACTATCTGCACAATTTCCTGACGTCGCAGCCGGATCTGAACTTCCATTTCTCGGACGTGCAGGATGCATTGCTGGATGTGGCGCGGTTCTGGCTGGACTTGGGCGTGGATGGTTTCCGTCTGGACACGATCAACTTCTATTTCCACGACAAACAACTGCGCGACAACCCTGGCCTGCCGATGGATCAGCGCAATGCCTCGATCGCGCCCATGGTGAACCCCTATAACCATCAGGATCACCTTCATTCCAAAAGCCAGCCGGAAAACATCGCCTTCCTCGAACGGTTGCGCGCACTAACGGACGAATACGAAGGCCGCGCTTGTTTGGGCGAGGTTGGCGACGCGCAGCGCGGTCTTGAGATCATGGGCGAGTACACCAGCGGCGATAAACGCATGCATATGTGTTATGCTTTTGAGTTTCTCGAAAAACGCGCTTTGACCGCCGCGTACGCCAAGCAGGTGTTTGATCAGTTGGAAGAAAAGGCTGGCGATGCATGGCCTTGCTGGGCTTTCTCGAACCACGATGTTCAGCGCCACGCGTCGCGGTGGGCGCTAGACGACGCTGCCATCCGTCAGCACGCCGTTTTGATGATGTGCCTGCGTGGGTCAGCGTGCTTGTATCAAGGAGAAGAGCTTGGTCTTCCCGAGGCGGACGTACCGTTTGAAGATCTGCAGGACCCTTACGGCATAGAATTCTGGCCGGAGTTCAAGGGCCGTGATGGCTGCCGCACTCCAATGGTTTGGGCTGCGCAGGACGAACAGTCCGGGTTCAGTACTGGAGCCCCCTGGTTGCCCGTCAGCCAAACGCAGGCCGAGCGTGCAGTAGACAGGTTAGAGCAAGACCCAAACTCCATGCTGCAACATTATCGCCGTGCCATTGCGCTGCGCCACGCGCATTCCGCATTGATGTCTGGCCAACAGCGCGAGATGGCGCAGTCTGGACCGATCCTTGCCTTCCTGCGTGAGGACAATGTCCAACAGATATTCTGCGCATTCAATCTTGGATCTGACAGCGCGGAAATCACACTGCCCGACGGTAACTGGCAGGCAATCGGGCAAGAGTTGGGCGGCGTCGAAGGGGCGGGGACAATCACCCTCGACGCGGCTCAATTCTGTTTGATGATGCGCGAAAAGGAGTAAGCCATGTCGGAACTCAATCTCACGGATGTGGCAAAGACCTATGGCAACGTCGATGTGCTCAAAAACATCAACCTGGACATCGAACGCGGTGAACTGATCGTTTTTGTCGGGCCCTCTGGCTGTGGAAAATCTACGTTGCTGCGCATGATTGCGGGATTAGAGAAGATTTCGGGCGGAACGCTTGAGATCGAAGGTCAGGTGATGAACGATGTACCGCCCGCGCAAAGGGGCATTGCGATGGTTTTTCAAAGCTATGCCCTGTATCCGCACATGACGGTGCGCGAGAATATGGCCTTTGCATTGAAGATCGCCAAAATGCCATCGGACGAGGTCGACGCAGCAGTTGACCGCGCAGCTCGTATCCTACAGTTGGAACCGTTTCTGGACCGACTTCCCAAGGCCCTTTCCGGTGGTCAGCGGCAACGGGTTGCAATCGGCCGGGCGATCGTGCGCGACCCAAAAGTTTATCTGTTTGATGAGCCTCTTTCCAATCTTGATGCAGCGCTGCGCGTCGCGACCCGCATCGAAATCGCCCGCCTGAAAGAGGCGATGCCGGACAGCACGATGGTCTACGTCACCCACGATCAGGTCGAGGCGATGACATTGGCCACCCGGATTGTCGTCCTGGCCAACAAGGGGATCGCACAGGTTGGCACCCCTCTCGAACTGTATGAAACGCCTGACAATGAGTTTGTCGCGCAATTTATTGGCTCACCTGCAATGAACCTTTTGCCGGGTGTCATCACGCAGGCTGGTGAGCGCACCGTCGTAAAACTGGATGGTGGTGGGACCGCGGTGACCAGCATCCCTACCGATGCAGCTGACGAGGGTAAACAGGTAAATATCGGAGTGCGCCCCGAAGACTTTCACCCCGTTGAAAGCAATCCGATTATGGAAGGGATTGTGGACTTTACCGAAGCCCTTGGCGAAGTCACACTGCTGTATTTTGCGGCAAAAGACGGGGAGGACGCCACAATCGCAAAACTGCCGGGCGTCCAAAAAAACATGCGGGGCCAAACGGTTGCCGTTTCAGCAGATCCGGGCAAGGTTCACCTTTTTCACCAGGGCCTGTCTATGAGAAAATAACTGTAACCCAAACCTGATGGATCGACGGGTGCGATGCAGCACGCGAATGTCCCTTTTCATACGGCTTGGAACGTTGTCTGGGCCCCACGGCAGCAAGTCCCGGGATCTGTGTGCGTTGCCAAAAGCATGCAGTTTACGACTGTATTTGACGTGATTTCTTTCGGTCTGGCATGACTGAACCCGCTTTTCCCCAATTGGATTGCGGCCCAAAATCTGGTCCCGGATCGGACGGGCAACGGTGTTAATTTCTTAAGAAACGTGGCAAAAATAGGCTACTTCGGTCTCAATATGTGACTGCGGACCTAGGGGGTAACTAGCTATATTTGCTAGATTAAATCGTAATCTGGACATACGAAATTGCCAATCCGTCACTTTTGGCCTGACAATGCCCCCGCAAAGTTCTAGCGTGGCAACCATAATAACAAAACAACACAGTCCAATAACGGGAGAACTAAAATATGGCTGAACGGAAAACCGTTTCCAGACGCTCGGTCCTGAAAGGCGCGGGCGCAGCAGCACTGGCAGCACCGCTTTACAGCAAAAGCGCGCTGGCATCATCGGGTGAAATCAACATTCTGATGTGGTCGGACTATCTGCCGCCCGCATTCCTGCAAGAGTTTGAAACTCTGACCGGAATCAAGGTGAACTATACCGGTATCGGGTCGAACGAAGAAATCATCAACAAGATGAAGGCCACCAAGGGCCAAGGCTTTGACATCGTATCGCCGACGAACAACCGCTCGCTGCAGTGGGGGCCGCTGGAACTGTTGCAGCCCTTCGACATGAACAAGGTTCCGATTGATCTGGTGAACCCTGCGATGGCGCAGATCGGCACCGACGCTTGGAACTTTGGTGACAGCGGAGTGCACTGGCTGCCGCATATCTGGGGTACCGAGGGCATTGCCTACCGCACCGACCTGTGGCTGCCCGAGGGCGACGCCCCGTCTTATGGGGACGTTTGGTCCGAAGCAAACGCAGGTAAAACCATGGGTCGCGCACACTCGATGATGCTGGGCGCAGGTCTGTATATGGAAGCCTCCGGTGAGATGGAGCCTGGCTCTGTCTGGGCCGCGTACGGCGACGAAGACACCATGCGCAAGGTCTGGGGTCAGATCACCGACTGGTGCGTCGAGCGGAAGAACCGGATCAAGCTGATCTGGAACGACGCTGACACCCAGAAAAACGGCCTGTTGAACGAAGGCGTTATTGTCGGCCAGACCTGGGATGGTCCGCCGCTGGCGCTGAAATCAGCTGGTGAGCCGGTGCACTATCAGGCTCCGGTCGAAGGTGCGATGGCATGGGTCGACGGTATGTCGATGCCGACCGGGGCGCAGAACATCGACCAGGTTTATGCCTTCATCGATTTCGCCTATCAGGCCAAGCCCGCAGGTGTCGCCATCGACAGCCACGGCTACAACTCGCCAGTTCTGGGTGCCGACCAATATGCGGGCGACACCTACAAGAAGAACTTCGCCGAGGCCTATCCGGGCGACTCGCTGGCAAACCTGAACCCATGGCCTGCTGAGGCTCCGTGGTATGCCGAAACTCGGACTGAGTTCGTCAACAAGTTCAAAAGCGCCTGATTGCTTTGACAAGGTGCCCTCCGCCACTGTGCGGAGGGCTATCAACCCGCATGCCACAATGGCGTGACGGACGCTATTTCGGTGCGGTCATGGACCGTACCTGACGGAGATACCAAAAATGAGTGCAGGGGTCGGTGTAGATCTTGAGAACCTGTGGATCCGTTTCGGTGATTTTGTTGCCGTGAGGGATGCAAACGTGAACATCAACGGGGGCGATTTCTTTTCGTTTCTCGGTCCCTCGGGGTGCGGCAAAACAACGATCCTGCGGGCAGTTTCGGGCTTTCTTGAACCAAGCGAAGGCAAAGTTCTGATCGGCGGCAAGGATATGCGGGGCATCGGCCCGAACAAACGCCCGACCGCCCTGATTTTTCAGAACCTCGCGTTGTTCCCGCTGATGAAAGTGTGGGAAAATATCACCTTCTCATTGGAGATCAGTGGCGCAAGCGCAAAAGAGCGCCGGAAGCGTGCCGATGAGCTGCTGGACATGATCGCGCTGCCCGATCAAGGTGACAAGCTGCCAAGTGAGTTGTCCGGCGGTCAGCGACAACGGGTTGCCATCGCCCGCGCGCTATGTGCGGAACCGGATGTACTGCTGCTGGATGAGCCGTTGTCCGCGCTGGACCTCAAACTGCGCCAGCATATGCGCACCGAGCTGCGTGAGATTCAAAAGCGCGTCGGCATCACCTTCATCTATATCACCCACGACCAGGGCGAAGCCTTGACCATGTCAGACAATATCGCGGTCATGCGGGCTGGTGTCATCGATCAAATCGCCGATGGCAAGACCATCTATAATGATCCCAACACTGCATTCGCGGCCTCTTTCGTAGGTGAAAACAACGTGTTCCGCGGCAAAATTAAACAGATTATGGGGAACGAAGCGCTGATTTCAACGAACCGGTCTGGTGAATTGGTTGCACGCATCTCGACCGCCAACCAAGGAAAGCTGGCAGTGGGTGATGACGCCATGATGTTCATTCGCCCCGAGGCTTTTGCGATCGCCTCCGATGGTGCGTCAGGCGATCACTTTGTCACCGCGCGGGTGAACCACGAAGAATTCGAAGGTAACGTCTTCAACATCTTCACCGAAGGTGACGGCGGTAAAGAGATCAAGGTGTCCTTGCCAAACCTCGGCCAATCATTCGATGACCACACAGGCCAAAACATCACGTTGGAATATGAGACCCGCAATGCGGTTCTGGTTCCGGCGGGTGAATTGGCCGCGGAATAAGGGGGCCGACTATGCCAGGCTTCCTGAAAGAATTCTTTAACCGAAACGGCATCGGCATGGGCGCCGCAATATTGGGTCTTGTCCTGTTCTGGACCATTGGCCTGATCATTCTGCCCCAGCTGTCGATGCTGGATTTTTCCTTCCGTCCGAACCTGCCACCGCCCGAGATTGGCGGGCCTAAGGACGTTTATACGCTGGAGAACTACAAGTACCTGATCTATGGCCCCGAAGGTGGTAGTCAGTCCTATAATGCAGTCGACCTGAGGGTCTTTTTTCGCACACTGCTGGCCGCAGTCTGTGTGACGGTCTTCAACCTGATCCTCTGCTATCCGATTGCCTATTATCTGGGCCAGTCCAAGGGCAACCACATTCGCATCTTCGCGATCATGCTGATCATCCCATACTGGATCAACGAGATTTTACGTGCCTTTGCCCTGCGGATCATCTTTGGTGAGACCGGTGTTTTGAATACCCTGTTCGTGGGGCTGGGCATCTGGGATACGCCGTTTGACTTTATTCGCAACGACATCGCGCTCTATGCCGGTCTGGGTTACGCTTACATCCTGCTGATGATCTTCCCGATGTACAACGTGATCGAAAGTCTGGACAAAAACCAGATCGAGGCTGCGCGCGATCTTGGTGCGCCATGGTGGCGGATTCACTGGCGTGTGGTCATTCCTTACGCCAAACCGGGCATCAGCTCGGGCTGTACCATGGTGTTCATGCTAAGTGCCGGTGCGCTGGCCGCGCCGCAAATCCTAGGCGGACCGTCCAGCCTGTGGTTCACGCAGCTGATTTACCAGCAATTCAATGACAACAATGACTGGCCGCAGGGTGCCGCCTACGCCATCGTTCTTCTGGTGACCTGTATCCTGTTCGTGCTGGCGATGATGCGCCTGTTCAAGGTGAACATGGGGGATATCGGGAAATGAATAATTCCTTCCTTCGTGTAAGCATCTGGGTCTATCTGGTCATCTTCTTCCTGTACCTGCTGGGCCCGCTGGTAATCATGTCGGTCACGGCCTTCAATTCGTCGGCCTTCCCGCGCATGACGCCGTGGGAGTGTCTGACCTTCCAGTGGTTCGGCGAGCTGTTTCAGGATCAGCGTATCCTGAACGGCATCAAGAACTCGCTGATCATTGGCGCCGGAACGGTTGTTCTGTCGGTGGCGATGGGTCTGGCCGGTGCGCTGATGCTGACGCAGATCTGGCCTAAGTTGCGGGCGACCTACTATACGATCATCATCGCTCCGATCTTGATCCCGGGTGTTGTTCTGGGCATTTCGACTTTGGTGTTCTGGGATCGGATCAACCGGATGCTGGGACTGGGTGCAGATAGCTTCCTGTCCAACGGTATCTTTCTGACGGTAATCGGCCAATCCACCTTTATTGCAAGCTATTGCATGCTGGTTCTGGTGGCGCGCCTGCAGCGTTACGATGTGGCATTGACCGAAGCGGCGCTGGACCTTGGTGCAACGCATGCTCAGGCTTTCCGCAAGATCCTGTTGCCCTTCATGCGTCCTGCGATTGCGTCGGCGGCGGTTCTGGCGTTCCTCGCTTCGTTCGAGAACTACAACACCACCACTTTCACCTTTGGTGAATACCCGACGCTGACGATCGAACTGGCGCAAAAGGTCCGGTATGGTATCACGCCCTCCATTTCGGCTCTGGCCTTCATCATCGTGGCACTGACAGTGTTCTTTGCCTTGTTGAACGAAGCCAAGCTGAAGCGGCAGGAACTGGTGGCTGCAGCCCGTAAGAGTGCCACAGTTGAGGAGCTGGCCGGCAAGATTAAGCTGCCCAGCTTCTTTGCTGGCAACATGGCGGCTGTTTTGCTTGTTGTGTTTGCGGTGGCGACGATCACTGTCGTTGGCACCGCAACGGCCTACAACCCCGGCCAATGCATCGCCAATGTGAAAGAGCAGAAACGCCTGGAAGCGGAACAACGCATTCAAGAGCTGCGCAAGCAGCGCGAAGAACAGCGTAAGAAGCGTGAGGCCGAAGAAGCCGAACAAGGTGGTGCGCAGCAATCCACACCGAAACCATCCAACAACAGTGGTTTTGGCAATGTCTTCGCACCGAATACTCTGGGTGGGGACGCGGAGGAGGAGAGTTCAGATACTGAAACTCCGCCTTCAAACAACGGTGGCTTTGGGGGCGTGTTCGACCCGAACAGCCTGCAGACTGACCAGTAGGTTTTGAAGCTAAATCCAAAACGAACGCCCGGAGAGGCTATTCCTCTTCGGGCGCGTCTTTCTGCGTGACAGCAACGTCACAGGCGTCAACGACGTCGCCGTTCCACGCGATCGGTTGCGCGTTGTAGTTGATAAGGAACACGTGCGTGGCCGTTTCACGCCGACGTAGCCCCTCGGGCATCTGATGCAGGGCAACACCCGTTTTGCGCGCGGCCATTTCGACGACCCGATTCCACAATGCGTCATCCGGGAAGCCTGCAAGATACCAAAGGTCGTCATCTCCTGACAGCGCGGGCGTTCCATCTGTAAATCGCAATAAGTCGGTGGCCGAGCCAGATACCCTGTCTACCCAATGTTGGGCCGCACCGCCGCCTTCAACGCTGCGCCGTATGTTTGGTGGCAAGGTTTCGACAAAATCAACATTGCAATTCAGTCCATGCAGACCGGGGCGCGCCTCTGGAATTTGGAAATCATGCGTAATAGCCCCGCTGCGTGGGCCCAGGACGGCCAGATTGCAGGACTCCCCCAGACGACGCTCTATATCGCGGTCTACCGTTGCCAGCCCCGGAGTAAATATGATCTTATACCTGTCTTGCGGAAGGGTGTCCTGTGAAACAAAGTCTACTGACAACCCCGCCCGCCGCAAGGCGCGATACGTCGAAAACACCAGTCTAAAGTAGTCAAATCCCGCCCCCTGGGGCTGTGTCGCCCAAGCCCAATCTGAGGCGTAATCGAACAGGATCGCCACTTGAGCCTGCGTTTGAACGATGTCGCCCAGTTCCGACAAAGCGTCTGCGGTTTGTTTCGCCTCAACCAGCGCCGGGCCAGGGCGGTTGTTGGGTGTCAGCAGCCCCGCATGCATTTGCTCTTGTGCGAATGGGGCTTGCCGCCAGCGGAAATAGCTGACGACCTCAGCCCCGTGCGCAATAGCCTCAAGCGACCAAAGCCTCACCATTCCGGGTAGTGGTGCCGGATTGTATGGCGCCCAATTCACCGGGCCGGGTTGCTGCTCCATCACCCACCAACGTCCGCGGCCGACCGCGCGGTACAGGTCGTGGTGAAACGCCTGCATGTCAGGGTCACCTTGCTGAAGGTAGGTGGTCTTGTGCGTTTCGTCCGCCTCAAGCCGGTCAGAGAGGAAACCGATTGGATAGCTGTCCCAAGTGGCGATATCCAGATCGTCGCCAACCTTGAAATGATCGAAATCCAGCACCCGCCCCATATAGTTATGCAACAAAGGTGCATCCGTCAGTCCCCGCAGCGCATCCACTTGCGCCTTGTTGTACGCTGCAACCTGATCCGAACTAAATCGCCGGAACGCTAATACATGTGCGGGGTTGGGTTCGGTCACTGTCAGATTGGGCAGATCAATCTGGTCGAATTCGGCGTATTCCATCGACCAGAATATGTTACCCCACGCCTCATTTAGCGCGTTAATGCTGCCGTATTGATCCTCTAGCCAACTCCGAAAGGCACTCATTGCTGATCGGCTGTAACTTATGGTCGTGTCATGGCACCCGTATTCATTGTCGATCTGCCACGCCGCGACGTGCGGGTTTCGTCCATACCTCTCGCCCATGATCCGCGCGATGCGAACGGATTCTTCGACATAACCTGAATGGCTGAAACAATAATGCCTGCGTGAGCCGAATTTTCGTGTTTTCCCCTGCGCATCAACTGCCAGCATGTCTGGGTGTTTCTCAAGCATCCACCGCGGAGGAGTTGCCGTGGGCGTCCCCAATACGACCTTTAGCCCTGCTGCCCCAAGCGTGTCGATGGCGCGATCAAGCCAATCGAATTGCATTTCACCGGGAACAGGTTCCATCCGGCTCCAGGCAAACTCACCGATCCGGACCAAGCTTATGCCGGTTTCCACCATCCGAGCCGCATCTTCGGCCCACAATGCCTCGGGCCAGTGTTCCGGATAATAGCAAACGCCAAGTTCTGGTTTCATAGAAGGACTCTGTGTTCTGCCTGGCCTGTGCCCGCGCCCAATGCGCCAAAGGTCATGCCATTGGTTGGTTGTGTTTTAACAGTGTCTGCGTTCAACCCCTGACGGGCAGTGGTGCAAAACAGCGTTGTCAGATCGTCGCCGCCAAAGGCGGGACAAGATGTATGTGCGGCCTGAAACGAGACAGCATGCCGAAACCGCCCGTTCGGGTCATAGCAAGCGACACGGTTTGCCCCCCATTGGGCGATCCAGATATTGCCTTCTGCGTCAACCACAGCGCCATCGGGATAAAGGCCATCAGCGCGCAAGTCGAGAAACACCATGCTATTGCCTTCGGGCCACCCCGTCTCAGGCTCCAGCGAGCAGCGCCTAACCTGTTGTGTGACTGTATCGGTGTAATAGACGCGGGACTTGTCTGGGGCAAAACAGATCGCGTTCGAGATTGTGACCTCGGGCACAAGCAGGCGTAGTTCGCCCTGCCAGTACCGATAGATCGCGCCCGCCTCTTGTTCGGCGTTTTTTCCCATCGTCCCAATCCAGAACCCGCCCCACGGGTCTGCGCGCCCGTCATTGGAGCGGGTGACCGGGTTGTTCGCCTCAAGCGAGACGATCAGGTCTTTTTGACCACTGTTCAAACCAAACCGCCACAGACCGGTTTCCGAGGCCATCACTATTGTATCCCGGTCAACCCAACCTGCTGCTGAGACATGTTCCGAAAACTGCCAGCTGTGTTGCTCAACCCCGCTCTGCGTCATCAAACGTTTGTTGATGATGTCGAACCAGAACAGTTGCTTGCGTTCAGGATGCCACAGGGGTCCTTCGCCAAGCTCACAAGGGCGATCATCAAAAACAAAGCTCATCCAGCAGCCTCGTCATAGGCAGCGACGATCCGCTTGGCCTGACCGGCAATTTCCGTGACGGACATCCCCGGTTTGAACAGGGCCGATCCGATGCCAAACCCGTCTGCCCCAGCCTTGATCCATTCGGCGAAGTTCTCAGGTCCAGCGCCACCAACGGCATAGACCAAAGTACCCGATGGCAATACAGGTCGCAGTGCGGCCAAACCACTTGGTCCGGCGGTGACACCCGGGAACAATTTCAATCCCGTCGCGCCAGCCTTAAGCGCGGCAAACGCTTCGGTCGGGGTATAGACGCCCGGCCAGCTTTGCATGTTAAGCGCGACAGAACGCACAATGACCTCGGCGTCATAATTTGGGGAAACGATCAGCTTACCGCCAACTTGCGAAACGGCCTCTACCTGCTCGGGGGTCAGAACCGTGCCAGCGCCGATCAATGCTTGATCGCCGAATGAGCTGGCCAACGATTCAATGCTGTTCAGCGGGTCAGGCGAATTCAACGGCACCTCGATCTTGTCGATACCGGATTCGATCAGTGCATGGCCCACTTCGACAGCTACTGACGGTTTCAAGCCACGCAAAATGGCGATGATGGGGCGGCTCATGCGGTTTGCCTCGTTAGTTTGCGGGCCTGTGCCAGACCTGCCAATGTGCATTGAGTTGCGTTAGCTGTGTCTACGAAAGCGCCCTGTAATTGCAGCGCACGTGCGTAGATTTGGGACATCCCCTCAGCGCCGATGATTGCCAGTTGCTGCCCCAACCAGTAGGGGCGTGTTGCGCCCAACTCGGCCCCAATCAAAAGCCCGGATAACTTGGCTCGGGCTGTCCCCTTGTCCTGATTGTTCAACAAATCCGCCGCTCGCAGTCCGAACAGGCGCGCAGCCAATTGTTCGGGTTTGGACAACGCGTCTGCTGTAGCTTCTGCGAAGGCGTCGGCGTCCCAGCCGTCACCGACCGAATGCTTGAGCACTGATTGCTCGGAGAGCAGTTCAAACATCTCACCCGTCATGAACGTTCGAAAGCTCACGACTTCTCCTGCGCTGATCTGAACCCATTTTGAATGCGTCCCGGGCAGGCAGATAACCCCGTCCCAGTTCGGGCGGGTTGCCAGAAAGCCAGATATTTGAGTTTCCTCACCGCGCATAACGTCTGGCGGTGCGTTCTGTTTAAGACCAGGCACCACGAATGCGCGTATCCGGGCATCTGTACCGGGTACCCGTATGGGCGCATCCGGCAGCGGCGCTGACGGGACGGCCGAGTAGGGTGCTTCAACCCAACCTTGCCGTGCACCGACCATACCGCAAGCCACAACGTCGACAGGTTCAGGACCCAGCCAGTCGGCGATCAGGTCAAGCAAGGCAGATTGAAACGCATCTCTGCTCAGCCGGGCCATTCCCCGATCAGACTGGGATTGCGCCAGTACGGTGTCGCCCTGCATGGCCCAGGCCCGCAGTTGGGATGTTCCCCAGTCGACGGCTATCCACTCTGCATTCATGGCCTTACCCCGTTACCACAACGCCGCCATCGACGGCCATGCACTGTCCGGTCATCGCGCGGCTGGCATCCGAGGCCAGGAACAATGTCGGTGCAATCATGTCTTCGGGCGTCAGGTGTTCTTTCAGGCACTGGCGCTCCAAATGCGCTGCCAGGTCATCCGGCGTCGCCCACATATCAAGTTGCTTTTGCGTCAAAACCCATCCGGGAGCCAGCGCATTGATACGGATTTTTTTCGGCCCCAACTCGCGCGCCAATGATCGCGTCATCCCCGTGATACCGGCATTCGACGTCGTATAGATAGGGTACCCCGCATTCCCCATCATGTAGCTGATCGAGCTGAAGTTGACGATTGAACCCCCTTTGCTAGTCATTTGGCGCGCAGCCTCCTGACAGGCGAAGTAGTAGGCCTTGAGGTTCACCTCAATCATCCAGTCCCAGAACTCGGCGGTGGTTTCCTCAAGCGAGTGACGCTTGTCGTTAGCGGCGTTGTTGACCAACACATCCAAAGGTCCATGTGCCTCGGCAGCCTTTTGCATTGTGGCGTGCAGCAGTTCGGTATCCGTCATGTCGCCCTGCATGAACAGCGGCGCGCGACCATGTTTGTCTCGCATTTCCTCAACGAATGCGCTGGCGTCCGAGCGGCCGATAAAGGCAACGTTTGCGCCCTGGGCCAAAAAACCGTCTGTCAGTGCGGCCCCTACACCAGAGCCGCCGCCGGTAATATAGACCGAGGCGCCGTTTAGATCGTGGAAAGTGGCTGGATGGTCCATCAGTGGCTCTCTCTGGTCACAAGGCGGGTGTCTTTGCCGACGAGGAAATCTAGGTCCGCGCCCTGATCGGCTTGCAGCACGTGGTCGACATAGAGTTTCGCATAACCGCGCGTGTAGTGCGGATCATCCGGTTGCCACGCGGCGCGGCGGGTTTCCAGCTCCTCAGCGGCGACAAGCAACTCCAATTCCCCGTTGCTGGCAGAAACCCGGATACGGTCCCCGGTTTTGACGAGTGCCAGCGTACCTCCTGCCTGTGCCTCGGGGCTGACATGCAGGATGACGGTGCCATAGGCGGTGCCGGACATGCGGGCGTCGGATATGCGGATCATGTCGCGGACGCCTTCCTTCACCAGTTTGGCCGGGATCGGCATGTTGCCGACCTCGGGCATGCCGGGATAGCCCTTTGGGCCGCAGCCCTTCAGGACCAGAATGGTTTCAGACGTTACTGGCAGATCATCCCGGTCAATATTGGCTTTCAAGTCTTCGATGCTCTCAAAAACGTAGGCTTCGGCTTCGGTTTCCAGTAGTGCATCCGTCGCGGCCGAGGGTTTCACAATGGCCCCGTTGGGCGCGAGGTTCCCGCGCAGCACGCGCAATCCCGCGGCGGGTTTCACCGGATCGTCGAAGGGGCGGATGACGTCGGGGTTAAAGCATTCTGCCCCTTCAAAATGCGCCGAGATATCTTTGTTCAGAACGGTTTTTGCAGGGCGCAGGAAGGGTTTCAACTCGTTCAGAACCACGGGCACACCGCCTGCGTAGCAGAAATCCTCCATCAGGTATTTCCCTGAGGGCATGCAGTTCACCAGCAGCGGGATTTCCGACCCGATTTCAAAGTCTTTCAGCGTCAGGTCTACGCCCACGCGGCCCGCCAGCGCGAGTAAATGCACCACTGCATTGGTCGAGCCGCCAACGGCTGCATTGGCCAGAATGGCATTTTCGAACGCTTCCTTGGTCAGGATGTCCGACGGTTTTAAATCTTCGTCCACCATCTCGACAATCCGTTTGCCTGTCAGATGCGCCAGCGCCATCCGGCGGGCATCAACTGCTGGTAGGGCGGCGTTGGTCGGGAGGGACATGCCCATTGCTTCGACCAGCGACGCCATGGTCGAGGCTGTGCCCATGGTCATGCAGACCCCGGCGCTGCGGGACATGCCGGACTCGGCATTCATGAAGTCCTTCAGTGTCATCTCACCAGCGCGCACAGCTTCTGAGAATTTCCAAACATCCGTGCCCGAACCAATGTCTTTTCCCTGGTACTTCCCATTCAACATCGGGCCAGAGCTGACCACGATAGAGGGCAGATCTACCGAAGCGGCCCCCATCAGCTGCCCCGGCGTGGTCTTATCGCAACCACCCAACAGGACTACGCCGTCGATGCCATAGGCGCGAATAGATTCCTCGACATCCATCGCCAGCAGGTTGCGGAACAGCATGGCGGTGGGCTTCATTTGGGTCTCGCCCAGCGACATGACGGGAAATTCGACCGGAAACCCTCCAGCCTCCCACACGCCGCGTTTGACACCTTCGGCCAGATCACGCAGGCCCGAGTTGCAGGGTGTGAGTTCCGACCACGTGTTGCAGATGCCAATGATCGGACGACCATCGAAGGCGTGATCAGGAAAGCCTTGGTTCTTCATCCACGATCTGTGGATAAAGCCATCCTTGTCCAGCTTGCCATACCAATGCTGAGAGCGGCGTTTTTTTGTCATTATTTTCAGCCTTCTAAAATTGGGATCAGGCCGCCTTGGCGGGTTTGCACCAGTCTGGCAACCAATCGGCATGTGCCACCAACAGGTCACTAACCAAGCTGCGGATCTGACGCAGGTCCAGTTCAGCGGCCGTATGCGGGTCCATCATAGCGGCGTGGTAAATGTATTCTGGGTTCTGCTCAACCAATGCCCGTACAGTCAGTTCCTGCACGTTGATCTGGCTGCGCATCAGCGCGATCAACTGGGGCGGAATATCTGTTACTACCGAAGGTTGGACACCGTTAGTGTCGACAAGGCAAGGTGTTTCGACAGCCGCTCCAAGGGGGAGTTGAGGGATCTGTCCAGTATTGGGCAAATTCCCATACGCCACGTAGGGCGTATCCGTCACGATCGCATTCATCAGGTCAGCGGCGAATTCATGGCTTCGGATCACTTCAATATCACGCCCGTCTGTCAGGATCTTGGCCTGTTCTTTCCAACTGGCGATCTGTTCTTCGCAGCGGGTTGGGTATTCGTCCAGCGGGATGCCGAACTGCTCAATCAGGTCCTGCCGGCCGTCTTTGATGAACCATGGAACGTATTCCGCCAAGTGTTCTGAACTTTCCGTGCAGAAATAGCCCAGATGTTCCATCACCTCATACCGCACCTTGTTGGCGCAACGTGGCATCAAAAGCGGTGGTTTGGGAATTTGCCTGCCGGCATACCCTTGCCGCAACGCCGGGTAGAGGTCGCGCCCTTCGTGTTCCAGCCTCAGGAAAAAGGCCACGTGGTTAACGCCTGCCACCTTGTAGCGGAACTCGTCCTTGGGCAGGTCCAGATCGTGAGCAAGTTCTTCAACGGTGTTTTGGACAGAGTGACACAGGCCGACATGTTTCAGCGCCGGGAAACGTTCTGCCAGCGCCCATGTGTTGATCGCCATCGGGTTCACGTATTGCAGCAGCGTTGCGTTTGGGCAGAGCTGCATCATGTCTTGTGCAACGTCCCACAACACAGGAACCGTGCGCAGGCCTCGCATGATGCCGCCGACGCCCAGGGTGTCAGCGATGGTCTGGCGCAGGCCGTATTGTTTGGGGATCTCGAAATCCGTCACCGTGCAGGGTTTGTAGCCGCCGACCTGGAAGGCGGTGATGACGAAATCAGCGCCTTCAAGCGCGGCGCGCCGGTCGGTATGCGTAGTGACAGATGCCCCTGTTCCGACAGAGCGGATCATCGCCTTGGCGACGGCCTCGCTTTCGGCAAGGCGCACGGGATCGATGTCCATCAGCGCAAAATGGCTGTCGGCCAGTGCAGGGGTCAACAGGGCGTCGCCCACGATATTCTGCATGAATATCGTGGAACCTGCCCCGATAAAGGTGATCTTGGTCATGTGGCAAACCTTTGGTTTGACGTTATTTTACGGCACCGAGGGTCAAACCCGCGATGAAGTGTTTCTGCATGAGGAAGAACATGGCCACCGGCGGCAGAGCCGCGACGATGGAACCGGCACTCATTAGTTGATAGGCCGCCCGAAATTGGGCGTTAAAACTGGTTATACCTGCTGTCACGGGTTGGCTTTCCGCACCCTGTGTCAGGACGACAGCCCAGAAGTAGTCGTTCCAGATGAAGGTAAAAATCAACACACTGAGGGCCGCGATCGCCGGTTTCATCAGCGGCAGGACCACGTACCAGAAAATGCGCCATTCACTGATGCCTTCAACGCGAGCTGCCTCGATCAGTTCGAAGGGCAGGGCGCGGATAAAGTTGCGCATGAACAACGTGCAAAAGCCCGTTTGGAAAGCAATGTGGAACAAGACGAGGCCGGTTTTGGTGTTGTAGAGACCCAGCTCTAGAGTCAGATCTCGCACCGGAACCATTAGGATCTGAAATGGTACGAAATTGCCGGCAACAAACATGAAAAAGATCCAGATGTTTGAGCGGAATTTATAGATCCCCAGTGCAAACCCGGTCATGCAACTAAGCGCAACAGCACCGATCACTGTTGGAATGGTGATCATGAACGAGTTCAGCAAATAGCGTGGCATGTCCGAGTTGAAGAATACCTGCCCATAGTTGTAGGCACCCTCAAAGCTGGACGGCATCCCCCAGTAGTTCGCATTGGTAAAGTCGGCTGCCGGCTTGACCGAGAACAGCGCTACCGCCAGCAGGGGGCCGAGCCACAGCAGCAGTGCCAGGGGCAGCATCGCCTGGTAGGTGATCTGAGCCCCGCGGGGTTGTTTTTCGATGGGTTTGGGAAACATCTTAATGCCCCCTTTCTTCGCGGTACATCGACCACAGGAAATAAGCGATGAAGCACAGCATGATCAGGAACAGGATCACCGCGATGGCGGCGCCATATCCCATGCGGAAGCCGTATTCAGACAGCGCGACTTCGAACATGTAATAGGCCAGCACACGGGACGAGCCGAAGGGGCCACCCTGGGTCATGATTGAGATCAGATCGAAAGACCGAAGCGCGCCGATGATGGTGACCACGAAAGCAATGAAGGTGGCGGGGCGTAGTTGAGGCAGGATGATGTGCCACAGCATCCGCCCGCCTTTTGCACCGTCCAGACGTCCAGCCTCGATCTGTTCAGGATCCACAGCGTTCAGGCCTGTGAGATACAGGATCATGCAGTAGGCTGTTTGCGGCCAGAGTCCGGCAAAGATGATGCCGTAGGTGACGAAACGCTCATCCCCCAGAACATTCAGCGGGCCGAAGCCGAAGAAGCCCAGGAATTCGTTCAACAGGCCGAAAGTTGGGTCATAGAACCACGTGAAAACGAGTCCAACCACGACCTGTGAGATGACAAAGGGGAAGAAGAACAGCGACTTATAGAGCCGAATACCCCAGACGGTTTGATTCAGGAAAAGAGCAATGAACAGACCAGCCGGGATTGCTAGCAGGTACATGATCAACCAGATCAGGTTGTTCTTCAGCGATATGTAAAACGCGTCGCGATCGGCCAATTCCCAATACAGGTCTTCGTAGTTGCGAAAACCCACATATTCCGCTGCGCCAAGCCCATCCCATTCGTACAAGGACAAGTTGAAGGATTGGAACACCGGAATGATCACATAGACCATGAAGAACAGCAGACCCGGGGCCAAAAATAGCCACGGCGCTATGCGCTGTTGATTTCTGTGGAACCAGCTTTCCTGTTCAGGGACATCGACGGCTGACATGCGCTCACTCGGTTTTGGATCAAAGGAGTAAGCCGGGTATGCACCCGCCTTACGCACGAAGTGGTGCAGGCCGGGCAAAAGCCCGGCCCGACCGGTTTAGTTTTCGTAGATACGCTGACGTGCGCGTTCCAGTTTGGACAGGATACGGTCAGCATTGTCCGGCTTGACCATGAATTCCTGGAACCCTTCCATCGACACCTTCGCCATTTCTGCAGGTGCGTCACGATCCCAGAACTGCGCGACGCCACCGGGGCTGTTGGCGGACAGCATCTCAAAGCCTTGCTGCAGGAACTTGTCTTCATCTACAGACGATTGAGCGTTCACAGGCAGCTGGCCCAAGTTTGCGCCGTTATTGATCTGAGTTTGCTCGTCTGCGGAAACGGCAAAGCGCAGGAACTCACGCGCGGCTTCTTTATTCGATGCGTTGGCCGGGATGTGGAAAGTATCAGTTGGCGCATCTTCCGCCAATTCTACATCCGGGTTGATAGAAACGAACTGATAGAAGTCCAATTGGTCGTCGGTCAGTCCCGCTTCGCGCAGCGGCGCAACTGCAAAGTTACCCATCAGGTACGCGGCGGCTTCGCCGTTCACCATGAAGGGCAGGGCCTCTTGCCAGCTGTACGTCTGATGGTTGTCGACGAACGCGCCCATGTCGATCAGCTGTTTCCAGTTGGCGAAGGTCTGCTTGACCCGGTCGTCTTCCCAGCTGATTTCGCCATTGGCAAGCTGGTTGTGGAAGTCAAACCCGTTGGTGCGCATGTTCAGGTAGTCGAACCAGCCGCCAGCGGTCCACAGGAACTTGGTGCCGATCGTATAGCAGGCGCGACCCGAATCGACGATCTTCTGGCAGTTCGCCAGCTCTTCTTCCCAAGTCGTTGGCTCGGTCAGGCCCAGCTCGTCAAAGATGTCTTTGCGATAGTAAACACCCCACTGATAGTAGGTGTAGGGTACACCCCACTGCTTTCCGTCGATGGTCATCGCACCCTTGGTCGACGCCAGATTTTCGGCGATCTCAGGTTCGGCCCACAAGTCCGATACATCTTCGAACAGGCCCGCCTCGACGTAGGGCTTCATGCGGTTTGCCGCATACCACGTCGCCACGTCCGGCGTATCCGCAGTCAGGAAGTTGCGGATCTGGGTCTTGTACGCCTCGCGGTCGATTACTGTTGTTTCGATCTCTAGTCCCGGATGCTGTTCCGCAAAACGGTCGATCATTGCCTCCATCGTCGCGCGCGGCGCCGGGTTGGAGGTATCGAGAAAGATTCGCAGCTCACCGGTCAGTTCGGCGGCGACAGGTGCGGCAAGTGCGACACTGGCTGCCAAAGCGGCGGCAGTGCGCTTGTACATGGAATGCATGGTTTCCTCCCTTAGCTTCCATTTTATATTTTTCAGTTCCAAATAATGAAACTGTGTTTTATATATTGAAAACTACACATCAACTCGGTTAGTCTTGTCAAGACCCTCGTGCCGATTGCGATGGGTTAATTGGAGGAGAACAGGCATCCGTGGCTGGTGACGGAACAATAGGAAAAGCATGTGATGTGCTGGATCAGGTGGCTGCGTTCGCGCGCCCGGTTCGATTCGCAGAGCTGTTGGAAAGCAGCAATTTCCCCAAGGCGACCCTGTATCGGTTCCTGCAAACGCTGACCAATCAGGGAATGCTGTCGTATGATCCGGACCGACAGACATATACGCCTGGGTTGCGATTGGTTCGGCTGGCTCATGCAGCGTGGACACAAAGCTCGCTCGCGCCAATTGCGCGACCTTTTCTGGATGCATTGAGCCGGGAAACCGGGGAAACGGTGCATTTGGCACAGCTTGATTCAAATCAGGTGCTGTACGTGGATAAACGCAATGCGGCCCAGCCGATTGAGATGTATTCGCAGGCTGGCAAGGTCGGCCCGGCCTATTGCACCGGCGTCGGTAAGGCCATGATGGCGTTTTTGGATGAGGCCGCGCTGAACCGCGCAGTGTCCCAGCAAAGCTACCACCGCTTTACCGACAAGACACTGACATCCGAGGCGGCGTTGCGCGCTGATCTCCAACTGATCCGCAGCCGTGGCTATGCCGTCGATGACGAAGAGCATGAGCCCGGCATCATCTGCATTGCCTGTCCTATCCTCACCTCGGGCGGGCGGATGTTGGGGGCGATTTCCGTGACCGGATCGACCGAGAGGATGAATTTCGACCAATTGGAAACCTGGGTTCCCCGTGTTCGCCGTGTGGCCGAACAAATCGGAGCCGAAGCACAGGCCTGGCGGTTCCCCGAGACCCGCCCAAGCGCCGACACAGACAGGATGCAAGCAACATGACAGGTGTGACTCTGAACCAGGCGATCAAGCGGTATGGCGAGACGCAGGTTATTCACGGCATTGATCTGGAAATCGAAGATGGAGAGTTCTGTGTCTTCGTTGGCCCGTCGGGTTGTGGTAAATCCACTTTGCTGCGGATGATCGCGGGCCTTGAGGAAACAACCGAAGGGCAAATCCATATAGGTGCCCGCGAAGTGACCCATATGGACCCGGCCAAGCGTGGCGTGGCCATGGTGTTCCAGACCTACGCCCTTTATCCACACATGACTGTGGCTGAGAATATGGGTTTTGGTTTGCGCATGAATGGCGTGGAAAAGTCCGAGATCAACAAGAAAGTGCAAGACGCTTCGAACATCCTCAAGTTGGATCAATACCTTAAGCGCAAACCCAAAGCCCTGTCTGGCGGTCAACGCCAGCGGGTCGCCATCGGGCGTGCCATCGTGCGGGGGCCCGAGGTGTTTTTGTTTGACGAGCCCTTGTCCAACCTTGATGCGGAATTGCGGGTCGAAATGCGGGTTGAAATTGCGCGGCTGCACAATGAAATTGGCGCGACGATGATCTATGTGACCCACGATCAGGTCGAGGCAATGACAATGGCCGACAAGATCGTTGTCCTGCGTGATGGTCGGATCGAACAGGTCGGCGCGCCGATGGATTTGTATCGCGACCCAGACAATCGGTTTGTGGCGGGATTTATCGGGTCACCTGCCATGAATTTCCTTGATTGCGACATCGTCGATGGAAAGGTTTCGCACCCGGCTCTCAGCGAGCCGCTGGATGTGCCTGTAAACGTACCGGCAGGGATGAGTAAAGTGACCCTTGGCATACGTCCGGAACACATCGCAGTGGATCGCGCAGGCGATACCTGCACGGTTGATCTGACCGAAGCGCTTGGCGGTGTCAGCTATACATATCTGCTGACGCCCAATGGCGATAAGCTGATTGTCGAGGAACGAGAAGATCAGCGCAGCAAACAGGGTGAACGCATCGGGCTGTCAGTGCGACCGGAACGCGCGATGCTGTTCGATCCCGAAACGGGTCACCGCCTTCGCTGAAAAATCCATTTTGTAATTTGAGCGCGCCCGATCATCGATCCGGCGCGTTCTCAATTTTTCTGGATTTTGTATCCAATATCCGTTATGGCGATTCCAAAAGCGTGTGTAATCGCCCAGCCATCGAGGAATTTACCAATGTCGACCAATGTGTTCACCGGCACGATGCCCGCTCTGATGACACCATGCAAACCCGACCGGACGCCTGACTTTGATGCGTTGGTGCACAAAGGAAAGCAGATGATCGACGCGGGTATGTCCGCGGTGGTCTACTGCGGTTCGATGGGGGATTGGCCCTTGTTGACCGATGCACAGCGGATGGAAGGTGTCGAGCGTTTGGTCGACGCGGGTTTGCCCGTTGTGGTCGGGACCGGAGCCATCAACACCAAATCCGCTGTGGCCCATGCTGCCCATGCGCAAAAGGTAGGCGCCGTTGGCCTGATGGTCATTCCGCGCGTTCTGTCCCGCGGCAGTTCACCTGCCGCGCAGAGGAACCACTTCAAAGCGATCTTGTCAGCCGCCCCCGATGTTCCGGCGATCATCTACAACAGTCCGTATTATGGTTTTGCTACACGCGCCGACCTGTTCTTTGCTCTGCGCGCAGAACATTCAAACCTGATAGGCTTCAAGGAATTTGGTGGCAAAGACGACCTGCGATATGCGGCCGAGAACATTACCAGTCAGGATGATCAGGTAACCCTGATGGTGGGTGTCGATACCGAAGTCTTCCACGGTTTCGTAAACTGCGGCGCAACCGGGTCGATCACCGGGATTGGCACAGCCTTGCCTCGCGAAGCGCTGCTGCTGGCTGCTTTGTCCAAAAAAGCGGCGCAAGGCCATGTTGAGGCCCGCCAGCGCGCGCTGGAACTGACCGAGGCTATTCAGGTGCTTTCCAGCTTTGACGAAGGCCCGGATCTGGTGCTGTATTACAAGCACTTGCTGGTCCTGAATGGGGAACAGGAATACCGATTGCACTTTAACGAGACGGATGAGTTGACGGATGCACAACGTAACTATTGCGAACAGCAATATGAACTTTTCCAGACTTGGTATGCCGATTGGTCGAAACAGGGTGGGGTGATCGCTGAATGCACGTGATCGACAGTCACACAGGCGGCGAGCCGACGCGTGTCATTCTGGATGGCGCGCCCGATTTGGGCTCTGGGCCGTTGGCGGAACGAGCAAAGCGGCTGGCTATTGAGCATGAGGCGTTCTATCGCTCTGTCATGTTAGAGCCGCGCGGCCAGCCGGCCATGGTCGCTGCATTACTGGTCGAGCCGGTTGATCCGACATGCGTGACTGGTGTGATCTATTTCGATGTAGATGCCGTTCTGGGCATGTGCGGGCACGGAACCATCGGTCTGGCGGTCACATTGGCTCATCTGGGGCGAATCGACGTGGGTCAACACCGGATCGAAACGCCCGCTGGTGTAGTGACGGTCAAGTTGCACGATGCAAACACCGTTACCGTGACCAACATTGAAAGCCGCAGAATTCATCAGGCCGTTACACTGGATGTCGCGGGCTATGGCCATGTCACAGGCGACGTTGCATATGGCGGCAACTGGTTCTTCATCGTTGAACCCAGCCCGATCCCGGTCGAGCCTGCCAATATTCGCGAACTGACGGATATGACCGTCGCCATCCGAGAGGCTTCGATCACGCGCGGGGTTGGCGGCGAAAAAGGCGAACCAATTGACCACGTTATCTTTCAAGATGATTCACCAGATCCGTCAGTTCACAGTCGCAATTTCGTTCTGTGCCCCGATGACAATTATGACCGCTCACCGTGCGGAACGGGCAGCTCGGCCCGACTGGCCTGTCTGGCGGCGGACGGGCGCTTAGCGCCGAGTCAGGAGATCATCCAGCAAAGCGTGATTGGCAGTTCCTATCGACTGTCCTACCAGCCCGGGCTAAACGGGGGTGTTATCCCCTCGATCACCGGACAAGCATTCGTCATGGCCGAAGCGACGTTGTTGTTCAACGAAAACGATCCTTTCAGAGCCGGGATCGAAACATGACCTTACATGTCGTTGTCATCGGCGCCGGAGTAATTGGGATTACGACCGCGCTCGAACTGCAACGACGGGGCCATTCCGTGCTTGTCCTGGACCGCAAGGGCATCGCGGCTGAAACATCAGCTGGTAACGCCGGGGCGTTTGCCTTTTCTGAGGTCGAACCACTAGCCACGCCCGGCATCATGCGCAAAGCACCAAAGTGGTTGTTGGATCCGTTGGGCCCACTATCTATCCCGCCGGCCTACGCCTTGAAAATTGCGCCGTGGATGTACCGGTTTTGGCGCGCCAGCCGACCGGACCACTATGAAAACTTGCTTGGTGCACAAGCCAGTTTGATGGCGTTTTCCAAAACTGCGCTTGATCAGCTGATATCTACCGTTGATGGCGAGCGCTTGCTGCAACGCGATGGACAGATGCAGTTGTATGAAAGCGAGGCTGAATATCGCGCCAGTTTGCCGACATGGAACTTGCGGCGCGAACACGGGATCGAATTTGAACTGCTTGAAAGCCCGCCCGCAATTGCCGAGATGCAGCCGGGCCTCAGCCCTCGGTTCACTCATGCGGGGTTTACACCGAACTGGCTGAACACTGTTGATCCAAAGCGATGGGTCGAACACCTTGCTGAGGTCTTTCAGGGTCGCGGCGGTCAGATTGAACGGAAAGATATCCGAACCCTGTCACCGCAGGAAAATGGTGTGCGGGTCGCATGCGCGGACGGAACAATAGATGCGGCCAAAGTGGTGATTGCAGCAGGTGCTTGGTCTCATCACATCGTGCAAACATTGGGCGATCGCATCCCGCTGGAAACCGAGCGTGGATACAATACGACATTGCCGGAAGGCGCATTTGATTTGCGTATGCACCTAACATTCTCGCGCCACGGCTTTGTTGCCAGCAAAATAAATGGCGGCGTGCGCGTCGGAGGGGCGGTCGAACTGGGCGGGTTAACCTTACCGCCAAACTACAAGCGCGCCGATATTTTGTTGGAAAAGGCGGCGGCGTTCCTGCCTGGACTAAAAACCGAAGGTGGCACGCAATGGATGGGGTATCGTCCATCGTTGCCGGACAGCATTCCGGTGATCGGCCCGTCTCGTAAATCGGCGGATGTCGTTTACGCATTCGGGCACGGGCATTTGGGCCTGACCCAATCTGCGGGAACTGCGGAACTCGTCGGGGTGCTGGTCGATGGGCAAGACCCACCAATATCATTATCGCCTTACGCCGCCACCCGATTCTAAGGAGGGGATATGCGCAGCATTAAGACCATTCATGTCGTGTCGGCCCATGCCGAAGGCGAGGTCGGCGACGTCATCGTTGGCGGCGTCTCGCCGCCGCCCGGTGACACGATCTGGGAACAACGGACGCATATTGCCAACGATCAGACGCTTAGGAATTTCGTACTGAACGAACCGAGAGGCGGTGTGTTTCGTCATGTCAATCTTCTGGTTCCGCCCAAACATCCCGATGCTGACGCCGCCTTTATCATTATGGAACCCGAGGACACTCCACCCATGTCTGGTTCAAACTCGATCTGTGTTGCCACGGTATTGTTGGATAGCGGGATCATCTCAATGCAAGAACCCGAGACAATTCTGACGCTTGAAGCGCCCGGAGGCCTGGTTCGCGTGCGCGCTGAATGCCGGGACGGCAAGGCAGAACGGATCCACGTGCAGAACCTCCCCAGTTTTGCAGGTAAGCTCTCTGTCCCGTTAGAGGTTCCGGGATTTGGCACGCTGACTGTTGATACGGCTTTTGGAGGCGACAGTTTCGTGGTTGTAGATGCTGCTAAGCTGGGGTTTGATATAACTCAAGACGAAGCGCGTGAAATCGCCCGGACCGGCGTTACAATTACGAATGCCGCCAATGCCCAATTGGGGTTTTCACATCCCGAGAACCCGGATTGGACTCACATTTCCTTTTGCGCTTTTTGTGGCCCGCTCGAAAAAACCCCGACTGGTTGGCGCGGTAAATCTGCCGTTGCCATCCAGCCCGGAAAGGTGGATCGCTCGCCCACTGGCACAGCGGTATCTGCGCGCATGGCGCTAATGGCGGCCAAAGGGCAGATGACCGCCGACCAGACATTCGAAGCAATATCCATAATTGGCTCACGCTTTTCCGGACGCATTGTCAAGGAAACGCAGATGGGTGCCCTATCCGCGATCGTCCCCGAGATCAGCGGTCGCGGTTGGATCACCGGTATCCATCAGTACATGCTTGATCCTGACGACCCGTGGCCGGATGGCTACCGTGTTCGAGACACTTGGGGCGCTTAGTTTTTCAGCACAACTTCAAGAATCGATGGCTTTTATGTGCCCCGTGTCAATATGCGCGGCCACAAGACGATTGATCCCAAGCCGATCGTGATTTATGGGAGGCCCAGTCAACACAGAGTCACCGTTGGGCGGTAGGTTATACACGCCCATCCTTCGCTACCCGTTTGTGGCACACTCTAGGATCGCACGCCCCGAAAGGCTTAAAAAAGGTAAAAGAATATGGCAGATAACTCAAACTTCGACATATTGTATACCATTGTAGACGAAGCGCCCGAACTGGCCAGCGCATCGTTTCTGCCCATCATTCGCAAATTCGCCTCTGCGGCGGGTGTCAGTGTCGGAACCAAGGACATTTCACTGGCGGGCCGTATTCTGGCAACGTTCCCCGAGAACCTGACTGACGCGCAACGCATCACCGATGATCTCGCGGCTCTGGGCGAGTTGGTGAAAACTCCGGATGCAAACGTCATCAAACTTCCCAACATCTCGGCGTCGGTCCCGCAGTTGGTGGCGGCAATCGAAGAGTTGCAGTCGCAAGGATATGACATTCCGAACTACCCCGAAGAGCCGTCGACCGATGAAGAAAAGGCGATCCGTGCCCGTTACGACGCTATCAAAGGCTCGGCTGTGAACCCGGTACTGCGCGAAGGTAACTCGGATCGTCGCGCGGCGCGTGCGGTGAAGAATTATGCTCAGAAGAACCCGCATTCGATGGGGGAGTGGGCGTCGGACAGCAAAACCAAAGTGTCGTCGATGTCTGGCAATGATTTCTACGCTAACGAGAAGTCCGCCACCATTACTGCCACTCAGGCGGGTGATGCCAAGATCGAATTCGTCGGCAAAGACGGCAGCGTCACTATCCTGAAAGACGCCTGGCCGCTGGCCGAGGGCACAGTTGCTGACGCCACTTTCATGTCCGTCAAGGCGCTCTCATCCTTCCTGACAGATGCGATTGAGGACACCAAGAAAGACGGCACCATGTTCTCACTGCACATGAAAGCCACGATGATGAAGGTCTCGGACCCGATCATCTTTGGCTATGCTGTCAAAGCCTGGCTGGCCCCGGTATTCGAAAAGTTCGGCGCTGAACTGGACGCTTTGGGTGTAAACCCTAATTCTGGTCTGGGCGATTTGCTGGAACGTGTTCAGGGCAATGCCGACATCATGGCCGCCATCGACGCGATCAAAGGTGATCGCCCGTCGATGTATATGGTCGACAGTGACAAAGGCATCACCAACCTGCACGTGCCGTCAGACGTGATCATCGATGCGTCGATGCCCGCCATAATCCGGGCAGGCGGCAAAGGCTGGGACGAGGCCGGTGCCAAGGGCGACACTAATTGTGTTATCCCCGACCGCTGCTATGCATCGGTTTATGATGAGAGCATCAACTTTTTCAAAGCCAATGGCGCGCTGAACCCTGCAACTGTCGGTGCTGTCGCCAACGTCGGCCTGATGGCGCAAAAAGCGGAAGAATACGGTTCGCACCCAACAACGTTCCAAGCGCCGGCCGACGGTGCCATCCTTATCGTTTTGGCCAATGGAGAGACGCTGCATTCGCATGACGTTGAAAAGGGTGACATCTGGCGCGCCTGCACCGTGAAAAAGGCACCAATTGAAAATTGGATCCAGCTGGCAATGGACCGGCAGCGCTTGACTGGATCCGAAGCGATCTTCTGGCTGGACGCAAACCGCGCCCATGACGCGGAGCTGATCAAATACGTCAAACCTGCGCTCGAGGCAGCTGGTGTGGCCGACAAGTTCCTGATCATGGCTCCGCGCGAGGCGACCCGCCAGTCGTTGGAAACCATTACGGCAGGTAAGGACAGCATCGCTATCACGGGCAACGTGTTGCGCGACTACCTGACTGACCTGTTCCCGATCCTGGAACTGGGCACGTCGGCCAAGATGCTGTCGATTGTGAAGCTGATGAATGGCGGTGGTCTGTTCGAAACCGGCGCGGGTGGGTCCGCTCCGAAACACGTGCAGCAATTGGTCGAGGAAAACCACCTGCGCTGGGACTCGATGGGTGAGTTCTGTGCTTTGGGTGAATCACTGAACTTCCTGGCCGACAATAATGGCAACGCCAAAGCGGGTGTTCTGGGTGCTGCGGCCGAAGCGGCTACGCAAGGCATCCTGGACAACAATAAATCGCCCAGCCGTAAAGTTGGGCAGCCAGATAACCGTGACAGCCACTATTGGTTCGCACGCTATTGGGCTGAGGCTCTTGCCGCGCAATCGGCTGATGCTGAATTGGCAGCAGAATTCGCGCCGATTGCAAAAGAGCTGGCGGATAAAGAAGATCAGATCCTGTCTGAACTGTCGACCGCTCAGGGTGCTGCCGCGGATCTTGGTGGATATTATCACACCGATCCTGCCAAGACCGCAGCAGTAATGCGCCCCAGCGCAACACTGAACGCGATCATCGGCTGATAAACAGTACCCACGTTTTGCAGCGTGGGTATTGTCGGATTGATGAGATCAATAGAAAAAAGGGCCGACCCCCAAAGTCGGCCCTTTTTTGAGTGAGTGGTCAGGCCGAAGCCTCACCGGTGTAGTTGATTTCACGTTAACTAATCCACGAGTTTTGGAAATTAGGGGATTCCCGTACTTTTGGGACCTTTGGGTTCAACCTGTAGCTAAACCACCTGTTTAAAACGAAAAAGGGCCGGTCAAATGACCGGCCCAATTCGCGCGAAAAGTCGAATGATCAGTTAGATGCTGCGTTCAGCTTTTCATTTTGTTCGCGAAGGGTGTCCGAGATAATCGCGTACCATTCGCCGGACTGACGCATTTCGTTCAGGCCCTTGTTCATCATCGCAATGTACTCACGTGCGAACGGGTTGGTGCGGTGTGCAAGAAAGCTCATCGAGGACAAGGTCGACACATAGGGGTTTTCGACCAGATCTGTCGAAGTCAATCCCATGTCATTCATGGTCGAAGCGAACAGATCGACTTCAAACGCGGCGACATCCGCTGTGCCGGTCAGAACGGCATCAAGGCATTCGCGAGCAGAGTTGGGTTGGACCACATTCGTATTTTCGCGGTTCAGTCCGACTTCTTCCAGGACCACCATGCTCCAACCTGACATGCGGCAAATGGTTGAACCTTCAAAGTCTTCGAACTTTGTCGCGCTTGCATAGTCGCTTTCCGGCAGAGTGAAGAAGCCACCTACGATGTCGTATACGGGGACAGAAGCCACGAATTGGGTACACCGCGCTTCAGTTTCGGACGACCATTCGTATGTGCGGTTCGTACAATCCGGGACGGTCCAGGCGATTGAAATATCGAACGCGCCCAGCGGCAACAATGTGTCCAAGTGCGAGCTCCAGTCGTCGACAAAGCTGACGGAGTAATCGCGGCTGTTGCCTGCACGCTGAAGACTGGTTGTTGCCAGACGGGTCATAATACCGCCGCCACCCAGTGCTTCACTGGTGAAGGGTTCCCAACCGTTACCCGCCACCATTTTGATTGGGGGGGCATAAACATTTGATCGCTTGACGCTTGCCGCGCGCTGCTCTTCTGCTGCGATCAGTTCCTGCGCGGACTGACCGTTTGGCAGGCTACCATCCTCACAGGGCAAGGCCAGAACCAGGCCTGGCTCAAGTGCGTTTGGGTTGGTGATGATGTTACGGTTCGCGTTAAAGATCGGCTGATAGTTCGACGTGCCGTATGCCGCGATCGCAATGGTCGCCATCGTGTCGCCGTCCGCAACTGTATAATTGGTACAAGCTTCTTGCGCGGCGGCGGCACCGGCGCTCAGAGCGGTGACGGCGGTGGCCGACAGTGCAACTTTCTTAAGGTTCAATTCAAACATGTCCACTTCCTCCAGACTTTTCTTCTAGTTAGGCCACATGGGGCCTTAGCCATTTTCCATTTGATGACGCAGAGCGGTTGAAACGATGTCTCGCCACTCTCCGGATTGCTGCATGATGTCCAAACCCTGATTGAGCGTCTCAAGGATCGCTTCTCCATCCGGATTATCTTTATGGGTCATGACGTTAAGCGACTTGATCGCCGCCAGATTGGGGTTTTCTACAATGCGGTGTTCGTACCCCAGCCGTCCGATTGCTTCGAAGGCCAGATGAGCTTCGATCGCGACGATATCGGCTGTCCCGTTCATAAGCGCATGAAAGCAGTCATCGGGTGAAACCGGGCGCATTAGCGAGATCGCCGGTGCGTACAGTCCGACCGCGTCCATGTGCGACAGCGACCAGCCTTCCGGGCGACAGATAGTTGTCCCGGCAAAGTCCGCATAGGTCAGAGTTTGCTCATAGCCCGAGCCTTCGCGGGCAAAGAACGTGTCCACAACTTCATAGAACGGGTTAGAGAAGTTGTATGTATCGCACCGCGCGCGGTCTTTTTCAGAAAGCGCCCCGGCCTCTTCGCAGTTTGGACGCGACCAGGGGAAGGTGGCATCGAAAGCAAGTGTCGGCATCAAAAGGTCCAGATGCGACGACCAGTCGTTGACGAACTGGATTTTATAGGACTGTTCAGGCGCGGCGCGCAGCATCGCTGTTTCGACAAGGTAGGTGTAGAGCCCGCGATTGGGCAGGGCCTCGTCGGTGAAAGGCGCATAGTTACCGCCAGTGATAAGCAACAACTGACGGTCGCGGATTTCGGGGCGTTCGCCGGCGTCTGCATTACGGATCAGCGCTGCGGCTTCTGCCCGCGCGGATTCGATCTCATCCTTGGCAGCCGATTTTGCAGCGATCACCGCATCTTCGCTTGCCTTTTTGGCTTCAGCTTCGGCTTCGGCAACGCGGGCTTCCGCCTCTGCGATGGCTTTTGCCGCGCGATTCTCGGCTGCCTTGACCAACTCGGCTGCCATTTCGGCGGCCATGGCTTCGGCTTCAGTCTGCGGCGCGGCCGGTGCGCGCCCGATCTCTTCCAAACAAGGCATGGTCAGAACGTCGCCTACCCGAATGATGTTCGGATTGTTTCCGATCACGTCCCGGTTTGCATCGTAAATGATACGAAAGTCTTCGGTCGAATAAACTTCGATGGATAACTCGCGCAGGCTGTCGCCTCGTTGAATTTCGTAGGTTGAGCATGCCTGTTGTGCCGAGGCGGTACCCGCAGCGGCAGCAAGTGCCAGGCTTGATATGATCAGATGGTTTCTCATGGGTCCTGTTGCTTTGCCTTGTTTAGTTTTTTGTAAGTTTGACAACACCGATTGAGATGTTGTCCTGATCTGGGTCGCCCTTAGCGTTCAGCGCGGCCTGCAGCGCCCCGGCTATGTCTTGTGCAAGCCCGCTGGCATTGGATTGAAGAATGGACTGAATTTCAGCGTTGCTGAGATATTGCAGGCCGTCGCTTCCCAGAACCAAAACATCCGAAGGTGTCAGGTCCAACGGGGTTTCCGGGCAATCGACCTTTGGAATTGCAGCACCCATGATGACCGAAGTCAGTTGGTTGCGGTCAGGATGCGCCAGCGCTTCGGCTCCGGTCAAAGTGCCTTCGGCCATTTGCGCATCAATCATGGGTGCCATCGAGTGATCTTCGTTGATCTGCGACAGCTCTCCGTCCCGGAACAAGTATAGTGGACTGTCGCCGATCGAAATCCAGAACAGCCGTTGGCCCAGCAACAAAGTGCCCAACATGGTCGAGCCCATGTTGAATCCAGCCCCTTGTTCCTCGGAATAGCCGGCGATGGAGGCATTGGCCTGCATCGCCGCCAGGGGCAACGCGTCGATCAATGCGGACTCGGGTGATGTTGTACCTTCAAGCTCGGCATCTAACGCGTCACGCCAGGCCTGGATCACAAGGTCAGAGGCGACTTCTCCCGCCGCATGCCCGCCCATGCCGTCAGCGACGATGACATAGCTTGCATTCGCCGCATCGAACATGCGCGAGGCAACCGCGTCCTCCTGCGTGTCACGCTGGCCCTTGTCCAGGATCAGCGCAATATCATATGCCGGTGTCGCCAGCATCTATCAGGAATCCCGCCAGTCAAAGCCATCGTCACAGAAGGCGGCAAAGCGGATTGAGGTTTCACTGATGCGGATCAGGTCCCCGCTGGACAGTGGGACGGTGCTGAGAACCGGCTTGCCGTTCAGACGCACCAGGTTGGCCTTGCCGCCGTGTCCCAGATAACATTTGCGGTCCTCGGGGTCATAAGCAATCACCGCATGGTTGCTGCGAGAAATACCAGTGTCTCCAAAATCCAATTGAATGGCCTGATCGTCATTGCGGCCAATCTGCATCAAGCCCTCGGTCAGCGTTACGCTTGCACCCCGACCCGGACCGCCAGTGATGACCAGCCAACCAACCGGGAAAGACTGTTCGGCATTGTCGGTTTTGGCTGCAGGTTCTGCTGTCTCAATGAGGTCCTGCACATGTGTATCGGCACGTTCGAAACCCAGGAAGGTTGTCTTGACGCGACCACGACGATCTTCGGCAGCCGCGGGTTGCGGAACCGGTGCAACCTCAACCAACAGTTCTTCGGCGACCGGTGTTTCTGCCACTGGTTCTGCGGCGGGTTCGTCAGCGACAACCTCGATAATCTGTTCCGGCTCGGGGTCCTCGACTTGAACTACTTCGTGCTCGACAACCTCTTCAGTGACCGCTTCGACCTCTTCCTCAACTGCCGAGTGCAGCGTCAACACGGTCTCTGCTTCGGGCGCGGGTGCCTCGTCCGCCACGTCCTGAACTTCTGCGATAACTTCAGCGACGACGATTTCATCCTCAGCCTCAGTTGTGTCCAGCGCGCCTTCCTCAGAGAAATCTGGCATTTTCTCTTCGGGTACCAACTCATCGGTTTCTTCGTAGCTGTCCGAGGTCATATTGCCACCTGCCAGCGCTTCGCGCAGGGCATTGAAATCGGCGATTGGTTCGGTCTTTTCCGCCTCTGGCGTTACAGCTTCCTCGGCTTCGTTCTCTTTCGGTTTGCCGGCACCTTCGAGAAGCCGGCTAAGAGGGCTTTTGTATTTGAACATGGTGTCGACACCTTTATTCCTTGGCACAGGACAACGGTCCTATGGGGCTGCTTCTTACCTCTGTGCGCGGTTGCACAACGGCACGGATATTTGTGACAACAAGGTCACTTTCTATTTCCGCGACGGGCCGGTTCCCGTCAGGGGTGCCGAATTTGGCGCTACCCTCAGCAAATACATACTGGCAGATCACATATGAACCGGTCAGATCACTCCTGCACTAATGGCATGTCAGCATCCGTCTCGACGCCGCTGCGCAAAACGCCGAAACGGGCCTGCGGCTGGTCTTCGGAAACGAGTTTGGCCAACAAAACATCAAGGCTGTCCGAGCCATCAATGCCAGTGCCAGAAATTGTCTCTGAGACCAGGACATCCCCTTCCTGCAAGCTGCCTGTCGCCTCCGGCGGAACCGAGCTTAGAACTGTTGTCCAACCCGCACCGTCTTTGTTCTGAATTGTGAAAACGTAGCCATTTTCCAAGCCGATCACGCGCATTGTGGGCAGTGCCAACAATCCGTTCTGAGGGCGGGTTTCACCCAATGTGCGATAGCGGGCAGAAACGCGGATGTAGCCGTCCGGGTCCACATTCAGATCGTTCAACACCTGAGCAGCAAAAGTCGTATCTGCCTGCACTGGCTTGCCGTTCAGGGTGAAGATCGTGGCGCCGCGCGTGACCCACTCACCCACAATTGACGCGTCCATATCCTGGTCAACACCAGTTATCGCAATCACGTTGCCGGTCGAAGCTCGGCGGCGTGATGTCTGAAACGGGATGTCTACGTCCCAGTGAGAGAATGCGATCTGCTGTTCTGCAAGGTTCACCGGTTCCGCCGGAACAGGCGGTGTCGGCTCGACGGTCTCGGCTTCAGCCGTTTCCGTCGCCGCAGCTTCTTCCTGCTCCGTGACAACCGGATCTTCTTGCGCCTGCTCGACAGGCTCTGGAGTGGGTGCGACCTCGGCCTGCGTGGTCTCAGTTGGTTCTGGTGCCGGCTCCACTTCGGCTGCGGCCACTTGTTCGACCGGGTCCTGCTCGGATGTTTCGACTGAGGCGGTTTCTTCCACCTTTTCCGTTACTACGGGCGTGGGCGTCGATGCGGTGTCTTCGGCCGGAGTTTCCTCTCCGGACATCAGGAAGAACCCGCCCGCCGCCAAAGCGGCGACCAAGGCCACACCCGCAACAATTTTGCCTGCACCACTGGATCCGCTTTTGACCACGGTATCCACCGCAACCGGAACTTCATCCTTCGATGTGAACGTGGCGAGCCCGTCGTCGTTCTTGTCCTCATTGCCCAGTGCAATGTCAGTGTTTCCGGCAAGCAATGCGGTGACAACGGCTTCGGCGTTTTCGCTTTCAGCCTTGATCCTGGCTTTCTCTTCTTCTTCGTCTTTTTGGTCCATCGCCACGATCACCGACACCGGCCGATAGTCAAAGCTGTCGAACATCACGCCGGGGCCGCGGAACATGCGTAGCCAATCTATTGCGGTCTGCAGGCGATCCGTTGCGTGAACTTCCATCGCCTTGTCAATGGCTTCCAGGAACCCGTCGGGGTAGCCTTCGATACGCCCCGCTAGCGGTGTGTAGGGGTCCGTCTGACCGTTGTTGAATGCGTTCAGGCGGGTCTGACCGTCGATCGGACGTTCGCCACTGATGGCGTGATACAGGGTCGCCGCAAGAACATAGAGGTCACTGCTTGGCCCTTGTTCCGCGCCGCGTACATAAAACTCATGCGGCGAATAACCATCCTTGATAACCCGCAGGGTCATTAGCGCGGCGGACTGGTGGGCAGCCTGTTCGCGCGCGGCGCCGAAGTCGATCAGAACCGGATCACCATTTTCGTCGATCAGGATGTTGTCGGGCGAAATATCGCGATGCAGCATGCCGCTTTGGTGGATGAAAGACACCGCCGACAGCATTTTTTCGGTGACCTGAACGATAAAGTTCGGGCCAGCTTTGTTTTTGGAATCTTCAACATAATCCAGCAGATCGCAGCCACGGATAAAATCCATCGCGATATAAGCGGTCTCGTTGTCTTCGAACACCTGATGAACGTCGACGATATTGGGGTGTACCAAGCGAGCGTGATTGCGTGCTTCGAGAATAAACAAGTCGATGATTGCGCGCAGATCGTCCTTGTAGTCCGGCGCGACCGGTTCAACCATATCGCCGTTACGACGGCAAAGGGCACCGGGATAGCACTCTTTGATCACAACTTCGCGTTCCAGACTGTCCCGCGCAAGATAGGTGATACCAAATCCGCCATTGCTGATAAAGCGCAGGATCTCGTACTGCCCGCGCAACAGCTTGGCGCCTGGTTGAAGACCTTCAATTTTCGGTTCGTCGTGCGTCGCGCCGACGGCCTGGTTGTGGCTCATTTCTTTCCGCCCGTTCTAATCGTTTTGCGGCTTACTTAACTGGGCTTTCAGCCCGCGAACTCACAACCAAACACAACCGCAGGACACTCAAGTACGTTAGACGTTTCAAATTTGACTTTATTGGGGCCGCCTGATGGCTTCACTAAGAACCCAGCGCCAAGAAAATCCACATATGGTGCCATTGCGTGCCCGTGAATCTAAATGTTGATTTTCTACCGGTAAAACTTGCGGACTGAGTGCCAATTTTTCGCGGATTGGTCACTAAATCCGAAACAATAAACGCGCGATTCTGAGGGCTTCGAATCGCTGCATTGCGGCTCAATTAAAACGGGTAGGCGTCAGGTTCCGGTTTTTGCCTGAACGGAATCGACGCGGCTGCCGGCCCAGGCGAGGTTGTCGCTGAGCTGGGCGAGGATGCTAATTGCGTCCTTCAGTGGCGCGTCACCGCTTTCGAATTGCAGCAGCAAAAGAAGATCGGTGGCCTTTTCAAACTCACCGGGAATCCAGTCGGCTTCAGTGGCGATTTCGCCCCCTTGCTCCAGACGCTCTGCAAAATCTTCGACGATTTCCTGACAGCTGTTCAGGAATGCGGCGGGTTCAATATCCGATGTCTCGCGCAAGTCGTCATAGATGCTGGCGATTGCCGCCAGCCAGTCTTCAAGAATCGGGTTTTCAAGCGGGGGCAGGGCGGATTCCAGCGTCGCATGGATCGAGGGCGCTTCGACCTGCGCTGGTTCAGCTTCTGCCATATTCAGGCTGGCCAGAAACGGAAGAAACTCCTGCTCGATGTCATTTCGGGCAGCTTCCAAATCCTTCAAACGCCGCTCGGATGCAACTTGCAGGACCTGTTCGGCCAGACTTTGACCGCCACAGGTCTCCCACAGATCAAAATCAGGCTCGGGTTCTTGCGCCATAGCCTTGACGGCGACCGGTGTGCCAATAGGCACAACAGACCGGAAGAATTTACCTTTTTCTTTTTCCAACCGGTGCAGAACACGGTCCAGCGCGTCCCGAACCGGGGGGAGATCCGCGTGGGTTACGGCCAGCAAACTGTTCGAGCGCAACTCTTGCGGAACTTGTGCCCACAGGTGGCGCTCAGTCTCACGCCAGGCATTGGTTCCGTTCGTGCACCAGATGGCACAATCGACATAGGACAATAGGTCCAAAGTGGACTTGTAGGTGTCATCCAGTGCGCCGGTTCCCGGCAGATCGAACAATGAGATCTCTTGCAGGGCAGGGGTATTCAACCCAACCGAGATAAAATCAGGGTTATCAGCCGCGGCTTTTTCCAGCGCAATGCCGGAATAGACTTTGGGCTCTTTGTCCCACCAGCCAACCGTGGTTTCCGGTGCGTCCGCATAGGCCACGATGACCAATGGCAGCTTCAGATGCTGCGGACCCGTGGGCAGAATGTCCGCCCCGGCCAGCATGTTTGCGAGGCTGGATTTCCCGGCCCCGAATTCCCCGGCAAAACCGATATTGACCGCATTCGAAAGCCGTTCGGCATGGAACAAGGCGCGCTCGCGCATCTTGTCCAGACCGGCCTCTGACGGCAGGTTTTCGGTGGCGGTCAGGAAGCGTTCAAGCTTTCGTACTTCCTGTTCGGTTCCGGGAAATTCAATCATTCCGCAGCCTCTGCTAATTTCTTATCCGCGCTATTGCCGCCAAATACCGCATCCAGATCATCTGCAACACGTTGTGCCTGATCGAATGCTGCCTGTGCTTCTGCACGAACATTGGTTTGGCCGGTTCCGGCGCGTTGTTCAAGATGTCCGGCTAACAAGGCCAGATAGTGATCAAGAACGGTGTTCAGACGCTCAAGCAGATCGGCGCGCGCCGTGTCCACCAGATCGTCCCCGATCATTTCGAATTCCTGAACGATCATCCGTTCGGCCCGAGCGACCACACTTTTACGCGAAATCAGACGGGACAGCCAACTGACGCGCAGTTCCACGGTAATGCCACGCGTCAGTGCGGTGGTATCCGGACGGAACCACCGAACCGCACTGGTATTCATCCGACTGTCGGTCGGGTCTTGCCAGCCGGGCAGGGCGCGAAGTGCGGCATTGCTGTTCATGTCGACCGCATAAAGCTCGCTGAGCATTCGCTGCCGCACCACCTGTGTCGCACCCTGAACCAGCTCGCGCATGCGGTCCCGCAGCGGCGAAAAGTTCAATTCGGTGTCACCGCCCTTGGCCAACAAAGGGGAATCGCCATTCGGCCCTCGGACAACAGCAGAAACGGCCTCGGACACAGTGTCATCCATGACGCCGCGAAGATTGGCCAACACATCATCCATATCGTCAATGATCTGTGTGGTTTTTTCCGAAACCAGCGCACGCAGCTCGGCCAATGTTTTGTCGTTTTCGTCGCCGTCGGTCATGTCGGCGGAGTTTTCGTCGTCAATTACGCGCAGATGGGCCTTGGACCGTTCCAGCTCACCTTGGGCAAAACTGTTAAGGTGCTGCCAGGCCATCTTGAGCTGTTCGTCACGGGCCCCATGCGTCAAGGCGTTGGTAACATGGCGGCGGAGATCGGGTAGACCCGAGGCGATCATTGCGGCAAAGCGCAACACGCCCTCACGGCTGATCGGGCCGGGACCTTGTTTGATCTCTTCTACACCGTCCAGATATTGTTTCATCTGCTCGGGGTGGGCGCGCAGCCAAGCAAGAACGTGATCGTGGTTCACGCCGGTATCGTCACCGGTCAAGGCATAATGGGCCCATTGGGCGCTGCCCATCAGAACATCAATGTCCGAGTTGCCCAGGGCTTTTTCCAGGCCATCCAACACGTCCGTCCGGACTTTTCCAGCGTCCTCAGCGCCGCCGCCCAGTTCGTCCACGCGGTTGATGAAGACGACGATCTGCCCCAGTTCCAGTGCCTGCATCAGGCGGAACAGTTTCAGATCTGCCCGTGAAAGGGCCTGATGCGCAGACAAAACCACAACAAAGAAATCGGATTCTTTGAGATACTGGCGCGAGATTTCTTCGCGGATCAGCAGTGGGTCGTTGACGCCGGGCGTATCCGTGACCGTCAGCGGGAACGGAAAATGGCCAATGTCAAAGTAGACCTCGGCTTTGCGTGTGATGTCACTGTATAGTCCCCGATCTGAACCGGGGTCGTATTCTTCACCGTCGGTTGGATCGTCACCGGCGCAAACATAGCGGGCCAGATCGTCCGAGTTCAGCTGCTCCAGATCGTGATGCTGACCAAGCAACTGCTCATAGCTGTCGCCCAATCGCAGTTGGGCGCGGGTTTTCATCGCGTCGACCTGCTCTTCGATCATCTCGCGTTTATAGCTGTCCTCGTCATCGGGGAACATGTTGCGCAGCTCTTCACCTTCGGCGATCAGCGCCTGCCACTGACGGTTATCGAAGAAATGAAATTCGGCCCCTTCGGTCCGACCCGAGGGGTGACCGAAATGCATATCGGTAATCACGGTCGTCCACGGATTCACATCCGAAGGCAGGTATTCGGCCTGCCCGGTAAAGCCATTGATCAGGCGAGACTTGCCAGCCTTGATCTGCCCGACAAATGCGATTGACGGTTTTAGATTTGAAAGGTCGCCGACAATACGCGAAATGAACTGGCGGGTCTCGTCATTGCTGACCCCGTTCATATCTTCGGCGATTCTTATTAACTCACGACGGTTATTTTCACTCATACTGTTACCCTGGGCACTTGCAATCACAGATTGAATTAGTCGAAAAATTGAATATTACGGGCGCGCTCATTCGGAACGCTCCGTCAGAGATGTCCACAGATTCACAATGGCGCCTAGCTTGCGCGCCTCGTGAAAGACCATGGAAAATTCTTCGCCGTCGTTCAGGACGGCCAAACCAGACCCCTTGCCACCTGAAGGACGCATGACGATCAATTGCGGATGATCCAGCGCGGCGGCCGCGTCATCATCCCAGCCCAACAGGTCGCGCGCGAATTGCGCCAGCAAAGTTTCATCTGCATGTAATGGCTGACCTTCACTACAATCGCCGTCAGACTGAACCATTTCCCCGCCTTCAGCTTTGACCCGGATGCGACCAACAGCCAAACGCTGGCTACCGAGATAGAACTGGTTGGCCAAATCGCTGGCATGGTCTGTTGCTTCCACGTCATTTGCGGGCTCGGCTGTGTCCGGAACGACCGCTATGACGGGTTCAGCAGGCATTTCGATCATCGTGCAAGCACTAGCGATTTCGCTAAAAGTGATTCCGACATCGTCCGCTTCCAGCGTGGCGTCCGGCCGTAGGGATATCAGGCTGAGCGGTGCAGGCGCCGCGGCAATATCGGTTACCAGTTGCGCCAATTGTCCAGCCAGCGTATCGCGCTCTTCGGTTTCAAAATCAGGCGCAACGCCGGACCGGACACGAAAGACATCAGTAACCCGAGAGCTGTTGACCTCAATCGCGAGACAATCGCCATTGGCAGCCGTAAACTCTAACCGGCGCGGCAAAACAGTGCCACGGATGGACTGCAATACCTTTTCGCGGCGCTCAAGCGCAGTGTCACCAGCAAGCGCGACGGCTGGCTCCAGTCGGGCAACCGATGATCGCCCAATGTCCTCGAGCAAATCGAGTATGTTTGTATCCATCATGCCGTGACCCCCTCTGGTCCCGTCTAAACTGCGGCCGCGACGGGCCCCAGACTGAGATGCGATTTTGTCAGTGCCAACCCTACATTCGCGCTGTTGCGACAGATGTAGCAGACCACATGATCCGGATAGGCCTGCGTCCGCAAAAAAATGTTCAACCGATCCTTTGAAAACACCGCGATTTCCCCAAATTCCGGATTTTCGGTATCAGCATTACCCGATTTCCGCAGCAATGCTTCAAAAGCACCCACGCCGCCGCCCTGAAAAAGGTTCGCCACTGCAAGCGCGAGACTGTCCAGCACTTCGGCGTCCTCTTGATCGCGGACACTGGTCCCCAATAACATCCCTGTTTCCATGTCGATATACCCGGCTGCGACGCAGTCGGGTATCGTTTCCATCGCAGATTTCAGTGCGGCTTCGATAGACATCGGGCTTCCCGTCCTTCTACCTTGGCTTCACGTTATAAAACATGCCATTCAGCCCCGCCCTTGTTCCCGGCTTTCGGAAGCGTTGAAACGTCTTTTTTCGCGTCGCGGGTGCCGTGTTCAGCGGCGATCTTGTCGAACTCTACCAGGAAGGCCCTGAAAACCTTTTTCAGGCCTTCCGAGTCGTCGGGAAGATCCTCACCAGCTGTGATCTCGCGCCACATCGCCGATGCGCTGAGTGTTGATCCGGCCTCCACACTAAGCAGTTGCTCAAGCGCTTGAGACTCGGTCTCTGTCTCGGACAAAGTGCCGTTCTGCATTGGTACGACCTGTGTTTTGGTCAGGCCGCTGGTTTCGGGTTCCAATTCGAACTCGTCGGCCGCGCCATCCGATTGTTCGGCAAGCAAGGCCACAATTGACGACACCGATGTTTCTGCGCCTTGTGCGTCCGTTTCGGGTATGCTGGCTTCAATAGCCTCAGGCATGCCAACCAGTTTGTCCCCAAGCGACGTCAAAACGGGATCCTGACCATCGGTGTTGATGTCAGCCTGCCCTGCTTCACCTTCTAGTTTCAGTGACTCTTCTTCCTCGAAATCCTCGTCATCCAGTTCAAGAAATGCGTTTTCTTCGGAGGGGATCTCGGCAACATCGGCCAAATTCAAAGGCTGACTGGGCGTTTCCCGGAAAAAAGAGCGCAGTTCGTCCTGATCGGGTTCTGGTGTAGTCTCTTTCGGGATTGCAGTCATCTCGACCCGCAAGCGTTCGGCCTCATCCGCGTCAATCCGGGGGGCGCGTTCGGTGTCGCCTGAGCGTGTTTCCACACGTGCAGGACGTACCGGAAAGCTCGTTACGACTTCGTCATGCCCATTTTCGTCGTGAACCGGATTAACCAGTTTCAATGGGGCAGGTTGCTCTGCACTTGCCGCGGATTTGCGAGGACGGATAGGTTGCACACTGGGTATATGGGCAAGGCTGTTGTCGATCTGGTAACGCGCCAGCATGTCTGCACGGTTGTCCATGATCTGTTCGGTGATCTCAAGAAAGCTGTCCACCATCTTGCCGCCGCCGCTGCGTCCCCACATTTCGGCGTCGCCGCTCTTGTCGCGTGCGATAATCGCATCGCGGGCAGAGAACAAAATCGATCGATTGAACAGATGCCCTGCCTCGCGGTTGACCCGGCGCAACACCTTCTGGCGGTCCTTCGTGCCCAGTGTATCCGCGCGGGTGACCAACAACAGCGAGTTGTGTTGCAACCGTTCCGGCAGCGCGACCCATGTCGCCCGTTCGGTCTCGCGCCAGGCTTGGGTGGCGTGCGTGCACCACAGCACCCCATTGGCCTGGCCCACGGCGCGACGCCAGACATCGGTTGAAATCTTGGGGTCCGAGATGCCGGGCGTATCGATCAAATCAACCGCCTCGAGAATGTCGGATTCAAGGTAAATACGAACGAATTGGGCGTCGTTGACGCCGACAGATTCCAACGCATCCAGCTCGATGTTTTCGCGTTTGCCGTCATGACGCTGTACATATGCAGATTGCTTGCCCCAGCTGAACCAGACGGGCGGCAACTGCGTGGCAGTCACCTGAGTCGGCAGTGTGTGCGACCGAAGCAGAAAGTTGATCAGCGTCGACTTTCCGGCGCTGAACTCTCCCATAAGCGCAAAGATCGGCTTGCGGCGGGACCATTGCTCAATGCGTTCCCATGCCTTGGGCGAGACGAAACGGGTTTGTGAGTCTTTTGCCATATCGCTACTTATGCTGCCTCGTTACTAAGATCTTTCAGGATGTCGCCCAGAATATCGTCACGCGATTTCTGTGGTGTCAGTCCTGCCATCAGAGCTGCGTTGCGGCTTGGGTCACTCTCGGCCGAAGCCGAAATGCTAAGCAACGTCTCTTTCTGCTCGCGCATGAAATCCGACAGGATCGCGCGAACGTTTTCCAACACGGCTGCAACCTGATTTTCCTCGATGTCCTTGGTGATCGAATTCGCCTCGGACGCGATCAGGCGCGTATAGTCGGCTGCATAGGCTTCGAACCCTTTGCGGCGCTGCCACCAGCGACGCCACCAGGTGCTTTGCAAGTCCAATGCGATTGTTCGTCCAATTCCGAGTGGGGGTGGGACACGCGGAACAATGGGTGCTTCGATACTGAACTCACCCAGGTGGTTGCCCAGTATCTTCTGATACAGCGTCTCAATATCTGCGGCCGCCGTATTGTACAGCGCACCTGCTTCTTTGCGCATCGACCGCGCAAAGCTGAAATACGCGGCCTTTTGCAAGGTCCGCAGACCCGCCGGGTCATACTGCCACGTGCCTTGTTCGCCGTTCCGCTCAAGGTGGGCAATCAGCGAATCCGTTGCACGTTTGACAAAGTTGGTTTCCGCTGAATTCAGTCTCTCCAACACCTTCGCACGTAAGGATGCGGTCAGTTCAGCTACTTTCTTTTCGTATTGATCCGAGAGTGTGGCAATCGCGTCCTCTGGCGATACACCATCCAGATCACGCACAAGACCTTCACCGCCCGAAAGGGTCTTGGCAACGGCCGTGGCGCGGATTTGACTGGCGATATTGCGGGCGCGGTGGCGGACGCGATCCAGCAAACGGGTGCCTGCGCCTTCGGCGATGCGCTCGTTCATGGCCAACAGCAGATCGGGCAGACCGGACAGCGCCCAGATTTTGTCGAGCGAGGGTGCCTGATCGCCAAACCCGGCGGCCAGATAGAACGTGTTCAACGCCTCGCGCGATTCATCGGACAGAATCTCGGGGTTGCCGGTCAACGCGGCCTCAGCCCACAATGCGCTGCCAAAGACAACGCTGGTACTGGCATCGATATTGTTCTGCTTGAGCGTGTCCTGAATACGGTCACGGATTTCCGGGACCTGATTGACCGGATCCGCCAATTCGTCAATTCGGTTCACAAACAGGATGATCTGCCGGTTCTCAAACTGGGCGATGATCCGCATCAGCGCCATGTCCATGGTTGTAAGCGCCTGGCTGGCGGCAAGAACAACAACGCAGACTTCAGATCCACGTAAGCTGCGCAGGGTGATCTGTTCGCGGACCATAAAGGTATCGTTGACACCCGGCGTGTCACACAGTTTCAACGCAATCGGGTATTGCGGAATGTCCATATACAGTTCTGCCGACTTCGTCACATCGGCGAACCGCCCCGTTTTGGGGTTGATGTCCGGGTCATCTTCGTCACCCAGACAGACATAGCGCTGGATCAACTCTTCGTCGAAGTAGTCATATTGATGACTCTGCCCCAGAATCAGGTCGAAATGCTGGCCCAATCTGGATTCGGATTTAGCCTTCATCTCGCCGATCTGGCGGCGAATGTCATCCATCTCATCATCGGCGCCAGCGCGGTTTGCCAGTTCACCCAGACGGCCGCCGCCGACCATCAGGTTGTCCCATTCTTCTTGTTCAAAGAAGGTAAATTTGGCGCGTTTGTCGCCTTCGGTTCGGGTGTTGATGTTCAGTGTAGTCACCACCGACGTCCACGGGTTTACATCCGATGGCAGCAGGGCAGGGCGCCCGGCCAGGATGTTCACGATCGAAGACTTGCCGGCCTTGACCTGCCCGACCATCGTAACGCTGGCCGAGAAATTCTCCATCCGGGTCTTGAGCGTGGCCAGACGGGCGGACGAACGTGCATCCGCCACCTCTGTCAATTGATCAATCTGTGCGGTCAGCGAGTTCATCGCTGACGTCATAGGCGTCAGTGCCTCATTGCCAACTGACAAAAGATGGTCGTTGCGCGCCATGTTCAGCCTCCGGTTCCTGTCGCGGCCAACGTGTCAGTTGGCGTGCTGGTCATGGTGTCGATTCGCGCGATCAGATTCAGCGCATTGCCCAGGATTGCGGCTTCGGCACCAGGCGAAATCGATTCGAAGGTGTGGCAATCCGCCAGAACTTCGATCGAGCTAAATCGCTCGCTGTTTTCAAGGCGGGCAAGACGACGCCCGGTCGGAAAGCCCTCGGATTTGGTTTCGGGCAGCGGCATACGCGAGTTGGCTAGCAAATATCGCCGCCCGGAGCGGGTGCGCAACGAAACGCCAAACCCGGTGTTTGGATGGTCGCGGTTCAGGGATTTGAGTTCACCAAGAAAACTTTCACGCGCAAGGCCAACGGCTTCTTGCTCGGCAGCAGCGGAGTTCATCATATTGGTCACGTTTCAGACCCTTGTACTGGAGTTGAGCGAAAAAAACTCGTACAGCGCCCGAAGGCAAAAAAGACTCATTAACTCCTACTGCTCATAAGTGACTTTCAAGGCGGTCTTATTTTGACGCGAATAAGATTTTTTGGCGTTTGAATTGTGGCGCAATTGTGTTTGGTAACATTTTTCAACCACAACCTACGGGCGTATTTTCGGCGTCAATGTGAACAGCGCCATTTATCGTTAGCAGCATTCAAGAGCAGAAAACTTGCAACGATGCGCACGTGTTGTATTTTTGGTAGTGCGTCTATAGCACTGTTCATAAACAGTAATTACTCTATCTTTTGAAATCAACCTGACACCAAATCTACCCAGCGGACGTCTGTAAAATATATGTATGTTGCATTCGTCTTTGGGTTCTCATCATAGCCCGCCCTTAGATGAGGGGCATTTTACTCAACGTAAGATAGTTTTCTCCTTCTCACCAAAGGGACCTGAATGTTGCTAAATACAAAACAATAAAATTAGTCAAACTTGCCCAAGTAATCTTTTCTATCTACTCGTAGAACGCCAAAAAATCAGGCTGCTTTCCTGCCGCGAACAGCAACACATGAGAATATCCCGCATCCCGCTTAGCGGCAGCGTCCGGCAGACACCATATGTGCACGACGGTCAGTTCAGAAGCATGTTGCGCCGATGTCATCAATAATCTTGCGCACAACTCAATTTTCCCTCTCGCACTCCGTGGCAAGCTTTGCTATTCACCCCGACATTCTGGCACCGAGTGCCTGGGTTGCGGGTGTGGCGAAATTGGTAGACGCACCAGATTTAGGTTCTGGCGCCGCAAGGCGTGGGGGTTCAAGTCCCTCCACCCGCACCATATCATTTCAGAGAATTTTCCTGTCCGGACCGCCTTTGAGGGCTTTCAGGCAATCACCAAAGTTTTGTACTGGACAGCCGACTGGATTTTGATGTTTGAACAGTCGGGTCCGCTCGCCAAGCGAACGATTAGGTGACTGCATCCATGGTGAAAACACCGGCCTCTATGATTTGGAAATGCAGGTTACATGGCCTGCATTTCGGAACGCGCAGTCAGGAGAACAGGTAGTAGGTCGTTGGGGACGTGGCTAAAATAGCCAATGCAACGACAAGCCAAACCAAAACGCAAACCCAGTAGGTTCCCGGATTTTCAGCGCGGGTTACCCGTTCCCACAAGTAGGTCGAACCAAACACCAAGTCTCTGATAGCCCATAACAACAAGCCAAGCCCCACATAAAACCAAATATCCATAATTCCCTCGCGTGATGAGTTTGGCGCAACTTAGGTTGTCAAAAATGATTGCGCAATTGTGCATTGATCATTTTCGGCAATTGCTGACCAAAGAATTTGGTTAATGTCGGCCTTTCAGCGATCTCTTCACGTCCATAGCACGCGCTTGCGGACCCACAACGCCGCCACTATTGCCCGGCCAATCCCATCTGGCGCACGGCCAGGTCGCGCATTATCTCTTCGGATCCGCCGCCAATTGCCATTATTTTGATTTCGCGCCAGATCCGCTCGACCGGATTGCCCAGCATGTATGCGGCACCGCCAAAGATCTGCATCGCTTCGGAAGCAACAAATTGCAGTGACGTCGTGGCCTGAACCTTGGCCTTTGCAATTTCAGCGACTGGCATCAGGCCCTGTTCAATTGCCCAGCAGATCCGTTCGATATATGCCTCATTCATATCAATCCGGGCAGACATTTCTGCAAACTTGTGGCCAATGACCTGATGTTCGACCAGTCGCCTGCCGAATGTCTTGCGTTCCCGTGCCCAGTCCAAGGCACTATCGTAGCATAGTTTCATCATACCCAACGAAGCGGATGTCAGGCCAAGCCGTTCAAAGTTAAAGTTGTTCATGATTGCGATAAAGCCCCTGTTCTCAGGCCCCAACAGGGCAGTAGAATCCAGCTCGCAATCACCGAAATGCAGCGTCGCTTGCTGTGAACTGTGCCAACCCATCTTGCCACCCAACGGCGTGCGGCTGAACCCGGGCGCGTCATGAGGGACCAAAAACAATGAGATACCAGTCAGGCCCGGGCCGCCAGTGCGGGCGCCGATCACAAACCATTCGGCATCCATACCCCCGGTGATATAGGTCTTTTCCCCGTTCAGAATCCATCGGCCGCCTTTGCGCTCGGCACTTGTTTGAATATTGGCAACGTCCGACCCTGCGCCTGGTTCGGTGATCCCAAGGGCCGACATCATGCGCCCCGAGATGATCTCGGGCAGCACTTTCTGTTTGAACTCCTCGGAAGCAAATTTCGCAATTGGGCTGATGGAAATCGTACGTCCCCCAACGGCGGCTCCGATACCGGATGCCCCACAGCCGAACAGGATTTCACTATAATCATGGCGCATAAAGGCGTTGTCGAAACCCAGACCGCCGTATTCCTCATCGATCCCAAAGCCAAATACGCCGAACTCAGCAATTGCGGCATGCAACTCCCACGGGACGCTGCGATCCGCCTCCCATTGCTCAATATGAGGTTTGATTTCGGCATCGACAAAACGCTGGAAATTTCCGCGGAAAGCTTCGCGTTCAGGGGTCATGAAAGGGGATGGCAGGGTCATTTGACCTTCTCAACGTCATTTTCGGGCAATACCTGAAGCTGGCTTTCCATCATGCGGGCGAAGCGATCCATCATCTGCGTAAGGTATTCTGGCGACGAAACGAATTTCTCATGCAACAACAAACCACGCAGGAAGTTCCGGGCGATACTCCACAATAATTCAGTGTCGTCACGGTCGCCTGTTGCGCTGACATACCGGGCGGAGATCAGGCTGAGGTTCGATTTGTCCCAGTCTCTCAGGCTTTTTTCCAGCATTCCGAACAGTGCCGGGTCGGTTCGGCAAGCAACCAGAATCTCAACTATGGCGCGTCCGCCTGCGGAATTTACGATATTGGCCCAGGCGGACATAATCAGATCATAGACGGGCTGAGGGGCGCGATCATGTGGCCAGAGCGGGTTTTGCGCATTGCCCAGCAGTCGCATCGCGGTAGCTGCGACCAGGGCCTGTTTCGTGGGGAAGTGATACGTAATTGCCCCGCGTGAGATGCCTGCCTTGGCCTGCACCTTGGCAAAAGTAGTCTCGGCATACCCAAGCTGATCCAGACAGGTGACCGTCGCATTGCAGATTTTGGCTTGCATATCCCGGGACCTTTGATCCTGGACCGAGGGTTTTTTTGGCATCGATTCCGTCATCTTCCGTCGCGTCGCAGTGGCAAATCTTCGTTGACCAAGGCGGTCAGTGGATCATAAAAACAGAACAGTCGGTCTGTAAACTGCAGATCGTACCCAAGCGGGAGAGACGTGGCGTGACACATTCTCTGCGGATCGGAGGAGCAAGTGGTTTTTGGGGGGATACCCCTCATGCGACACAGCAATTGCTGCGTGCCCCTCAGATTGACTTTCTGGTCTACGACTACCTGGCCGAAATCACCATGTCGATCATGGCCCGCGCCCGTCTTAAAGACCCCCAAAAGGGATATGCGGTGGATTTCGTCTCTGACGTTATGGCCAACAATTTAACCCAAATCGCCGAGCAAGGCGTCAAGGTCTTGTCGAATGCAGGGGGGGTCAACCCAGTGGCCTGTGCTGATGCATTGCGTAGCAAATCTGCTGAGTTGGGATTGAACTTGAAAGTTGCAGTGGTCGAAGGCGACGACCTGCTGCCGCGTATGGCTGAGTTTGTCGATCGGACTGAGATGTTTTCCGGTGCGCCGATGCCACCGATAGAAAAGATCGCCTCGGTGAATGCTTATATTGGGGCAGGGCCGATATTGGCGGCGCTGCACGCCGGGGCTGACATCGTCATCACAGGCCGCTGCGTCGACAGCGCGCTGACGTTGGCGGCGTGCATGTATCATTTTGGATGGCGACACGAGGACCACAACTTACTGGCTGCCGGGTCGCTAGCGGGGCATCTGCTGGAATGTGGACCCCAAGCCACTGGCGGGAATTTCACGGACTGGAAATTGGCAGGCGACATCGCCAAGATCGGCTATCCAATTGTCGAGGTAAACGCCGATGGCGGGTTGGCCCTGACTAAGCCGCAGGGCACGACGGGACGTGTGACCCTGGCTTCGGTCTGCGAGCAGATGCTGTATGAGATCGGCGACCCGCAGTCCTATATTCTGCCTGACGTGATTTGCGACTTTTCCAATGTCAGGATTGAGCAAGCCGAGTCAGACTATGTAACCGTTTCGGGTGCAAAAGGCCGCGCGCCGACAGGGCAGCTCAAAGTGTCCGCCACCTGGGCGGATGGCTATCGCGCGGGCATGACGATTCTGATCAACGGGCGTGAGGCACGACAAAAGGCGAAGGCTTTTACCCAAGCGGGGCTGAAACGCGCGCGCGCTGTCCTGCAACGGATGGGCTCCCCCGACTATCGCGAGGTGTCGTTTGAAACCTTTGGAGGTCGGCCTGGCGACGGCGATTACGAAGAGATCTCGTTCAAGGTAGCCGTGAAACACGATAACCCTCGCGCGGTTGGCGTATTCCTGCGTGAAATGACCGGGTGCGCACTGGCCGCACCGCCGGGGTTGCACATCTTTACCGGAGGAGGGCGTCCAAAGCCCTCGCCAGTCGTTGCCCTGTTTTCCTTCTTGGTGCCAAACAACACGCTGACCTATTGCATAACGATGGATGGGGACGATATCGAATACAATCAGCCAAAAACGCCCCCACAAGACCCGGAACCTGTCCCGGCAAAAGCCCCGGAAATAACCGATGAAAAGGTGACCGAGTGGATCACATGCCCTTTGGAAGATTTGGCCTGGGCAAGATCTGGGGACAAAGGCGACACCGCAAACATTGGGGTCATTGCGCGCCATGCTACCTTTTTGCCCTATATTTGGGCTGCGCTGACCGAAGCGACGCTGGCAGATGTTTTTTCTGACCATCTATCCGGCAGGATCGAGCGGTTCTATCTTCCAGGAACACATTCCATGAACATTCTGCTGCACAATGCGCTGGGTGGCGGTGGCGTCGCCTCGTTGCGCAACGACGCGCAAGGCAAGAGTTATGCCCAGATATTGCTGGCCACACCGATCAGGATTCCTGCAAAGTTATCCTCATATCCTGAGCGAGGAGAAAACTGATGGGTTTTGTCAGTAAAGTCGTCCGCGATTCTGACAGCTTTGCCAAGAACCGAGGCGATATGCTGGCTCTTGTCGACGAGATGCGCGCGCTTGAAGCGCGTCCTGTCGCCCTGTCAGAGAAACGGCGCGAACGGATGGAGGCCCGGGGGCAGATCACACCCCGTGACCGTTTGGCCCAACTGTTGGATCCCGGAATGCCTTTTTTGCAACTGCATGGGTTGGCGGGTTACTGCGTCGATACAGACGATCCCGAGCAATCGGTTCCGGGCGCGTCATTGATCATCGGCATCGGCTTCATCTCGGGCGTGCGCTGCATGATCATCGTCGACGATTCAGGGATCAAGGCCGGCGCGATGGTCGAGATGTCAGCTGCGGCCTTCCTGAGCGCGCAAGACATGGCATTGAAACAGAACCTGCCTTTTGTGCATCTTGTCGAAAGCGCCGGTGCAAACCTGATGGAATACAAGGTCGAATTCTGGGCCAATGGCGGCAAACTGTTCCGCAATCTGGCCCGCCATTCGGCCGCAGGGCTGCCCAACATTGCAGTGCTGCACGGCCCGTCAACCGCCGGTGGGGCCTATATGCCCGGCCTTGCAGACTATGTCGTTGGCGTGAAGAACAACGGCATGGCCGCCTTGGCCGGTGCCGCCTTGGTTCACGCGGCGACGGGCGAAAAGGCCAATGACCGTGATCTGGGCGGGTCCGAGATGCATGCCACCACATCCGGGCTGGTCGACTATCTGGCCGAGGATGATGCGCACGGTATCGAAATGGCGCGGAACGTGATGGCCCGGCTGGATTGGAACAAATCCTTGCCTGTGTGTCGCAGCAAAGAAGTGCAGCCACCGAAATATGATACGGAAGAGATCGCAGGCATTGTTCCAACCGATTATCGCGTTCCCTATGACGTCCGCGAGGTTGTGGCCCGCATAGTAGACGGCTCGGATTTTGAGGATTTCAAGCCCGACTATGGCTCGGCGACTGTCTGTTTGCAGGCCGCAATCAATGGTATCGCTGTGGGTATTCTTGGAAATAATGGGCCACTGGACCCTGCAGGCGCGAACAAAGCCGCACAGTTTATCCAGCTATGCGGTCAGTCTGACATTCCCCTGATATTTCTGAACAATATTACAGGGTTCATGGTCGGCACCCAATATGAACAAAGCGGCATGATCAAAAATGGGGCCAAGATGATTCAGGCCGTTACGTCAGTCAATGTGCCCAAGATCACGCTCTATGTCGGGGCAAGTTTCGGGGCTGGCAATTACGGGATGTGCGGCTACGCCTATGACCCAGACTTTCTGTTCGCCTGGCCCAATGCGGCAACGGGCGTGATGGGCGGCGAGCAAGCCGCCGGGACGATGGAACTGGTTGCGCGCGCAGGGTTTAAACGCAAAGGGATCGACCCCGACGAAGCCAAACTGGCAGCGCAAAAGGCAGCGATCACAGCACATTTCACACGACAAGAGAATGCGTTTTACACTTCGGGACGTTGTATCGATCATGGCGTCATTGACCCCCGCGACACGCGGCGTGTGCTAGGTTTTTGCCTTGAAACTTGCCTTGAGGGTCGCGCGAGAACGGTCAAACCCAGCTCGTACGGGGTGCACAGGTTTTGACCATGCTGCATAGCTCACCAAATCCACATCCAAGACAGATAGCAGAGGCTGAGGCATGACATTCGACACGCTTCTCGTTGCCAATCGTGGGGAAATCGCCGCGCGTGTCATGCGAACCGCCCGGTCGCTTGGCCTGCGCACAGTGGCCGTTTATTCAACCGCTGACGCTCGGGCACCCCATGTCGAACTTGCTGATGAGGCGGTTTGGATCGGTGAAGGGCCGATTGGTGCCAGCTATATGAACGCAAAAAAGATCATTGCTGCGGCTCAGGAAGCTGGGGCAGGGGCGATCCACCCGGGCTATGGGTTTTTGTCCGAAAATGCGGGTTTTGCAGCGGTAGTCGAGGCCGCGGGTCTGACTTTTATCGGACCCGATCCCGAAGCGATCCGGCTGATGGGCGACAAGGCCGTCGCCAAACGCCTTATGATTGGCGCGGGCGTTCCCTGCGTTCCAGGGTATGAAGGCGATGATCAATCGGTTGCCGCACTGGTCGCTGAAGCGAGCAAAATCGGTTTTCCCATCATGGTCAAAGCCGCAGCTGGTGGCGGTGGACGCGGAATGCGCGTGGTCCAATCCGCCGACGCTCTTTCTGAGGCGATTTCAATCGCAAGATCCGAGGCCGAGAGCGCTTTTGGATCCGGCGAACTGATCCTTGAGAAAGCGATCGGTGATGCGCGCCACATCGAATTTCAGGTTTTTGCCGATAGGTGCGGGAACGTAATTCATCTGGGCGAAAGGGAATGCTCGGTTCAGCGTCGCCACCAAAAAGTCATCGAAGAAGCCCCAAGCCCGGTCATGACGAAAGAGTTGCGCGCAAAAATGGGGGCTGTGGCGATTGAGGCGGCCCGTGCGGTGAGCTACCGCGGCGCCGGAACCGTGGAGTTTCTATTTGAACCGTCCGGCGTGTTCTATTTCCTTGAAATGAACACCCGACTGCAGGTTGAGCATCCTGTGACCGAGATGGTCACTGGCCTCGACCTAGTGGCGCTACAGATCGCTGTCGCGCAGGGTGACGCCCTTCCAATCTCTCAGGAAGACGTCACCATGACCGGCCACGCCATTGAGGCGCGGCTTTATGCCGAAGACCCCGCTAACGGATATCTGCCGGCGACCGGTCCAATTGATTTCTGGCAGGCTGCGTCCGGTCCCGGAATGCGTGTGGATTTCGGCATTCAGCAGGGACAAGAGGTATTGCCTTTCTATGACTCCATGCTTGCAAAGATCATCGCGCACGGTCCAACCCGCGAAACGGCACGTGCGCGGCTGATCAAAGCTGTGCATGAAACTATTTTGCTGGGAACGGTGACAAATTCGCGGTTTCTTGCAGATGTGCTGCAGCACAGAGATTTCATTGCCGGCGATGCAACGACAACATTTCTGGATCGGACCTACCCCCGGGGCTTTCCTGCGTACTGGGTAACTGCGCAGGACGTCGCCTTGGCGGTTGCGCTGTTGTTGGGTGCGGATCAGGCCCGCGCAAGGGCGGCGGCGGGCTATGTATCCGCCGAACAGTTGGGTTGGTCCAGCGCGGCGTTACCGCCGTTCGCCGTGACGCTTGCCTATAGTGACGAAGAGATACAAACGCGCGCACGCGTCTGCCCCGATGGATGGACGGTATGGGTTGAGGGCAACGCGTATGATGTTTCGTTTATCAAGCGCAGCAGCGGGAAGGTCCGGGCACGCATAAATGACAACACCGTCGACGCCACCGCACACATAACCCGCGACACAGCCCAGATCGCCATCGGCGCCGAGCGCCTGACGTTTCGACGCCTGCGTCCCGGTGTATTGGATGCGGGAACGATCGTTAGCGGTCGCGTCACCGCCCCCATGCCGGGTGTCCTGGTCGAGGTGGCGGCAAGACCCGGTCAAAGCGTTTCCAAAGGCGACTGTCTGGCCGTTCTCGAAGCCATGAAGATGCAACACCAGATCACTGCCGCCGTTGCTGGCGTCATCACCTCTGTCCACGTTGAGGTCGGGCAACAGCTGAGCGCGGGGGATGTGATGATCGAGATTGACGAAATATAGATAGAATTGGGTGTGTGTCGGCCACCGCCACTTCATCCGGGGACATCGAATAGGCAAACACAAAATCAAGGGAACAAGCAGTGCAACAGGCAACGGATTTTCTGCAAGAAAGCGAGGCATTGTTTGCCATTCTGGGCGATATTTCGGGCGAACAATGGGAAGTACAAACACAGTTCAAAGGATGGACGCTGAACGATGTTCTGGTGCATCTGCACTATTGGAACCAGATGGCAGATCTGTCGCTTCAGGACCCCGACGCGTTCACAGCCCGCATTGGCGCATTGTTTGTCAAAGCCAAGGCCGAAGGGCTGCGCGCAGCCGAGAACGAAGCGATCTTGCTGCGCGGGAACGAGCTGCGCGATTCCTGGCGGACGCTTTACACAGATATTGGCACACGTTGGGCCGATCTCGATCCCAAGCACCGGGTGAAATGGGCCGGTCCGGATATGTCTGTACGCTCATCAATTACGGCCCGCCAGATGGAGACTTGGGCACACGGGCAAGAGGTCTTTGACGTTCTTGGTGTCGAGCGCGTCGAACAGGACCGGGTCAAGAACATCGTCATTCTGGGTGTGAACACCTTTGGCTGGGCCTATCAGGTCAACGGCAAACCTGTGCCCGAGGCGATGCCGCGGCTTGAACTGACCGCGCCATCCGGAGCCTTGTGGGAGTTCGGTGAACGGGGGGACAATCGGATAACAGGCTCTGCGGTAGAGTTTGCACAGGTCTCAGCCCAAACCCGCAACATCGCGGATACATCGCTGAAGGTGGAGGGGCCGGTTGCTGCCGAATGGATGTCAATCGCGCAATGTTTTGCCGGTGGTCGCGAAACGCCCCCGGCACCGGGCAGCCGTCACCGCGCTCGGGGCTCGCAGATCGCGTGAAAGAAGTTGAATGTAAGCCTTGAACCCGGCACAAAAGGAACCACCCGTCCGACCGAAAGCGAAGATATGCTGCTGTTTAATGTGACAAAACTTGCATCTGGCCTAATCGTCGCTGTTGTCATCGGCTGGCTGCTGGTGCTGGGCAAAAGTATCCTTCTTCCGGTGCTTTTAGGCATAATCGGGATATACATTCTGGACTCGACCGCCTCGACAATCGGCCGTGTTCCGGGGTTGCGCCACATACCACGCCGCGGGCGCTGCTTGCCATATTTCTAACGTTGGTTCTGATAGGGGTCTTTCTTGAGGCAAACGCGCAAGCGGTCGCCCAGAATATCCCGCGTTACCAAACCAACTTAAAAGCGCTGATTGACTCGGCAATGGCGATGTTGGGCGTCAAAAAACTGCCAGATTGGTCCACGATCGAGCAGACGATTGCCGGCAAGTTCGATATTTTGGGGTTTGTGCAGGGGACGCTTTCTACAGTGCAGGGTTTCGGGACGGTCATGTTGATGACAATCCTTTATATTGTGTTCATCCTGTCCGATCTGGATGACATGCCGGAAAAAGTTCGAAAGGCTTTGGGTGATGCCGAAACAGCTGACCGATCGCTGCAAATCGTCGCCCAGATAAACCAGAAGATTGGCAGCTACCTAAGTGCAAAGACCCTGATCAACGTCATTTTGGCTGTGATCTCCTATGTGATCATGTTGTTGCTTGGGATCGAGTTCGCAATGTTCTGGGCCATATTGATCGGGCTTTTGAACTATATTCCATACTTGGGTTCAATCGTGGGTGTTCTGTTTCCCGTCATGCTGAGCCTTGTGCAATTCGGCGGCATCTGGCACGCCGGTGTCGCGCTGATCGCTCTTATGGCAGCTCAGCTGTTTGTAGGAAACTTCCTTGAACCACGGCTTGTCGGAAACTCGGTGAACCTGAGCGGATTTATGGTGCTGTTTTCGCTGACGATCTGGACCGCGATGTGGGGCCTGGCAGGCACCATATTGGCGATACCGTTGACTGCCGTGGTGATGATCATCTTGTCGCAAATCCATTCTACGCGACCGCTGGCGATTTTGATGTCAGAAAGCGGCGAACTTGACTGATTGCTCCAAAGCCCGGTTTTAGATGTTAAAAATTCGCCATCTTCGGTGCGCGACCGCCACCCATTAGTCGGGGTGACGGCCGGCTTAAAATCTTTGGCGCTTAAAGTTTAATGCGGAACGCGGCGAAACCATCGGCGCCTTCGCCTGCGTCTTCGATCACCACTCCTTTGACATCGCTTATATAGTCGCGCGCTTTGGGGCCGGTTTCGAAAAGTACCGTGGTATCTGCGAGCGGGGCGAAGGACCAGTTGGCGTCCGCTTTTGGATCAATTGTGCCCTGATCGACAATGTAGCGCACGATGACGTCGCGGTTGGTGTCGGGGGCCTCGAAGACAATCGTGTCGCCCAATGCGCCCGGGAAGGACCCGCCGCCAGACGCGCGGTAATTGTTGGTGGCGATGATAAACTCCATATCATCCGTAACTGGCGTGCCGTTGAAGGACAGGTTCACAATCCGTGCCGCGGCTGGGTTCACTTCTTCGCCTTTTGGTCCAAATCGCGAGGGCTGGGACAGGTCGATCTGATAAGTTACGCCGTCCATTACATCAAAATTGTAGGATGGGAACTCTGGATTCAGCAGAATTGCATCGGCCGAGCCGGGCTCTACCTGATTGAACATGCCTGCCGAACGCTCTAGCCAGCCTCGAACCTGTGCGCCGTTCACGCGGACCGCCCGCACGGTGTTCGGATAGAGATACAGGTCAGCCACGTTTTTGATAGCCACATCGCCCACTGGAACGTCGGTATAATACTCTGGCCCACCACGGCCACCGGCCTTGAACGGGGCTGCGGCTGATAGGATGGGCAGCCCCTCGTGCTCAGTGCCCTTCATCATCTCTTCAACATACCATTTTTGTGCGATCGACACGATTTGCACCGACGGATCATCCGCGACGAGTGCGAAATAGCTGTGCAAAGGCGCGGACGTCTTCCCTACGGCGCGGCGAACATATGCCAGTGTTTCGTCGTGATCTTTGGCAACCGAATCCAGCACGGTCTGGTCGTCGCCAACCAGCGCGGTGATTGAGCGATCTTCGTTGCGCTTTGAGATCGGGCGCGCCTCGGATGTCGTTGTTACAACGCGCCATTCATTCCCGTCGCGTTCCAGCAGCAGGTCCAGCAGACCCAGATGCGAGCCCCAGAATCCGCCCATGACCGCCGGTTTGCCCAATAGTGTGCCTTTTTCGACGTCGATGCCTGGACGATCCGCGAAGGTGGGCGAAGGGAAGACTAGGTGATTGTGGCCTGTGACCAGCGCGTCGATGCCCTCAACACCGGCCAGCACGACCGAGGCGTTCTCCATACCATCAGTGTGATCGGCCTCACCGATACCCGAATGCGATAGGGCGATGATTAAATCACAGCCTTGCTCTTGCATTTCTGGCACATACGCTTTCGCGGTATCGACGATGTCGCGGGCCTGAACGTTGCCTTCCAGGTGCTTGCGGTCCCAATTCATGATCTGAGGTGGGGTAAAGCCAATGACGCCAACCTTGATTGGATGCTTGGTGCCGTCACCCATTTCTATTTCGCGGTCAAGAATGGCGTAAGGCTTGACCAATGTTTTGTCGTCGCGTGGCCCCGCGCCTTGTTCTTTGGCGACGTTGGCCAACACGACAGGGAAATCTGCGCCAGCGAGCGACTTTTCCAGAAAATCCAAGCCGTAGTTGAATTCGTGATTACCCAAGGTCGCAGCGTCATAGCCGACTGTATTGAATGCGGTTATGATCGGGTGGGCGTCGCCTTCCTTCATGCCGCGTTCATAGGCGATGTAATCACCCATCGGGTTGCCCTGCAAAAAGTCGCCATTATCCACCAGCAACGAGTTGGTCGCCTCTGACCGAATGTCATTGATGATCGATGCGGTGCGCGACAGGCCTACCGTATCGCGCGGCTTGTCTGCGTAGTAATCATAAGGGAATACATGCACATGGATATCGGTGGTTTCCATGATCCGAAGATGCGCCTGATTGTCGGCAGCGGCGGCCGAAAACGGGTGCAGGGTGATTGCGGCGGCGCTGGCCGTGGTTGTGGCAAGGAACTGGCGGCGAGACATCGAAAAATGGCTGGAGGAGGTCATTCGGAACCTTTCAATATGTTGGCTAACGCGCCTTCTGCATGACTTACAAAACAACCGTGTGACACTGGTATCCAACGCGTTTGCAGCGGCGCGGCGCATGCGGGAATGTTTGGTACTGATGCCCATTGTGATCTGCTTACCCAATCATGGCAACATGTGTCGATTTGAGACGGTTGATTTTCGCGCGGTGCATATTGCGGAAATGGCGGCAGCCGCATTGGGATAGAATGTTCCGCATCGTTTGCTAAAGCGGCGTTGGCACAGCGGACCATTGCAAGCATCCGCGTTTTTCCGCCTGAGTGACGCAGATGGCATAATCTGGTTGTGATAACGATCTTTATCTATAAAAGAATGCGTAGCCATGAGAGTTCTCGAAAAGTATCTATAAAATGAAAAACACCGCCCCGATATGGTTCCGCGACGCTGCTCAAGCTCTGTATGACCTTCCGCTGATGGATTTGCTGTTTCGCGCGCAGACATTGCACCGGGAGAACTTTGATCCCAACAAGGTCCAGACATCGAAACTGCTGTCGATCAAAACAGGTGGCTGTGCCGAAGATTGCGCCTATTGCTCGCAATCAGCACGGAACGGATCAAAGCTGTCGGCCTCGAAACTGATTGAGGTTCAGCGCGTTCTGACCGAAGCCCGCAAGGCCCGCGACGGCGGTGCAACCCGTTTCTGCATGGGTGCCGCATGGCGCGAACCCAAGGACCGCGACATGGATGCGCTTGTCGCAATGGTCGAAGGTGTGCGCGAGATGGGGATGGAAACCTGCATGACCCTTGGCATGTTGGACGATAATCAGGTGGTTCGTCTGCGCGATGCGGGGCTGGACTACTACAACCACAACATCGACACGTCCGAGCGGTACTATCCCGAAGTCATCACAACACGCACCTTTGCGGACCGCATTGACACGATGAACCGCGTGCAAGAAGCGGGCATCAAGGTCTGTTCCGGCGGTATCCTCGGGATGGGGGAAGAGGTTCAAGACCGTGTCGATATGCTGGTCACACTGGCCAATATGAACCCGGCACCGGATTCAGTGCCGATCAACATGTTGATGCCGCAAGAAGACACGCCTCTGGCAGACGCTAAACCGATCGATCCGATCGATTTTGTAAGGGTCATAGCCGTTGCGCGGATCATGATGCCACAATCTTATGTACGGCTTTCCGCCGGGCGCAGCGGTATGAGTGAGGAATTGCAGGCCATGTGCTTCTTCGCCGGTGCGAACTCGATTTTTGTTGGCGAAACGCTTTTGACAGCAGAAAACCCCGAAGAAGACACTGATGCCATTCTGTTCAAGAAGCTTGGGCTGCAGGCCGAAACCTCGGCTGAAAAATCCTGTTTGGACGCTGCTGAATGAAGGCATTGAGTCGTCTGAACTCGATGCTTGCACAGCTGGACACCCGGCACCGCCGCCGGGTGTTGGCACCGCCACGCGGTGTGGACTTTGCGTCCAATGATTACCTTGGATTGGCGCAATCGGCATTCCTTCGCGATGCCGCGCAAACGGCATTGGCGCAGGGCGTACCGCTGGGATCCGGTGGTTCTCGCCTTTTGCGGGGCAATCATCCCGAACATGAGGCGCTTGAACACGAGGCAGCCGCCTTTTTTGATGCTGAGGCTGCTTTGTTCATGGGCGGCGGGTTTCAGGCCAATCAGGCGATTTTCTCGACCCTTCCTGCCGCCGAAGATCTGATCCTTTACGATGCTTTGGTTCATGCAAGCGCGCATGAAGGCATGCGGATGGGTCGTGCCCAAGCACGTGCTTTTGCCCATAATGATGTTGCCGCAGCGCGTCTGGCCATTGAGGCGTGGTTGGCAGAAGGCGGGTCTGGCCAAATCTGGATCGCCGTGGAAAGCATCTATTCCATGGAGGGCGACATTGCGCCCTTGGCCGCGCTGTCTGAACTGGCCTGTGAACACGGTGCCATATTGATCGTGGATGAGGCTCATGCGACCGGAGTATTTGGCCCGAACGGAAAGGGTCTGGCGCATGGCCTCAAGGCTGAGTTGCTGACTTTGCACACATGCGGCAAAGGGTTGGGGGTTTCGGGCGGATTGATTTGCGGCCGCCGGGTAGTGATCGAAACACTGATCAACCGCGCGCGCCCGTTTATCTTTGCCACGGCCCCATCACCGTTCAACGCGGCGCTTGTTCGCGCGGTTCTGCAGCATCTTCAAACAGATAGCTTGATGGGCCAAAATGCCCTGTCCCGCATTCGCCACGCGCATGCCGTTGCACGTCAGATCGGAATACCCCAAGAGGCGCTGAACAGCCAGATTATCCCCATAATTTTGGGCGATGACGCCAAAACCATGGAAATGGCCGCAACGTTACAGGCCAAAGGTTTTGATGTCCGTGGTATCCGGCCGCCGACCGTGCCACGGGGCACGTCGCGCCTGCGCGTGTCGATCACCGGCAACGTGGGCAAGGATGACATAAGCGCCCTGTTCGAAGCACTGGCGCATCAACAGACGGAGGCGGCATGAGCGCTGTTATCGTCACAGGCACCGACACTGGTGTCGGAAAAACGGTTTTTGCTGCGGGCCTGACGGCCACGCTTGGCGCAACCTATTGGAAGCCGGTGCAATCCGGGCTTGAGGATGCAACGGACACAGAAACCGTCGCGACGCTTTCCGGTGCTGTAATTTTGCCGGAAGCCTATCGCCTGAACATGCCAGCCTCACCACATTTGTCGGCCGAAGACATGGGCGTCGAGATTTCGCCGGATCGACTTGCGCTGCCGCAGGTCAACGGCCCCTTGGTCGTCGAGGGGGCAGGCGGGATCATGGTGCCGCTGAACCGCAAGACCTTTTTCCTTGATGTCATCTCGGGGTGGCAGGCACCCGTGGTTCTTGTGGCCCGGACCGCGTTGGGGACGATCAATCACACAAGCCTGTCCCTGATGGCCTTGCGGGGTGCAGGTTGCAACGTTTTGGGCGTTGCGTTTGTAGGCGACGCTGAGCCAGAGGTTGAACAGACCATCGCCGAGATGTGTCAGGTTACCCATTTGGGACGCTTGCCGTATCTTGAAACCCTGTCGCGAGAAACGCTGTCGGATGCTTTCGATGCGATTGACACAGCAACAATTCGGAGAGCTCTGTGACCGCTCTGGAGTTTGATGCTCGCCACCTGTGGCATCCCTATACGAATGTTCTGAACCCCGGTCCGATGCATCTGATCACCGAGGCCGAAGGGGTATGGCTGACCCGGGAAGACGGCACTCGGATGATCGACGCAATGTCGTCGTGGTGGTGTGCGGTGCACGGGCATCGTCATCCGGCCATCACTGCTGCGATGCAAGAACAGCTGCAGCAAATGCCCCATGTCATGTTCGGTGGCCTGACGCATCGACCCGCAATTGAACTGGGTCGCAAGCTGGTCGAGCTGTTGCCTGACGGGCTGGATCGCATTTTCTACAGCGACAGCGGATCGGTCGCGATTGAAGTCGCTTTGAAAATGGCCGTGCAGTATCAGATGGCGCTGGGTCACACGGGGCGCACGCAGTTTGCGACCATTCGCGGCGGTTATCACGGGGACACATGGAAAGCGATGAGCGTCTGCGACCCCGAGAATGGGATGCACGGGCTGTTCAGTGGCGCGCTGTCGATCCAACATTTCCTGCCACGCCCGCCGATATCGTTTGAGCAGGAATGGACGGATGATCCAACCCTGAATGGGCTGGATGCTTTGGAAGAGCTACTGGAAACCAAAGCCGATCAGATCGCGGCCCTGATCCTTGAGCCAGTGGTGCAGGGCGCGGGTGGTATGTACTTCTATCACCCCAAGTGGCTAAAAGGCGCGCAAGACCTGTGTAAAGCACACGGAATTCTTGTGATTTTTGACGAAATCGCGACCGGGTTTGGTCGCACGGGCGAACTGTTCTCGATGAACCACGCCGAAATGGTTCCGGACATCATCTGTTTGGGCAAAGCTTTGACTGGCGGCCATATTACTCTGGCCGCGACCGCCACGACTGAAGATGTCGCGCGCCGAATTGGGGAAAGCGAAGCCAGCGTTTTGATGCATGGCCCGACCTATATGGCCAACCCGCTGGCCTGTTCTGCCGCGGTGGCCAGTCTGGAACAATTATCGGTCAGAGATTGGCGCGCCGAAGTGCACGCGATCGCCGACCAGATGAAGCAAGAGCTTGCCCTCGCACGTGAATTGCCAGGCGTTGCCGATGTGCGCGTGCTTGGCGCGATCGGGGTCATCGAAATGGAGCAATGGGTTGATCCTGCGGTTGCGCATGCGCTCGCACCCGATACCGGCGTTTGGTTGCGCCCGTTTGCCCGCAACATCTATTGCATGCCGCCTTACATCATCTCTGCGAATGATTTGAGCCGTGTAACATCGGCCATGATCTCGCTCGTCAAAGGCATACCATGAAACAGCAGTGGTTATCGCGTTCGGGAACGGACGAGTTGATTCTGGTTTTTGGCGGTTGGGCGCTGGGGGCTGCGCCTTTTACTGGACTTACAGGGCGCGGCGATGTGCTATTCGTCGACGACTTCCGCCACTTTGACGATCCTCTGCCTGATATTGCGCAATATGACCGGGTCAATCTGATTGCCTTTTCTTTTGGCGTCGCATCCGCGGGCCATTGGTTGGAGCAAACTGGATTTTGTCCCGATCGGCTGATTGCAGTCAGCGGCACGCTCTGCCCGGCTGACCCCGAGCGTGGCATCGCACCGGATATGATCCGCGCCACGGCGGAAAACCTGACCGCAGCCAGTTTCTCAAAGTTCTGTCGCCGTGCCGGATTGAACGGGCCGGTTCCTGAAATTGATCTGGAGGCTGCGCAGGCAGAGCTTCACGCCGTGATCGACCGTGGTGGCGCACCCGAGATGGCGTTTGACCGGATTTGGATCCCCCAGCAGGACCGTATTTTCCCGACCCCCGCGCAAGAGGCGGCATGGGCGCACCAACAATCTGCCGTGCGTGGAATTGCCACCCCGCATGTCCCGTTTAGCGACGGTCAGAACTGGCAGGAGTGGGTCGCATGAACGTCCAGATCGCGGACCGCGTCCAGCGCAGTTTCAGCCGCAGTTTCCGCAGCTATCATGGCTCGGCCAGCCAGCAGGCCAAAATCGCGGATCGGCTGGTCCAAGAGATGCGGGTCGGCGGCGCGCCGCATCGTTTCGCGACCGGATTGGAATTTGGGTGTGGTACCGGCCACCTCACGCATCGGGTGTGTAGCGCATTCGATATTGGCCAGTTGACGGTCAATGACCTGTCGCCCGAAGCAGCTGAGACCGCAACGGCAGTCGGTGCGGACTTTTTGTGCGGCGACGCCAAAATCGTCGAATGGCCGATTCAGCCAAAGCTAATCACGTCAGCGTCTATGGTCCAATGGTTGCATGACCCTGCAACCTTTCTGCAGCGCGCAGCCAAAGCATTGTCTCCTGGTGGGTGGTTGGCGGTTTCAGGTTTTGGACCGGAACAGTACCGGGAACTGGTGAAAGTCGGTTCCACTGCCAAAGCGCCGGGCTTGTGCCGATCTGAAGATTTGGCCGCGGCAGTCGAAGGCCAATTAGAGATTATCAGTTGCGGCGAAAACCTTTCTGCACTGCACTTCGATACGCCCCGAGGCGTTCTCAATCACCTTCGAAGAACTGGGGTCAACGGGCGCGCGCAGAAGGTCTGGACCAAAACCAGTCTTGCCCAATTCACGGAACAATATGTCCGGCACTTTGGCGACGATGATGGCGTGTCCCTGACATATAACCCGACGTGGATCGTGGCCCACAAACATGGCTGAGTGCCGCTACCAATCAATGCGTTCATAGACTTCGGTCTCAATACACGAGATCCCAGAGCCCGGGTTGGTTAGTACCGCTTCGGCCATGACATCGCCGTCGTTTTCCCCGTGGCTTTGCGACTGATCCATGTGCCACGGCGCCGGCGGTTCAACCTGCATTGTCGCAGCAAGCGTTTCGGACAGATCAGGGGCAAATTCTTTTGCAAATTCATCTGTCTGCCCGACCTCCAGTGCAAAGGGAATCTCCGAGGTCAATTGCGCCCCATTAAATCCGGTGTCAGTCACCAAGATTTCCCCGTCGATTGAGCCTTCGAATCCTGGGGGCGGGGAAATCTCAAGAAAGCCGAGATCCCAGCCGGACAGATCCGCCGAACCGCCATCAGTCATCAGTGAATCCTCACCGCTGATCAGTAGCGTATTTGGTGGCAGTCCTTCCAAAGATACAGCAGCCTGATCACTTGCTTGGTTCAGCTCGATTGCGGCTTCAAAAGCACCGCTTTCGCCAAAAATCGGGGCTGGGTCGGCCTGCAAAAGCTCACGCCCCGTTGTGTCGGGCCCATCCCATTCCAATTTCAACCCCGCACGGCCGTAGTTCTCAAAATACCGAACTTCGATATCATAAGTGCCGGGTTCCAGGTCGATTTCTCCGGACCGCGTCCGGAACCCATGCAGACCATCATTGTCCACGATCCTAAGCCCGTTGACGAAGACCGCTACGCCATCGTCCGCACCGGCAAAAAAAGTGTAAGAACCGCCTTCTTCGATTGTTATTTTACCTTCGAGTTTTGCCCCAAAGGTATCCCTTGAACCGCCTTCCCAGAATGAGTTGCGACTGTTTTCATAATTGATTTCAGACACAAATTCCTGATGCGTCGGGTCAGCGGACCAGTCGATGTCGTCCAGCTTTGACAACCTGTTGTACATGTCAAAATAGCTGGCACGGAATCCGCCCACAATTTTGGCATCTGGTGAGGGCAAGTCAGCCTGAGTTACTTCGAAAGTCAGGTATTGTACGCCGTCGTGACTGCTGTTTTCACCGGTTGGCGTAGAATGATGCAGAGCCGCTTCGACCGTTCCCTCAAATTCTGGCGGCGGTGTTACGGTGATCATCCCACCTTGCCAGCCTCCCATCTCTGCGATCCCGTCCGTGTTTGCCGCAAATTCGGTTCCGCCAATCTCGACAATTGTTCCGGTGGGCAGACCTGTCAGTTCGAATGAGGTTTCATCGGTCACGCTGAGCGTTCCCATGTCCACATCAATGGCCAGCGGCATGCCCGAAACGGTTTGGGCCTCGAACATGTCCGGGGCTGTAACCACCTCACGTCCGTCAAGACCTGGGCCCTCCCATTCAAGCTTCAGTCCAGCCCGGCCGTAATTTTCGAAGTATCGGATTTCGATCGAATGTGTTCTCGGTTCAAGCTCAACTTCACCAGTTCGAGTTCGAAACCCGTGTAGCCCGTCATTTTCAACGACCGGTTGGCCGTTGACTACCAACATCGCGCCATCATCGGCGCCCAGAAAGAAAGTGAATGTTCCGCCTTGCTCAACCTCGATACTACCATTGATCTGGACGCCAAACGTGTCTTTTGCGCCTCCATCCCAGAATGTGTCGTGACCGTTAGCGTAGTTGATTTCGGGCTTAATTTCTTCATGGTTCGGCTCTGCGGTCCAGTTGATGTCTTCCAGTTTGGAAAGACGATGATCAACGTCGAAGTATTTGGCGTGAAACCCTGACGAAAACGTCATCTCCTCCGTATCTGCCACATTGACCGTAAAGCTTTCGGTCTGACGTAACCCGCCTTCGTCAATCACCGTGACATCAATAGTGACCGAGGATGCCTCTTCATAGTCCAGTGCCACGCCGGGCTTCAGACGCAGTTGATTGTCAATAACTTCGAACCGGTCATCCGAGATTTCGAACTCATGGGTATCGTGCAAATCCGCATCCACGAAACTGAGTTGCCCCACAACGGCCCCATCGACGTTTTCGGCCACGGTCTGCTGCGCGGCGGTCAGTGTGATGTTATCAACCAGGGCGCCGTAGGTATCATTCTGGCCCTCAGGTTCGCGCAGTTCCAGCGTGTCTTGTCCGGTCCCAACGACCTGCGGCTGGAACGTTTCCCAATCTGCAGATTGCGGGTCCAGCTCCGCCACCAGATTGCCGTTCCAATAGACCTCGACTGTATCGGTTCCGCCTGCGAGGCGCTCACGCAGGTCAATGCCCAGATCATAGAGCTGACCATCCTCTGTCTGGATGGCCTGGGAAATACTGTCGATGCCCCGACCATGATCCATCTCAAGCAGCTGATCGCCATCGGACGCTTTCGTATCGCCTAAATGATCCCAGATTTCCAATCCATGCGCGTCTTGCCAGGACCCGCTTTCATCCGAGCCAAAGCCTTTCCATTTACCCTTTTCCAAGTCAAATTCTTCGAAACTGCCATTCTGAATGAGGTTTTCAGAGATGTTGTCCAGCACCAGATCTGTCGGACCCTCGTTCACATCCTGAACGTCCACGATGAAACGCTCGGTCAGGGTGGCCCCGCCAGCGTCCGTGACGGTGACATCGACCGCTATCTGGTCCGTTTCCTCATGATCCAGTGCAATGCCGGGCTTTAGCTGCAACTTGTCGTCAACGATGTCAAAGCGGTCGTCCGAGATGTCAAAGCTGTGCATGTCCGACGCATCCGGGTCGACGATCGAGATGTTCCCGATCACCGCGCCTTTGGCGTTCTCGGCGACTGAAGTGTTGTCCAGCGCCAGTCCAGTCGGACCCTCGTTCACATTCAGAACGTCCACGATGAAACGCTCGGTCAGGGTGGCTCCGCCAGCGTCTGTGACGGTGACGTCGACCGCTATCTGTGCTGTTTCTTCATGATCCAGTGCAATGCCGGGCTTTAGCTGCAACTTGTCGCCCACGATTTCAAAACGATCGTCAGAGATTTCAAAGCTGTGCGTGTCCGCCGCGTCCGGGTCTACGACCGAGATGTTCCCGATCACCGCGCCAATGGCGTTCTCTGCGACAGAGATGTTGTCTAGAGTGACCTCTTGCGGTGCGTTGTTTTCGGTCTGCATGTCCGTTGGTATTGCCGGGGCTGCATCCAGATTGGGTACGCTTGGCAGCTCCGGACGAGAGGTCGGACCGCTTACATGAGTAATTCCCCCACCTTCGCTTGTTTGGGCCGCTGGACTTGCGACAATGAATGTTTCCACCCCGGCCGCGCTTTCGACGATTTTCATCGCCTCTGCCCTGGTGTTCTGTGTAATTGATCCAGCCAACGTGTTCGTTGAATGAAAGGTATGGGCGACAGGATCAGTGTTTGTGACGTTGCCGGGCTGTTGCGCATGCACGGTGCGAGGGCTCAACTCTTCCGGGGCTCCCTCGTTCCGAGTGTTGCGTTCCAATGTTCCAGAGAACTGTTGGCCTGTGTGTAACGAACTGCGCGTCGGATCTTCGCTTGGCTCGACAACACTGCGGGAAAGATGAGAGGCGATCTCGTGTTGTTCGTCCATATCGGCCTGTGCGGACCTTGTTTTAAAATTCAGGTCGTTCTCTAGTTTACCCATCGCACAATTCCCCAAACAACAGCTGATTCACCGTTTTAGGTAACACGCCTCCGCCCATAACGGGCAACTAAGCGATTAAATTTAAGGGCAAATCTTAGGCAAGATGTGCCGGAGAATTTACGGGTCTTAAACGGAAGCCGACCACTCCTGCTGAAATGACCAAGGGGGTGAAAAGCATCATGGAACCGCGTGGATTTGTTGGTCGCATTTCGGCACCTCACTTTGATATCCCGCTTTGGGTTGCCTCTCTGACTATGAATGTTCTGTCGCTTTTGATGCCGATTTCCATCTTGCTGATATTCGATCGGGTTATCCCATTTCAGTCTACAGACACGCTGCGCGTATTGACGGTGGCACTGGTGATCGGAGCCTTTATGGAGCTGTTGCTTAGACAGTGCCGTGCTGTCCTTTTGACAACCACGGCTGAGGGGGCAGCGGTCTGGAATTACCGCCGCTTTTTGATCAAAGTCCTGAACGCGAATTCTCTGGCCTTCTCGCGCGAACCCGCCAGCAATTATGCGGAACGCTACGCAGCTATCGGCCAGTTGCGGGACTACCATTCGGGACAGGGGCAAACACTCTCGATTGATCTGCCCTTTACGGTCTTGTTTGCGATTTTGATCGGATTGATCGGAGGGTGGCTGATTTTGGTGCCATTGGGCGCGTTCTGCGTTGTGATCATCTTCGCAGCGGTCATGAAGCGGGGGCAGTGGGCTCTGTTCAAACACCGCAAGTCCCTGGACACACGCCGATACGCGTTCTTGACCGAGATTTTGTCGAACATGCCCACGGTCAAGGCTAACCGGATGGAGCCACAAATGGCCCGCCGCTTTGAATTGCTTGAAGATCAGACCGTCGATAACAGCAAAAAGCTGATCCATTTCTCGGGCTTTGCACAAAGCTTTGGAGCCATCTTTTCGCAGATGACTGTTGCTGCGATGGGGCTGCTGGGGGCCTACCTGGTGATCATCAACCTGATCGGGATCGCCGAATTGGCTGCCTGCATGCTGTTGAATGGCCGAATTATCCAGCCTTTGACCAAACTCATGGCGATGTGGGTTCAGTCGGAAAACTCTGCCATTTCACAAGCACGATTGAACGAAATGGAACAGCTTGAAATCGGGCAAAGTGTAGGGCTTTCCTGCGATCACTTGGGTCAGATCAGGGTTTCCGGCTTGTCCATGCGCCGTTTGAAAGGAGAGGGGGGAGCTTTCTCGCCCCTCAACATTCAGGTGGAGCAAGGGCAGGGCGTTTTGATTGAGCCCGAAGAAAGCTGGATGGTCGAAGCATTGTTTGACGCAATGACGGGGCAGCGAGAGCCAGATGAGGGCAGGTTGTCCATAGGTGGCATGCCGGCCTCACAGCTGATCGGTTGGCGCGGGCACGATGCGCTGGTTGCGCTCGAAGCCGAGCCCGCGATCCTGTCGGGAACACTGCTTGAAAACATCAGCGCTTTTGGTGACGCAGAGACCATTGATCGCGCCAAGCAGATTGCCGTCGCACTTGGGCTAGAGAAACGCATTCACCGTTTGCCCATGGGTTATGCAACCCAGCTTAACACCGGAACCGGGTTTGAGGCCGACCCGGTGAACCGTCATCTCATTGCATTGACACGGGCCTTGGCGCTGCGGCCGCGGGTGCTTTTGATGAATGAACCAACAGCGGTTTTAGATACAACGGAACGCCAAGCTCTGGCGGATTACCTCCAATCCGTTTCTCCGCGGCCTACGATGTTTGTGGCAAGCCCGGACCCTCGGATGAGGCAGATAATGCACAGGTGCGTTTTCTTAAGTTTGTCAAACGCCCTGGATCTGGCGGCATGGGCGGTGGACGCAGATCTTGAACGGATTGCTGCGGAAGCCTGGAAAAAGGGTGCCGCATGACCGTAATGAACACTCAGATTGCAAGCGGGTTGCTATTTAGACTGCTATTGGCGGGCGGTTGGCGCAATAATGAAGACCGGCTGCTTGAGGCGTTTCCGCACGTGCTGGATCGGCTCCGCCCGGATGACATTTTCGAGACGTTGGAAAACCTCAATATCCCCTACACGCAGATCAGATGTCGTGAACGCGAGATCACGGATCACGAATGCCCGGCATTGATCATACCGAGCAATGGTGCCTGCTACCTTGCGTTGGATCGGATAGGTGGCACGCTGCAAATCAACGACGATCTGAACCCAGATCTGACCCACCTCAAGCCCGGCCGCCGATGGTGCACCGTCATCCGGATCGACCGCTTCACGCATCACCAGACAGACAGGCGGTTCACATCTGTCCGTTCGGCATTCGCAGAATTAGGCCCGATGTTGCCCTGGCTGCTGATCGCCTCGTTGTTGTCCAACATTCTGGGGCTTATGGCTCCCTTGCTGATCATGGGCATCTACGAACGGGTCATCCCGTCAGGTTCTATTAGCTTGCTGGTTTCGCTGATGATCGGTGTGGTGATTGTGGGGGCGTCAGACCTGTGCTTCCGCCATGCGCGCACGCGGGCGCTGGCATATGTTGGCTGGCGTGGAGAGCGTCAGTTGATGGTTGCCCTGTTTCGCAAACTGATGTCCTTGCCGCTGAGCCAGCTCGGGAAAGCGGATGTAAACCAACAGCTATCGCGTTTTCGCCAATTCGAATCCTTGCGCGATGCATTTACCGGGCAGGTCATGACGACCCTTCTGGATCTGCCATTTGTGGTGATTTTCTTTGCGGTCCTTGCATATCTCGCACCGCAGGTCGGGCTGCTGACGCTCGGCTTGGCGGTCTTTCTTGTCTTGCTTGGTGCAATCATCATCCCACACCAAAAACGGTTGGATCAAAAAACGGCAGAGGCCGCCGCCGCTAGCCAGTCGGCCGTTCAGGACGCTATTCTTCACCAGCGGGCCATTGCAAATCTGGGGATGCAAAACCAATGGTTGGACCGCTGCATGCCTCTTGCACAGCGCGCAGAAACGGCCGCGCGCCGCAGCCGTCAGTTTCAGGCGCTTGCGCAATCATTGGTTCAATCCGTTACGGCACTTGCGACGATGGGGGCCATCATCTTGTGTGCGCATGGCGCGTTGCGCGGTGATATCAGCTTTGGCGCGTTGATCGCCTCGATTGCGTTGGTGTCCAAAATTCTGGCGCCGATTCAGTCTCTGTATTCCAGCTTCCCCCAGATCCTTTCCTTCCGACGCAGTCGAAATCAGGCGGATCGTGTCCTTAGTCTTGGCGTGGAGATCGAGGTGGGGCTGGAACAAACGCATCAAAAAACATTAAGCGGCGCGATTGCGTTTTCTTCGGTCACGTACCGGCCGGACCCTTTGAACGCGCCTGTCCTTTCGCAAGCCAGTTTCAACTGTGATCCGGGCGAAGTGGTGCTGGTCATGGGCAGCGATGCGGCCGGTCGCACAGCGGTGCTGGATCTGATCGACGGCCTTTACGCGCCTCTGGCAGGTACGATTGAACATGGCGGCATCGACATTCGTCAAATTGCCAGGGACGAATTGCGTAAATCCATAACCTACGCCACTTACGACATGTCGATGTTCTACGGCACCGTCGCCCAGAATTTTCGATTGGCCTCGCCGTCTCTCAATGATGACAATATTATAGCTGCTTTGACTGATATGGATTTGCTGGATGACCAAGGTCTTCTGCCAGACGGCATCGACACTCGTTTGACCGACAGTGACCTGGCGCAGATGCCATCGGCAACCTTAAAGTCGCTGGTTCTTGCACGCAGCATGGCGCGCCCTTCTTCGGTCTATCTGTTTTCCGAGCCAACCAACGGCCTGTCTGATCATCGACGGATGTGTTTCAGAAACTGGATTCGCGCGCAGCAAGGGCGCAGGACTGTGATAATCGCAACGGCGGATCGCTCATTCATGCAGATCGCCAACCGTTTCATCTTTCTGAATGGCGACAAGGTTGTCGTGAACAGCGCTGGTGATGCGGGGCGCAAGAGACTTCAGGCCGTATTGAAAACGCTTGGGAGGGTATAGTGAAATCAGGTCCAAAGAAACGTGACACGTCCGGTCCAATGCAACGTGCAAATTGGAGGCGCCGAATGCGGCGGCCTAGATTTGCGGCCTTCCTCTCGCTTGCGGTTTCGGCCATGGTTGGATGCTTGGTGGTTCTGGCAGGGCAAACTACTGTTCCCCAGGTAACCCGCGCCCCAGGGACGATCCTGCCAGTTGGCGCGTATCCACAAATCGAAACGATGCCCGGCGGCATTGTCCGGGCTGTTCATGTCCGCGATGGCCAGTTGGTTGAGGCGGGGGATTTACTGGTTGAACTGCATCACCCGGATCTGACGCGGGAAAGAGACGTCACGTCGGGCCAGCTTGCTGCGGTTCAGCGAGACTTGGCCACAGCGTCCGCTGTACTGGCGGTATTGGATCGCGAAGCTGTGCCTGACAAGGCGGAAATTGATGCGCTCAAAGGCAAGGGCCTGATTTCTGCAGCGGCAAGGTTGGACCTTTATGCTGAAGGCCAACGCATTCAGCTGGCCACGATCAAGCAGCAAGAGGGGACATTGGATATCCTGACACGGGCCACGCAGTTCGCTCAGGCCCGCGTTCGAAAGAAAGAGGAGATTCTGGAGAGATATGCGCAGCTACGGACGCAGGGTCTAAAATCCCTGAGCGATTTCCTTGAGGAAGAGGATGAAGTGGACGCGGTTCGCGCGGCTGCATCGGACGCCCGGGTGCGCCTTGCCGAAGCCCAGAGCGCATTGATGCTGGCCCGCGCAGCCAAAGCAGAAGAAACCCTGGCGTTGCGAGATGAGGTGCTGACCCGATGGGCCGAACTTGAGCAAAAGCGCGTGGAGTTGGAGATATCGCTAGACGTCGTAAATTCCAAATTGTCTGCACTGCGTATTTCTGCCCCAGCACGTGGAACTATACAGGCGGTAACATTTCCTAACCCAGGGGAAGTCATCGCGCCGGGCGAAGTGATTTTTGAGATTTTGCCAACCCGTCGCGCCTTGGTCGTAGAAGCACGTATCACCAATTCCGAGGTCGGCCATGTTGCGGTGGATCAGCCGGTTTCAGTAAGCGTAGACACGTTTGATGCCAGGCGTTTCGGTAAGGTTGAAGGACGCCTGCAATCCATCTATCCTGTGCCTCTGACCGATGAACAAACCGGTGAAACCTATTTCAGGGCCTCGTTTCAATTGGCCGAAACCAAGGTTGGTACGGGCCCGTGGGAACGTCCACTTCAAGCTGGGATGACTGTTGTTGCGGAAATGACGACGGGCGAACAGACGCTGCTTTCCTACCTGTTGAAGCCGGTGCAGATGACAATGGAACGTGCATTCAGTGAGCGGTAGTTTGCAGCTGCAGAGCGTCAGCGCATTGTCAGCACCATGGACCCATTCCTGCTTGTCTAAGCGGTCAGTACAGCAAATTGAGCATCAGGAGTGAAACAACAAGAAACAGGATCGTCATGACCCCCCCTGAGCGCACAAAGTCCATGACTTTATACCCTGCAGGACCCATGATCAGGGCGTTTACCTGATGGGTCGGGATTATGAAGCTGTTCGATGTTGATATGGCAACCGTCAGGGCAAACACGGCCGGATTTCCGCCAGCTGCCACCGCAATGGAAACGGCCAATGGCACAAGCAGAACAGTGGCGCCGACATTGGACATCACCAACGAAAACGCCGTAGCCAGAACCGCAACGCCTGCCTGAAGGGACCAGATCGGCCAGCCGTCCAGAATGATCATGATCTGTTGTGCAATCCACGCAGCCGTGCCGGTATTCTGTACCGCCTGACCCAATGGAATAAGGCATGCGAGCAGAAAAACAGTATTCCATCCGACCGCACGGTAGGCTTCATCGACACTCAACACACGTGTCAGCATCATTCCCGCGGCTCCGGTTAATAGACAGAGCGAGAGCCGAATGTCGGTGAACAGGATCATCGACAAGGAAACGGCGAAAAACGCCAGCGCCCAACCGACCTTTTGCGGGCGCAGTTCGTCTTGTGGGAAGTCGGTGGTGACGACCACAAAATCGGGATCGCGCTTGATCCGCATCAGGTTGTCCCACCGTGTATGGGCCACTAGCATGTCGCCTGCGTGAAACTCCTCAAGCCCGATTTGAGTGGACTCGTGCGTTTCGGATTCAACATGGCTGAGCGTTTCCTCGCCGCGATGAATGGCAAGCAACGACATGCCATATGTTTTGCGGAACAATAGCTCGCGTGGGCATTTCCCAATCAGTTTGCTGTCGGGTGTTATGACAACTTCGGCGATACCTGCATTGGTTGGTGCGAATTCTTCGACAAAGATGTCCAACGTCGGCAGGACGGTTAGCCCGTATTTTTGCGCAAACTCCTCTACGACCCAGCGCCGGCCAATGATCGCCAATCGGCAAGGCGCGGCAATTTCGGCCGTCAGGACCTGAACCATTGAGGTTTTTCCGCGATAGAATGTCGAAATGATGTACAGGTGGTTTTCGTGGTTTATGTCGGCCAAAATCTGCCCGACCAAAGGGCTTTCGGCTGGAACGATTACTTCGAAAACATCGGCTTTCAGGCCGTAGACACGTTGCAGATACTCTTGCGTTCCCTGTCCGGTCCCAGTGTTTTCCGATCCCTCATCACCCGGCAGAACCCACCGACCCAGCAGCAGAAAGTAGGCGATGCCGGTCAGGATCAGAACAATCCCGATTGGTGTCACAGAAAACAGGCCGAACTGTTCCATTTTCTGACCTTCGGGCAGGCCATTGTTGGCCGACTGGATCAGATCGTTCAGCAAGATAAGAGGCGAAGATCCGACCATCGTCATTGTGCCGCCAAGGATGGCGCAGAACCCCATAGGCATCAGCAAACGCGACAACGGGATGCCTGATCGGGAAGATATTCGGCTGACGACCGGAAGGAATAGCGCGGCGGCCCCAACGTTCTGCATGAACGAGGAAATGACCCCTACGGTGCCCGAAATAATCGGCAGCACGCGTTTCTCGGACGTACCGCCATATTTCAGAATAACGGCGGCGACTTTGTTCATTATGCCGGTCTTGTCGAGGCCCGCGCCGACGATCATGACCGCGATAATGGAAATCACCGCATTGGATGCAAATCCATCAAACAGGTGCGGCACGTCAGCGAGCTTTTCGAGCCCGGGCGCATAACTGAGAAGGCCGATAAGGACCAGAACAAGTATGGCAGAAAGGTCAATTCTGACGATTTCGGATACAAAGAGAAATACGGTGAAGGCAAGAAGGGCGCAAACGACTCCCATCTCAAAATTGAAGGCCACCTGTTCCACAATCGTCACCAGGAATTTGTTCTTACATTAAGGAAACATCTAACCCATCAATGTTGGATTGTCATGATGTTTCAAAACCGCAAGCTCGGGCGAAACAAAATTACCACCACTGCCAAAACGCCACGTTTCAAACCGGTGCGGGGGCCCCTTTGATTGCTTGTCAGGCTGGGGCCTTCACGCCTCTCAAGTCATCGTGCTCAACCACGCCCACGGTAAGGCGGCACACCCTGATCCGGGATCCAGACGCCTTCGGGCGTTGGCCCAGTTTGCCAGAACACGTCGATCGGAATGCCCCCGCGCGGATACCAGTACCCTCCGATACGCAGCCACCGGGGTTCCAGAAACTCCTGCAGCCGGCGGGCAATCGAGATGGTGCAATCTTCGTGAAAGGCACCATGATTGCGGAACGAGCCCAGAAACAGCTTGAGTGCCTTGCTTTCCACCAACCACTGATCGGGTACGTAATCTATCACCAGATGGGCAAAATCCGGCTGGCCTGTCATCGGGCAAAGCGAGGTGAACTCGGGCGCTGTAAAGCGCACGTTGTAATCCACATCAGCCTGCGGGTTCTGCACGCGTTCCAGAACCGCCTCTTCCGGGCTGGCTGGCATTTTGGTGTCTCCGCCCAACTGGGTGAGGTTGCTGTAGATACTATCAGTCATGTTATCTCTCCTGCGGTCAGACGCCGCGTTTGTTGCCCCAGATCAGCACGTGTAGCTGGGGCAGAATGCGAGGCGCGAACCAACCGGCATTCAAAGTCTTGTCGATCAGCCATTCCATACGGCTGGTGGCATTGGTCAAATCAACCGGGCTGGCCGGATCAGTTTCCGGGTTGCCGGGTTGAAGGTACAGCGGAAGATCCGGATACCGGTCGGCTACGCTGCGTGCCCAGCTGAAATCCGTGTCGTCAAAGATCACGATCTTGAGGACAGTTTGCGCAGGGCGCACGTTGAGGCAGGCGTCAAACGCCGTCCAATCCATATCCTCGCCACTGCTGGGCGGTTTCGGGCTGAGAACCAGCATTGCAAGATCGGCAAACCACGGCTTTGCGATTGATCCTTGGGTTTCGCATGCAAAGGCATAGCCTTCCGCCTTGCCCTGCCGGATCAGCGGGCCAAAATCCTGAATGGCGGGATTTCCGCCAGACAGAGACACGGTCAGTGGCCGCCCGCCTGACAAACGCTGAACCTCGGACCAGACGGCCTGCGTGTCCATTGCTGCCCAATCGTGGCGATAGGCGCTGTCGACGGCGTGCAGACTGTCGCACCAGCTGCACCGGAAATCGCACCCGCCCGAGCGTACAAATACCGTCGGCTGACCGATCAGCGCGCCTTCGCCCTGTACCGTGGGGCCGAATATTTCAGATATTCTAAGGGTCATGGGCGATACTCGGCCCATGTCTTGGGCGTTTCGGACACTTTCACCGCAGCGGTTTCGGGCCAGCGGGCCGCGCACCAGTCAAAGAAATGGCGCGCGAGGTTTTCAGCGGTCGACACGACGTTCAGCACATTGTTCAGGTGCCGGTGGTCAAATTCATCGTCGATATAGGTCTTGAGCGGTTTCAGCTCGTGGTAATCCCGCACGAACCCACCCGTATTCAAATCGCGCCCGGCCAATTCGACCACGACAATATAGTTATGGCCGTGCATCCGGGCACATTGGTGATCATCGGGCAAGTGGGTCAGCTGATGTGAGGCGGAAAAGTGGAACTCCTTAGTAATCCGGTACATCAGACACTTGCTCCTGCGATGGCTGATTTCCAGAATTCGGCGTCGTCGTATTTGGTTGGGTCCGGCACTCCGGCCAGCTCGAACGCCTCGCGCCGTTCAACGCATGTTCCGCATCGGCCGCAATGCTGGTCACCGCCTTTGTAGCAGGACCATGTCTGATCGAACGGGGTGTCCACGCGCGCGCCTTCGCGGACAATATCGGCTTTGCTGCGGTGCACGAATGGCACATGCAGCACCACATCCGCGTAGCCGTCCAACGCGGCGCGCTGCATGGTGTCAAACGCATCTGTGAATGCCGGGCGGCAATCGGGATAGATGAAATGGTCGCCGCCATGCACAGCAGTAGCAACCGCATCATCCCCCTGCGCTGCTGCCACACCATAAGCGATGGTCAGCATGATCGCATTACGGTTGGGGACAACCGTGACCTTCATCGTCTCTTCCGCGTAATGCCCGTCAGGCACGTCCACGTCGTCGGTTAAGGCCGAGCCTGTCAGCGACGCCCCGACAGAACGCAGGTCAATAACGTGATGGGGCACGGCCAGCCTCTGCGCGCAGAGGGCAGCGAAGGTCAGTTCTTTGGTGTGGCGTTGGCCATAGTCGAAAGACACAAGCCGTGACAGGTTTCCCTCCGCGGCCAGCACATGGGCAAGCGACACGGAATCCAGTCCGCCGGAGCAGACCAATGTAGTTTTCATTTTTTCAGTCCTTGTTTTGATAACCGGGTAGGCTGCGACCGGCGGGCGGGACGCTTACGGTCTTTTTCCGGTATGCGCAATGCACGAATTGGTGGGCAAAAGAGACCTTAGGCCTGACTGCCGCGCCCTTTAGGGATTGGGAAAGCGCGGCGGCACAAGTCCAGCTTGAAACCAACTGACCAATGTCACAATGGAGAAGACGGGCAAACCGGTAGCGCGCTGAATATCTGCCGCGTATGGGCACATATTCGTGCATTCCAGCACAATCGCGCCGAGGTCAGGGTTTTCGGATTGCAAGGCAAGGGCGGCTTCAATGTTATCGGCACGGGCCTTATCGACATCCAGGCTAAGTTCGTTCCCCAGTATCGCACGGGTAAACTCGCGCCCACCTTCGGTGGAACCGATGGGTGTGTCATCTGGTACCTGAGCACAGCGCAGATGATCACGGGTCAAAGTGGAGGCGGAAATGGTCAGAACTCCCGTGCGTTTTCCGGCCGGAAGGATACCGTTCACCATCTGCACCTGCATCAAAGATGAGGTCACAACCGGAACCGGCACAGCCTCGGATAGCTCTTTCTGAAACAGGGACAGAAACCCGCAATTGGTGGTAATGCCATCCGCGCCGTCCTTGACCAGTTCTCGCGCGGCATCAATGAATGCGCCCAACATGCCATCAGCCCGGTGTCGAACGACTAGGTCCGGTGAGGCATCCCGAACAATGCGATAGAGCACCGGAAAAGGCCATGTCAGCGCATTTCCCATATCACCGGGGATGCGTGGGAATTGGGCGTCCAGCATCAGTATGCCCACCGACGCTCCGTAAATGGATTTACCACCTTGGGCGATCATCCGTGCGCCTCCTCGATAATGCGGGCCGAGATGTCTTCGAACCCTTCCATGTAGATGCTGGATATCCCGTGGCGCACGGCGTCCTGCACCTGATCCATTCGCTTAGAAATATGGGTACCCAACACACGCGCGGCCTCATCCGCGTCGCGATCCAGCAAGGCCTGCATGACCTGTTTATGTTCGTCTTTCGAGCGTTGAACCCGATCCAAGCTCATGGAAACCCAGCGGATGTATCGGATGCGTTCGTTGATCCGGGTCAGGGTTTGCACCAGTTCGTTGTTGCCAGACAGTTTGGCGATGCCCAGATGAAAGGCCTCGTCCCTGCTGACGGCTTCTTCGACGGTCAGGCCGGTGATGTCGATGCCGGTCGCGTAAAGCTCATTGCGAAGTGATTGAAGGTCTGCGTCTGACGCTTTTTCGCAGGCACTGCGCGCTGCGGCGGATTCGATGATTTGGCGTAGTTCGAACAGGTCGAACACACTTTGCGCATCCAGCGGGCGACAGAAAAACCCCTGACCGGGGCGAAAATCAAACAGGCGTTCCGCCACTAGCCTATTCAGCGCTTCGCGCAGGGGGGTTCGGCTGACACCCAATTCTTTCGATAGTGCCACTTCATTCAATCGATCACCCGGCCGCAGGCGAAACGAGACGGCCATCGCCTTTACCTGTTCATAGATGTCGTCAACGCGTGGACCCGCCATAAGTACTGCCTTTTTCGTTTTCCAAGGCGTGCCACAGGTCGTTCTTGAAATCAATATACAAAACTGTATACAGTTCTGTGTGCAGTTCAGAATCAAGGGAACCGAGCCATGACAGGGACGAACTATCTGACGGGAGCCGAAGCAATGGTGCGCATGCTGGAAGCACACGGCGTGAAACACATGTTCGGCCTGTGTGGTGATACAACGCTGCCTTTCTATGATGCATTGGCGCGTATGGATCATGGTATTCAGCACATTCTGACCCGGGATGAGCGTCACGCGGCCTATATGGCGGATGGATACGCTCGCGTCACTGGCAAGCCGGGCGTCTGCGAAGGCCCGTCCGGAGGCGGGGCGACCTACATACTGCCGGGGGTGATCGAGGCCAGCGAAAGCTCGGTTCCCATTCTGGCGATCACCTCTGACGTGGCGACGACCAGCCGCGGAAAACACCCGTTGACTGAGTTAGATCAGGCTGCGCTGTTCAAGCCGTTGGCAAAGTGGAATGCGTCTCTGGACGACGCCTCGCGTTTACCTGCGATGGTGCGGGCTGCGTTTCGGGCCATGACGACCGGAACGCCGGGCGCCACACATCTGGCGCTGCCCTTTGATACTCAGAAAGGTCCGGTGGACGAAGCTGAGGTTTGGGCAGATGCACGCCACCGCAGCTATCCCGCTGAACGGGCTGGACCGGATCTGGATGCCATTGAAGCGGCCGCGGATATCCTGGCCAAAGCCAAATCAGCAGTCATCGTTTGCGGCGGCGGGCCGGTTCTGTCCGGGGCTGAAGAGGCATTGCACCGTGTTGCCACCCTGTTAGATATCCCAGTTGCCACAACAGTTTCCGGTCAGGGTGCCATTGCCGAAACGGATCCGCTGGCCTTGGGCGTCGTTGGCTCGAACGGTGGTGTTCCGGCCACGCGCGCCATTGTGGATCAGGCCGATGTGGTCATATTTGTCGGATGCCGCGCGGGGTCGGTCACGACCGAACGCTGGCGCAGCCCCGGGCGGGATGCCACCATCATCCATATAGACAGCGACCCGATGGTGATCGGCGCAAATTATCAGACCGAAGTCGCCATTTGTGCCGATGCCCGTTTGGCGTTAGAGGCTTTGGCGGGGTCGCTTGAGACGCGGCACGATCTGCCAAGTTTTGGTGGAGCGGCCCAAGCCCGTGCGGCCTGGGAGGCCAAGTTGCAAGCGTTCGCACCGCTTGCGGCCAGTCGCGACACCCCGATCCGGCCCGAAGCCGTAATGGCGGCTCTGGCAGACATCCTGGACGATGATGCGATTGTTGTCGCTGATCCGGGCACCCCGTGCCCTTACTTCAGCGCCCATTACCGCTGGCGCAAACCGGGGCGGCATTTTATCACCAATCGGGCGCATGGAGCGTTGGGTTATTCGCTTGGTGCGGCGATGGGCGCCCATGTAGGTCGACCATCGGTCAAGACATTGTCCGTTATGGGGGATGGATCGTTTGGCTTCACTTGCGGTGAGTTTGAAACGATGGTGCGGCACAAAATGCCGATTACCTCGATCGTATTCTCGAACTCGGTCTTTGGTTGGATCAAAGCGGGTCAGGATGCAGGCTTTGGGCAGCGTTACTACAACGTCGATTTCAATCGGACCGATCACGCCGCTGTTGCGGCGGCATTTGGGGTCAAATCCTGGACAGTGAAAGACCCGGATGATCTGCGCAGAGTTTTGAAGCAGGCCGTTGAGCATGATGGCCCGACGCTGGTCGACATCCACTCACAACAGCTTCACGAAGCTGCAGCACCGGTGTCGGAATGGGTGGCGTAAGACGCGATGGACGGGGTCAGTTGGGCCAGAAACTCCTGCGCAATCATTGATAAAGGGCGTCCTTTTGCGGTAATGATCGCAAGATCCAGCGTGACGGCTGGTGTGAAAGGGCGGGTTTGATATCCGCCCTCTTCATCGAATGTCACTGTGAACGGATCAATCATCGCCACGCCCATGCCCTGTTTGACAAAGCTCAGCAGGTTTTCCGACAAATGCGTGTGTATTCGCGTCTGCCAAGTACGCTCTGCAGTCTGAAAAATGTCGCGGGTCCTGCGATGGGTTTGGTGCTCGGGGCCCATGACGATGAACGGCTCATTCTCCAACAGCTCTGGTGTCAGAACGTCATGGGCCGCCAAATGGCTACCCTCGGGGAACGTAGCCATCGTTTCAAAATGGAAGACCTGATAGTTCAGCGTATCGTGGAGTATTGGCATCTCGACGATGCCGATCTCGAACAAGCCCGAGGTTACCCACTCCTGTATTTTCGAAGAATACTGGGACTGGAAGCTGACGGATAGATTGGGGCGTGACCTGGCAAAGCGTGCAATCTCTCGCGGCATGAAACCGAACGACAACAAATGAGGTGCCGCGACCTGCAACTGCCCGGGATGTTTGTTCTGAAGATCCGACACGGCCTGCGCGACGTGATCCAGTCCGCGGACCACGGTATCGACCTCTCGATACAAAAGCTCGGCCTCTGGCGTCGGCAAAAGACGTCCTTTGTTGCGTTCGAACAAGGGCAATCGAGCCTCACGTTCCAACTGGGCCAATAGATTGCTGATACCCGGTTGCGAGATTCCCAGAACCGACGCGGCCCCAGTTACGGTACCCGTTTCCATGATGGCGTGGAACGCCTGCAACTGACGAAAGCGCAGAGACATAGCTTACCCTATCATTTCTTATGATGGACTTACGAAAACATAGTATTTGAAATGATATGCCGGTCAAGGCAGGCTTCCGCCTATCGCTGGGGAGGACGAATGGGCGATCTGACACAACAAATCATAGGTTACGACCTGTGGCATCTTGAACTGCCCGTCACATCTCGCCGGGACCACGGTATCGGATCTGTCGAAGGTGTGTGCGAGGTCGTTGTCCTGCGCCTGACGTCCGAGGATGGCAGCCAGGGATATGGCGAAGCCTCACCCTGGTCGGTGTTCACGGGAACGCCCGAGGCGACCTATGCCGCCCTGAATCGCTACCTCCGCCCGTTGGTGGTGGGGGCCAGAGTTGCTGACAGAGCGGCGATCATGGCGCGTGCTGCATATGCGGTTGCGCATTGCACCGAGGCTAAAGCGGCACTGGAAGCTGCTCTACTTGATTTGACGGGCAGGATTAGCGCCGTTCCTGTCTGGGCCCTGTTGGGAGGGAAATGCCGCGACGCGATCCCGCTCAGCTGCTCTATCGCCAATCCCGATTTTGCGCAGGATATCGAATTGCTGGGCCGTTTGCAGGACGACGGCGTGACGATCGTGAAGTTGAAGACTGGGTTCAAGGATCATGCTTTTGATATCATGCGCCTTGAGTATTTGGCGAAGCATTACCCACAGTTCTCAGTGCGTGTTGATTACAATCAAGGCCTGTCAATCGAGGACGCTCCGGCGCAGGTGCGGGATGTGGCATCATTCAATCCCGATTTCATCGAACAACCGGTACGCGCACATCACTACGGCATGATGGCGAAGCTGCGGCAAATGACGGATGTGCCGCTACTAGCTGATGAAAGCGTCTTTGGCCCCGAGGATATGGAACGCGCTGCAGGGGAAGGGATCTGCGCCGGTGTCTCGGTCAAAATCATGAAATCCGGAGGATTGACGCGCGGGCAAACAGTCGCTCGCATGGCCGCCGCACACGGCCTGAGTGCTTATGGCGGAGATATGTTCGAGGCAGGTCTGGCGCATCTGGCAGGCACTCACATGATCGCTGCCACACCGGAAATCACGCTGGGCTGCGAGTTTTATCAGGCCTCTTATTTCTTGGCAGAAGACATTCTTGAGGAGCCTTTCGAGGTGAAAAGGGGCCAGGTCATAGTCCCTGACACACCGGGTCTTGGAGGGAAGCCGGACGAGGCAAAGCTGAACCACTATGCTGTTTCCAAAGCGGTGGCGGCATGAGCGAGAAAAAGACCATTGCCATTATCGGTGCTGGTATCGTTGGTGTCTCGACCGCCGTCTGGCTGCAACGTGACGGACATAACGTCATCCTGATCGACAAGGCCGGCCCCGGAGAGGGCACCTCGCATGGCAATGGGGGTGTGCTGGCCTCTTGCTCGATTATTCCGGTCACGGTGCCGGGGCTTTTGAAGAAAGCGCCCAGGATGCTGTTTGACCCGTCGCAGCCTTTGTTCATGAAATGGGGCTATGTACCCAAGCTATTGCCATGGTTGACGCGCTATCTGAAACACGCAAACGCAGATGACGTCGAACGTATCGCGGCCGCACTAACCCCCATTGTCGGAGACAGCCTGAACGATCATCAGGCCCTGGCTCAGGGTACGGCCGCCGAGAAATGGATTGTGCCATCCGACTACCTGTTCCTCTACGAAAACCGCCAGCATTTCGAAGGCGACGCCTTTGGTTGGGGTGTTCGGCGCAAGCACGGTTTCAAATGGGAAGAACTAGAGGGGGCCGCATTCCACGCCTACGACCCGATCTACAGCAAAGACATCGGGTTTGCTGCCAAGCTTTCTGATCACGGACACATCACCGATCCTGGGCGGTACGTGAAAGACCTCGCCGCACATGTTGAGGCCAACAGCGGCAGGGTCATCCGTGCTGCTGTTGAAGATGTCGTACACGATAACGGCAAGGTCACCGGCGTGCGCACCGCTGGTGAGACAATTGCTTGTGACACTGCCATTGTCACTGCGGGCGTCTGGTCCGGGCCTTTGGCCAGCAAATTGGGCGTTTCTGTTCCTCTGGAGACAGAACGTGGTTATCATCTTGAATTGGTGGAACCTTCCGCGATGCCAAAAAGTCCGGTTATGGTTGCTTCGGGCAAGTTCGTCGCCACGCCGATGGATGGCCGCATTCGGCTGGCCGGGATTGTCGAATTCGGCGGGCTGGACGCGCCGCCTTCGAGGGCGCCGTTCGAACTGATGCGCAAGAATGCCCGGGCGGCCTTTCCGGGCGTGACATGGAAGGACGAAGTAGAATGGATGGGGCACCGGCCCGCACCGGCAGACTCGATCCCGATCATCGGCGAAGTGCCGGGAATTGACGGAGCATTTATGGGGTTTGGCCACCATCATATCGGTCTGACAGGCGGGCCAAAAACAGGACGTCTGCTGGCGCAGATGATCGCGGGCAGGACCCCAAACGCAGACATGAGCGTCTATGCGCCGTCTCGCTACGCGACTTAAGAAATGTCCGGTAACACAAGCCGGCAAAACAAAATTAAACAGGGAGAAAAAGATGAAGAAATTGACAAGCCTTCTGGCGGCAACCGCTTTGACAGCCGCAGCAACCGCACCGGCGATGGCCGAGAAATGGGATATGCCCATGGCGTATTCGGCATCGAACTTCCACTCGGCCACGGGTGCCGAATTTGCCAAATGCGTTACCACAGGCACCGGGGGCGAGGTTGAAATCGTCACGCATCCGTCCGGGTCGCTGTTCAAAGGCGCCGACATCAAACGTGCCATTCAGACCGGTCAAGCACCGATTGGCGAGCGTCTGTTGTCCGGTCACCAGAATGAAAACGCGCTGTTTGGGTTCGACTCAATTCCATTCCTGGCAACGTCGTTCGATGACAGCGCCAAGCTATGGGAGGCTGCAAGACCCTCGATTGAAAATCTGCTGGCTGAACAGAACTTGACGTTGCTTTATGCCGTGCCGTGGCCGCCGCAAGGACTGTACTTTAAAGACGAGGTGAACTCGGTCGCCGACATGGAAGGCATCAAATTCCGGTCCTATAACAATGCCACGTCGCGTTTGGCGGAACTGACCGGCATGTTGCCTGTGACAATCGAAGCTGCAGAAATCAGCCAGGCTTTTGCCACTGGTGTCGCGGACTCGATGGTGTCGTCGGGATCGACCGGGTATGACCGCAAAGTATGGGAAAGCCTGAATTATTTCTACGAGGTGGACGCGTGGCTGCCGCGCAACTACGTCATGGTCAACTCAGACATCTGGGCTGGCGTTTCTGATGCCAACAAGAACGTCATCAAGGGCTGTGCAGAGCTTGCCGAATATGCCGGCAATTGGCGCGCCAAGGAATACACCGGCTTTACCCTGCAAGGTCTGCGTGATGGAGGCATGACAGTCGGTCCGGCGTCCGAGCAGATGACCAACGAGTTGAAAGAGATCGGTGTCACTATGACCAATGAGTGGCTTGAGGCCGCTGGTGACGAGGGCAAGGCCATCGTCGATGCGTTCAATTCGTCTCAGTAATTGGCCAGAGATGGGCGGCGGATCAACCCGCCGCCCGTTTCCATAGAATAACTAATAGTGGGGACAGCATGGCGGCACTACGAGGGCTCAGGTCCGTATTGGATTTCATCTATCAGGCAGCAGGGGTTCTGGCTGCACTTAGCCTGATTGCTATTTTGGTGCTGATCGTTGTGCAAATGCTGGCCCGCTGGACCGGAGAGGTTTTCCCGGGCGCGCCCGACTATGCGGGCTATGCCATGGCTGCCGCGTCCTTTCTGGCCTTTGCCAATGCGCTGAACCGAGGCAGCCACATTCGTGTGTCGATCCTGCTGAATGCGGTCCCCGACCGGGTGCGTCGCATCCTTGAAATATGGTGCTTTACAGTGGGCGCGGCAGTAATGTGGTACTTTTGCTGGTACGCCTACCGATTTGTTTACTGGAGCTGGAAATTCAACGATGTCAGCCAGGGACAGGACAAAACCGCGCTTTGGATTCCGCAGTCAACAATGCTGATTGGCGCAGTCATCCTTGCAATCGCCCTGACCGATCATCTGATTCACGTCGTTTTTAAGGGCGATCACCGCATCGTCCGTGATCTGGCCGATCAGAGCCACGGGGAGTGAGAGCATGGAAAACGTATCAGTCATCATCCTCTTCCTCTTTGTTCTTTTCACTCTGCTTGGCACCGGTGTCTGGGTTGGCCTTGCCCTTATGGGCGTCGCGTGGGTCGGGATGGAGCTTTTCACGACACGCCCTGTCGGAGACGTGATGATCACGACGATCTGGTCCGCCTCATCGTCATGGACACTGACCGCGCTGCCGATGTTCATCTGGATGGGCGAAATCCTGTATCGAACGCGATTATCCGAGGATATGTTCAAGGGGCTTTCGCCATGGATGGCACCTTTGCCCGGTGGTTTGGTGCACACGAACATTGTCGGCTGCACGGTATTCGCCGCTGTTTCCGGGTCGTCAGCCGCCACCCTGACGACGGTTGGCAAGATGTCGATCCCTGAACTGCGTAAGCGCAATTACCCCGAACGAATGATCATCGGAACACTGACCGGCGCGGCAACACTGGGCCTGATGATCCCACCGTCATTGACGCTGATCGTGTATGGCGTGACCATCAATGAATCGATCACTAAGCTGTTCTTTGCAGGTATTCTGCCCGGATTGGTGCTGGCGACGATGTTCATGGGATACGTCGCGATTTATTCGAAATTCGGGAAAGACTGGAACCCAAACAGGGAGAACAAACTGAGCTTTTCTGAAAAGCTCAAGAACTCACGCTTCCTGTTGCCGGTAATCCTGCTGATCATGGTGGTGATCGGGTCGATGTATCTGGGCTATGCCACTGCAACCGAAGCCGCCGCCTTTGGCGTGATCGGTGGTCTGTTGCTGGCGGCAGGGCAGGGGTCGCTGACCTGGAAGACGTTTACCGAAAGCCTGATGGGTGCCACCCGGACCAGTGCGATGATCGCCCTAATCCTTGCTGGGGCTGCGTTCCTGTCTCTGTCCATGGGGTTCACGGGTCTGCCGCGGGGCCTGGCTGATCTGATCGCAGGGTGGGAGCTGACGCGGTTTGAGCTTTTGATGGTTTTGCTGGTCTTTTACATCATTCTGGGCTGTTTCCTTGACGGCATTTCCTCAGTTGTTTTGACCATGGCCGTGGTGGAACCGATGATCCGGGACGCGGGTATCGATTTGATCTGGTTCGGTATCTTTATCGTGGTTGTCGTTGAAATGGCGCAGATCACGCCGCCGATCGGCTTCAACCTGTTTGTGATGCAAGGCATGACGAACCATGAGATGAGCTATATCGCCCGCGCGGCAATTCCGATGTTTCTGATCATGGTGGTGATGGTCTTCGTCCTGATCTGGTTCCCGGAACTGGCCACATGGTTGCCGGAAAACCTTAGGCAAAGCCCGGGCGGGTAGGGGGCTTTGAACCCACTTCATCTGGCGGCGCGTAACGGTCCTTATGTTCTGGTCGCAGGGCTGGCCGCCGGATTGCTGCTGCCCGCGCTGGCCGAGCCGATGCGGGCAGTATTGCCGCCGCTTGTCGCACTACTGCTGTTTCTGACGGTCCTTAGAATTGAGCCTGTTTTGTTGTTGGGGTCCTTGGTCGATTTACGCCAGGTGGCAAACACAGTGATCGCATTCCAGCTGGTTTTACCGCTACTAGTTGTGACTATTGGCATAATCGGTGGGTGGACCGGTACGCCGGTCTTTTTGTCTCTGCTGATCATGGCCGCGGCTCCGTCCATCTCGGGAAGTGCCAACATGTGCCTGATGATGGGACATCCGGCGGAGCACGCTATGCGCCTGATGGTGATAGGGACCGCCGTATTGCCGCTGACGGTGTTTCCCATCTTCGTTCTGATGCCCGAGTTGGGAGACTTTCAATCCGTTCTGATCGCCGTCTTGCGCCTGTTTTTGACAATTGCGGGGGCGACTGTTGCAGCCGTGTTGTTGCGCCTCGCGTTTCTGAGAAACCCGTCACAAACTACCCTCAAAAATCTTGAAGGATTGGCAACGATCACCCTCGCTGTCTTTGTGATCGGCTTGATGCCGTCTGTAACCGCGACTGCGCTTGTTGATCCCGGGCTTGCGGCCTTTTGGGTGGGGTTCGCATGCCTAGCCAATTTCGGCGCGCAACTGGTGATGTATTTTCTGACACGCAACCGAGTGGCTGCCGAAAAAGCCACCGCATTGTCCATTGTCGCCGGAAACCGGAATGTCGCAATTTTCCTGATTGCGTTGCCACCCGACGTGACAGCGCCACTTTTGGTGTTTATCGGGGCCTATCAGATCCCGATGTACCTGACCCCCATTGTAATGCGTCGTTTTTACCAAGCTTCGGGCAGGTTGGGGTAAAACGGGCGCGGCAACATTCGCCGCGCCCCCTATTGTACTAGAAATGCACAGAACGGGCAGTACCGGGAACTTCCATCGGTGGTGCAAATTTGGTCAGGTCGATGCCTTCGACCGCAACCTTATATTCCTCCAGCGTCGGCGTACGACCCAGAATGGCTGACAGAACAACAACCGGGGTTGAACCCAGAAGGGATTCACCCTTCTTTGTCTCACTGTCCGCTACAACACGGCCTTGGAACAGACGGGTGGACGTGGCCAGAACGGTGTCGCCTTTGGCAGCTTTTTCCTGGTTGCCCATGCAAAGGTTACAGCCCGGGCGCTCAAGATAGAGGATATTCTCGTACTCGGTCCGTGCGGTTTGCTTGGGGAACAGGTCATCGAATTCAAAGCCCGAATACTTCTGCAGAATTGCCCAATCGCCTTCTTCTTTCAGCTCATCAACGATGTTGTACGTCGGTGCAGCAACAACAAGCGGGGCCTTGAACTCGACTTTGCCATACTCGTCTTCAAGATTGCGCAACATCTGGGCCACGATCTTGATGTCACCCTTGTGCACCATGCAGGAGCCCACAAAGCCCAGATCAACCTTCTTTTCGGCCGCATAGTATGAGATCGGGCGGATCGTGTCGTGGGTATAGCGCTTAGACACGTCGGCATTGTTCACATCGGGGTCGGCGATCATCGGTTCGACGATCTGATCCAGATCCACGACGACTTCGGCAAAGTACTTGGCGTTATCATCAGGGCGCAGGGCCGGTTTTTCACCCGAGCGAATTTCGTCGATACGTTTGTCCGCGATGTCGATCAAGCCCTGCAGCATCTGAACATCGTTATCCATGCCCTTCTCGATCATGATCTTGATCCGCGACTTGGCGATTTCCAGCGATTCAATCAGCGTATCGTCGTTCGAGATACAGATCGACGCTTTGGCCTTCATCTCGGCCGTCCAGTCGGTGAAGGTAAAGGCTTGGTCCGCCAGCAGCGTACCGATATGAACTTCGATGATCCGGCCCTGGAAAACGTTGTCGCCGTGCTGCGCCAGCATCTGAGCTTGCGTCGCGTGCACCACGTCACGGAAATCCATGTGCGGTGCCATTTCGCCCTTGAACGTCACCTTGACGGATTCCGGGATAGGCATTGTCGCCTCACCCGTGGCCAGCGCCAGTGCAACCGTGCCCGAGTCCGCACCAAAGGCCACGCCTTTGGACATCCGCGTATGGCTGTCGCCGCCGATGATGATGGCCCAGTCATCCACGGTGATGTCGTTGAGCACCTTGTGAATGACGTCTGTCATCGCGTGGTACACGTCCTTGGGATCACGCGCAGTAATCAGGCCGAATTTGTGCATGAACGCCATCAGGCGCGGGGTGTTGGCCTGCGCCTTGAGGTCCCAGACCGAAGCTGTGTGACAGCCGGACTGATAGGCACCATCGACACTGGGTGACAGGACGGTGGCAGCCATGGCCTCAAGCTCCTGGCTGGTCATCAGACCGGTGGTGTCCTGAGAGCCCACGATATTGACTTTGGCGCGCACGTCAGAGCCGGCATGTAACACTTTGCCCGGGGTCGCACCGCGCGCATTGGCATTAAAGATCTTTTCGACGGCCGTCAGTCCCTGACCTTCATGGCTGACTTCCTTCGCAGGGGCGAAGGCCGATTTCAGCTCGATGCCCAGTGTCTCACATGCAAATGTCTGCAGTTTCTTGCCAAAAACGATGGCATAAGAGCCGCCGGCTTTCATGAACTCCATCTTTTGCGGCGTGAACGAACCGGCCATGTCGACCAGTTCTTCACTGCCATCCGCGCTATAGAGCTTTTTCTTTTTCGTGTTGATGGTCAACACGGTGCCGGTCTCAACCGAATAGCGCTGTTCCAAGATCGGGTTGCCATCGTTGTTGAGGATCGCCTTGCCATCCTCGTCCACTTTTTTGACCCAGTTCTTCAGGTCGACACCGATACCTCCGGTCACGCCCACGGTTGTCAGAAAGATGGGCGAAATGCCGTTTGTGCCGGCCACGACCGGTGCAAAATTGACGAAAGGTACGTACGGGCTGGCTTGCTTGCCGGTCCAAAGCGCCACGTTGTTGACGCCCGACATCCGCGACGAACCAACGCCCATAGTGCCTTTTTCCGCAACCAGCATCACGCGCTTGTCTGGATGCTGCAGCTTCAGCGCTTCAATCTCTTTTTGTGCGGCCTCGGAAATCAGGCATTTGCCATGCAGCTCGCGGTCGGAACGCGAATGCGCCTGATTGCCTGGCGACAGAAGGTCAGTGGAGATGTCACCCTCGGCTGCAATATATGTGACAACTTGGATTTCTTCGTCCACGTCGGGCAGCTTGGTAAAAAATTCGGCCTTGGAGTAGCTCTCAAGGAGATCCGCAGCGATCTTGTTGCCCGCCTCATAGGCAGCTTTCAGGCGGTCCGTGTCAGCCTCGTACAGGAAGACCTGAGTTTTCAGAACCTCGCCCGCCTGAACCGCTATGTCTTGCTTGTCGCCCAGTGCAACATCCAAAAGCACGTCAACCGACGGTCCGCCCTTCATGTGGGACAGCAGTTCGAAAGCGAATTCGGGCGAGATTTCTTCGACGGTTACCTCGCCGACGATGATGGACTTCAGGAACGTTGCCTTCGCACCCGCAGCGCTGGTTGTGCCGGGCAACGTGTTGTAAATCAGGTGGTGCAGCGAATCTGCGCGATGCGGATGACCGGTATCTTTGATTTGTTCGATGATTTCCTCGACCAGCGCACCATCGTCGATGGGTTTCGGGCTAAGCCCTTGTTCTTTGCGCGTTTCAATTTCATCCAAGTAGTCTGAATACTGGCTCATGGCTGTTTCCGCTTTGTGTGAATCTGCAGCTGTTGAGGGGCGTGGGGCAACCCGCTCGATCATATTTGTATGCACCGGTATACAATTGCCGCCCAGGTTTCAAGGTACCGCTTTGGAAATTTACCGGTTTTGTTTAATCACTGTACCCAGTTCAATTTCTGAATGCCGGTCGAAACCTTCTTCAAGACGATTTTACTGAGATCCGGCAGTAGAATTCTCGAAAACCTCGAGCCCAGTCACAACGACATGGAGGCCTGCGGATCGAGTCACCACCGGGTCCGGCAGTTCCGGAAGCTAGGCCATGAAGTAAGACCGATGCCCCCAATGTAGGTGCGGACCTGCGTCAGCCATGCATTCGGACGCTGATCGTCCGGCGAGCGGATGAGGACAACCCATACGGGTTTTGAACCAACGCAGCCGAAGGCTGGGTGCCGGGGAAACACCATAAACCAAACATCCGTTTTGCCCTTACGACGCGCTATTTCGGGTTGAGCACACTTTGGACACCGGTCGGCGTCCTAAAGTTATTGCTTGGAATCGTTCCGCTTGTCGATCCGGTTCGTTAAGATGATGTCCGAGGCAACAAGCAGGAAAAACCGATGCGCAACGCAATTTTCTTTCACCTGGCGGTATTTGTTCTAGGGATCTTTATAACCACTGAGGCTGCAAAAGCGGCCTCACTTGGACGATACGAGGTTTTTGGTGTCGAAGAGGGTGACATGCTGAAAATGCGTGCTGGGCCGGGAACAGGGTATATCGTTATCGTTGGGCTTCCAAATGGAACCGCCCTGCGGGTTCACAGTTGCGAGCAAACTGGTGGCACCCGTTGGTGCCGTGTGTCGCTTGATCGCGCGCGCCAGCTCAAGGGATATGTGTCCTGGGCCTATTTGCGAAAATTATGATGTGACAATTCCGGGGGCCACCGTTCGTGCAGCGCCGAGAAAGGTCGATAAAATCCATCTTTGCAGTTGGGCTATCCGGCGACTGTTCTTCTTGGTCGCCGAAAGCAATACAGCTTCTAGATTAGTCGCGACCCTGCCGAAAAAACCAGCCTCCAGGGGATTATTGAGTATGACGCACGTAAACCTGTCTCCCAGAAAGGATCTTCTCTGATCAGACTTTCTGCGTCTTCTATTGAGTCCACATCGACCAGCCAAAGCCCATCGCGCCCTTGTCTTTCGGGATCTGACAACGGACCGGCCGCTTCAATCTTACTTGCGTGACGTTTAAGGAAACTTAGATGCTGCGCCATATGGTTTTTACGGATGTCAGGGTCGGCCTGCGGTGCATCTTCGAAGAGAATGATGAAATTCATAAGCTGCTCTCCTATTTGGAACACCATCATCTATGCACAGCATTTTCGCCGATTGAATTGGATAATCTGCCAGTCTAGTCTGCAGAAATGCAGAGCACAAACTGGGATGATCTCAGATATTTCCTGGCCCTGTTTCGCGGCGGCAAGCTAAAAGCCGCCGCTCAGGCGACAGGGGTGAACGAAACAACAGTGGCACGCAGGGTCAAGGCGCTTGAATCTGATCTTGGCCTATCCCTGTTTCTAAGCAGCGCTGCGGGACGGTATGAACCCACCGATGCTGCCTTGGATATTCTCAGCTACGCTGAAACCATGGAGTCCGCGAACCGGGCGCTGCAATTACGTGCAAACAGGACGGCAGATCACGTGTCAGGAGTCGTTCGGATCACCGCTGTACCGATCATCATCAATCGCGTTCTCGTGCCCCAAATTGACGTGATTGGCCAGTTGCACCCTCAATTGACGATCGAGCTGTTTCCAAGCTCGGACAATCTGGACCTTTCTAGGCGTGAGGCGGATCTGGCCCTGCGGTTTGCCCGCCCATACGAAGGTGGCTTTCGCATTAAGGCCCAGAAACTGGGTGAGCTGCAATTTGGCGTATATGTAGATCGAAAGATCTCAGCAGATGACGCGGAAAATCTCGGCTGGATCACCTATGATGATGCCAACGCCAGTCTGCCGCAGGCCAAATGGCTTGAGAAAACGATCTCTGCTTCACGCACGCGGCGTGCCAATATCCGGGTGGCGGACGTCGAAACCGCACTGGAAGCGACGGCAAATGGTCTAGGGAAAACACTGCTACCATCGTTAATCGCGGATGGCGACAAAAGGCTCCGCGCCCTCTTATTTGATGATCAGACAAATCCGGTCGCCCGCGATGTATGGCTGTTGTCACATGTCGACCAAACTGGGCGAGCGTCGATTTTGGCCGCAAAAAAGTGGTTGGTAGACATCAAATGGTCCGGTCTGGATTGAAAGCCCCGGAACGTTTCTACGAACCGCCTTGCGGCTAGTTCCAAGGTGGCATTGGATCGCGGCGCGGCTGTGGCGAAAGCTTTGGAATGCGACGCCGCGTACCTGCGTAAAGCTGCCAATGCGTTAGGGTCCGACTAATGCTCAGGTTCAGCGAACTTTGGATCACTGTCCTGAAAACAACAAAGGCGCCCTTGGGCGCCTTGTCTTATTGGTCGGAGTGAGAGGATTCGAACCTCCGACCCCTGCCTCCCGAAGACAGTGCTCTACCAGGCTGAGCTACACTCCGACCGTGGCGCGTGATCTATACTTGCATTTTTGGATGTGCAAGGGGGTTTCCGTGTCGTTTGTGCGAATTGCCTTCGTCGTTCCCCGGCATAGGATCAGGTCAGAACACCAGTTTGATACAGTCGGATTTTGGTGCCACCGTGGTCCACAATTGGCCCGGGGGGCAACAGCGGCAGGCGGGTGGATCGGGCCAGGCCTGCGTTGCTGGTCACGATACCGATACGCCAGCCCTGGAACTTGGTTTGCAGTACCTTGCCCAAGCTGCCGTAAACGGATCGCAGGCGTTTTTCATCCCCGATCCGGGCACCATAGGGTGGGTTGACAATAACAAGACCTGCGGTATCCGACGGGGGTTTTATGTCGCTGACCGAGCGCGTCTGAAACATGGTGAAATCGGCAACCCCGGCCCTGTCAGCGTTTTTAGTCGAGGCCTCAATCGCTCCGCTATTGCGGTCTGAGCCATGAAAAACCACGTCCGGTTCGGCCAAAGGTTGTTGCTGGCGCATCGAGGACCAGACGTTGGGGTCAAAACTTGGCAGATTTTCAAAGGCAAAGCTGCGGGAACGGCCGGGGCGCAGCCCCAGCGCGATTTCAGCGGCTTCAACAACAAAGGTGCCAGAGCCGCACATCGGATCCAAAACTGGCTCGGCCCCATCAAATCCGCACTCTCGGAGAAACATTGCCGCCATCGTTTCGCGCATCGGGGCTTTGGCGACAGCCGGTTTGTGGCCGCGTTTGTGCAAAGGCTCGCCGGAACTGTCGATCGAAAAGGTGCACAGGTCCTTTTCGATGCGCAGCAGGACGCGCACGGCCGCATCGGACGAAACCGGTGCGCCCAGAGTTTCCGTAATTGCCACTTCGATACGTTGCCGGGCGGCCCCTGCATGGTAGATTCGGGATTTGCGACTTGTCGCTTCGACTTTGACGGGCACATCGGGGCGCAAAAAGTCGGCCCAGGGAAATTTTCGGGCCCGTTTATCCAGTTGTGCCAAATGAACTGCGGGAAACCCGCCCAGTCGGACCAGCACTTTGTTCGCGCCGCGCAGACACAGGTTCGCGCGCCAGACTTCAGGCCAGCCTCCGCGACAGGTGACGCCGCCGGGTACGGGCTTTGCACTTGCGAATCCCTGCTCGACCGCTTCGGCATGCAGCGGGGCTTCAAGGCCCGGTGTTGCCACCAGAAAAATCTCAAAATCGTTGTTTGGTTCCATCCCGGGTGCTTACACCGGAAGTGTTGCGGGTGCGATATGCAATTTCAACAGGTCCAAAATGCAGCCCTTCAAGTTAATTTGACAAAATATCGGCAATTTAGGCGGCAACGGGTTTGCGTTTGGCAACATCCCCGCGTAAAGGGACCGTGATCAAAACGAAGCTTGGAATGAAAACAGGTGCTATGCGCCTTTTTTGCTCACAGGCTCCCACATACAGATCGTTTTGTGCCACTATGCAGTGGTGGGAACGATGTGTTGCAGGAAAGAGGCTTGGAAGACAGTAGCGACATGCAAACTTTCAAACTGAAAAAAGGGTTGGAGCTGCCGGTGCAAGGCGCGCCAGAGCAGACGATCCAACCGGGTCCTGAATTCAGGTCTGTCGGGGTTTTGGGGGCTGATTATCTGGGCCTGAAACCGCGCATGCTGGTTCAAGAGGGTGAAGAGGTTCAGCGGGGCACACCATTGTTTTGCCACAAGGACGTGCCCGAGGCGATGATGGTCGCCCCGCTCAGCGGCAAGATCGTGGCCATCAACCGTGGTGCGCGTCGGGTATTGCAGAGTGTCGTGATCGAAGTCTCGGACGTCAACGACACAGGTCTGGATTTCTCGGCTGTGGGCAACGCCGATATCGCCGAGGGCGTGACCGAACGTCTATGTGCGGCTGGCCTGTGGACCGCTTTCCGCACGCGGCCCTATTCCAAGATGCCCGCACCGGGTACCAAGCCCACGGCAATTTTCGTGACAGCGATGGATAGTGAGCCTCTGGCCGCTGATGCCGCGATCATTATCCAGGATGCAGGTGACGCCTTTGCTGTCGGCCTGAGCGCAGTTGCCAAGCTGACCGAGGGCAAGACGTATCTGTGCCAAAATGAGGGCGCAGCCCTGCCGGGCGCCCACGTTCCGGGTGTTGAAACCGCAGCATTTTCCGGACCGCACCCCGCAGGCCTGGCTGGAACCCACATCCACTTCCTTGAGCCGCTGGCCGGCGAAAAGCAGGTTTGGACAATCGGCTATCAGGATGTCATCGCGATTGGTCGTCTGATGCAAACGGGTCATCTGGATCCGAACATCGTGGTTGCCCTGTCCGGCCCTGGCGCGCGCCAGCCCCGCCTGATCCGCACCGTCATGGGGGCATCGACCGATGATCTTACCCGTGACGAAATCAATGTGGACGGCACGGCCCGTGTAATCTCGGGCTCGATCCTTTCGGGCCGTCATGCAGAGGGGCCACAAGCCTACCTCGGCCGTTTCGCGCGTCAGATCAGCATCATCCGCGAAGACCATGATCAGCATACGTTGGGCTGGATTCTTCCGATGCCGTCGAAATACGCGGTTCAGCCGGTTCTTGGCTCGGCCTTTGCCAAGAAGCTGTTTGCATTCACGTCCAATCTGAATGGTGGACGCCGTGCGATGGTTCCGACCGGTACATTCGAACAGTTGATGCCGCAGGACTATTTGCCGACGCAATTGCTACGCGCTTTGCTGGTAATGGATACCGATACTGCACAGGCGCTAGGTGCGCTGGAGCTGGACGAAGAGGACCTTGGCCTTATCGGCTTTGCCTGTCCGGCGAAATATGAATATGGGCTGGCGCTGCGCGACTGCCTGACAAAGATTGAAAAGGAGGGCTGATCCGAATGGGTTTGCGCAACTTCTTTGACCGGATCGAGCCGAACTTTACTAAGGGCGGCAAGTACGAGAAGTATTTCCCCATCTACGAGATGGTCGAAAGCTTCGTCTACACTCCGAAAACGGTAACCTCCGTTGCACCCCATGCGCGGTCCTACGTGGATATGAAGCGGATCATGACCTATGTCGTGATCGCCACGATCCCCTGTATCCTGTGGGGAATGTACAATACCGGCTTTCAGGCAAACTCGGCCATTGCCGCGCTTGGACCCGATTCAGCCACTGGCTGGCGGATCGCCATCCTGCAGATGTTCGGTATCTCGCTGAACCCCGCCAGCATCTTTGCCAATGTGATGCACGGGATGATGTATTTCCTGCCGATTTACATCGTCACTCTGGTTGCAGGCGGTATCTTCGAGGTCATCTTTGCGACTGTTCGCGGCCATGAAGTGAACGAGGGTTTCCTTGTAACTTCCATGCTTTACACGCTAATCTTGCCCGCATCTACGCCACTTTGGCAGGTTGCGTTGGGCATCATCTTCGGGGTGGTGATTGGTAAAGAAGTCTTTGGTGGCACTGGCAAGAACTTCCTGAACCCAGCACTCGTCGGTCGTGCGTTCCTGTACTTTGCCTATCCGGCGAACATGTCAGGTGACACGGTTTGGACCCCGGTTGATGGCTTTTCAGGCGCGACAGCTCTGTCGGTATCCGCCTCAGAAGGATATCAGGCGTTGGCCACTGAGGGGCTGACATGGTGGAATGCGTTTCTTGGTCAGATGCAGGGCAGTTTTGGAGAGACCTCCACCTTGGCTTGTATGATCGGTCTGGCATTTCTGTTGATGACGCGCATCGCCAATTTCCGCCTGATTGTAGGGTGTCTGGCTGGGACCATAGGTCTGACGCTGCTGTTCAACCTCATTGGGTCGGATACCAACCCGATGTTTGCGATGCCATGGTACTGGCACGTCGTCGTCGGCGGTTACGCTTTCGGTCTGGCTTTCATGGTGACCGAGCCCGTTTCAGCCAGCCATACCAACATGGGCCGTTATATCTACGGTGCTCTGATCGGAATCATGGTTGTGTTGATCCGTGTGGTGAACCCCGCTTTCCCCGAAGGCATGATGCTGGCAATCCTGTTCGGTAACGTCTTTGCACCGCTGATCGACTACTTCGTCGTTCAGGCAAACATCAAACGGAGGGCGCGTCGCCATGTCTGATACGCAATCCCCAGAACCCAAGGGCGCGATTGCCAAGTTTCTGGCGGCTTCGCCGGACTCGGTCGGTAAAACGATCTTTATCGCCGTCGCCGTTTGTCTGGTGGCCTCGATGGTTGTGTCCGCCGCAGCCGTTAGCCTGCGCCCGGTCCAGGAAGCCAACGCGCTGAAGGACAAGCAGATCAACGTTCTGCAGGTTGCTGGTGTTTATGAACCCGGCACCGACGTGTCTGAGGCGTTCGCCGCATTCGAGCCGCACGTTGTTGAACTTTCGACGGGTGAGTTCGTCGACGACCGGTTCGATCCCGCAACATTCGACGATCTGGCCGCCGCAAGCGATCCAGAGCTGAGCGTCGCGCTGGACGATGACCCGGCTGGTATCGGTCGCAAGGCGTTGTACCGTGTTGTCTACCTGCTGCGCGACGAATCCGGCGAGTTGGACAAGGTGATCCTGCCGCTGCACGGCTATGGTCTGTGGTCGACGCTCTATGGCTTTATCGCGCTGGAAAACAACGGCAACGATATCTACGGCCTTCAATTCTATCAGCACGGCGAAACCCCCGGTCTTGGCGCCGAGGTGGACAATCCGCGTTGGAAAGCATTGTGGAACGGCAAGAAGCTGCGGGATGATGCCGGTGATCTGCAGATCACAGTATCCAAGTCGCAACCTGCCGCTGGCCCAGACTTTTATGTAGATGCGCTGGCCGGTGCCACGCTGACCTCGGTTGGCGTTGATAACCTGGTGAAATTCTGGATGGGTGATGCGGGCTTCGCTCCGTTCCTGGCCAAACTGCAAGCAGGAGAGTTCTGATGTCCCAGACCAAGAGAGAGATGCTGGTCGACCCGCTTGTCGACAACAACCCGATCACACTGCAGGTGCTGGGTATCTGTTCGGCGCTGGCGGTGACCTCTTCGCTGCAGGTGTCCTTCGTGATGGCGCTGGCGGTTACCTTCGTGACCTCGTTCTCGTCCTTCTTCATCTCCTGCCTACGCAACCAGATCCCGGGTTCGATCCGGATCATCGTACAGATGGTGATCATCGCCTCGCTGGTGATCCTGGTGGATCAGGTTCTCAAGGCTTACGCCTTTGAGATTTCCAAAACCTTGTCGGTTTTTGTCGGCCTGATCATCACCAACTGTATCGTGATGGGCCGCGCCGAAGCATTTGCGATGAAGAACCCGCCCGTCGCATCCTTCATTGACGGCTTGGGCAACGGAATGGGCTACGGTCTGATCCTGCTGCTTGTTGGCTTCATTCGCGAACTGTTCGGCAACGGATCGCTGTTTGGCGTTACCATTCTGGAAACCGTGAACAATGGTGGCTGGTACGTGCCCAACGGCATGCTGCTGCTGCCGCCGTCCGCGTTCTTTATCATCGGCTTGATCATCTGGGCCTTCCGCACATGGAAGCCGAACCAGGTCGAAGAGCGTGAATACAAAATTCAGCAGGTAGAGGCCCACTGATGGAAGGTCTGATTTCACTGGCCGTGAAGGCCATCTTTGTTGAAAACCTCGCGCTCAGCTTCTTCCTCGGGATGTGTACATTCATCGCCGTATCCAAGAAGATCTCGACCGCGCTGGGTCTGGGCATCTCGGTCATGGTCGTTCAGGCGATCACCGTTCCCACGAACAACCTGCTGCTCAGTTATCTGCTGAAGCCCGGTGCGTTGGCTTGGGCGGGTTTCCCTGATGTGGACCTGACCTTCCTTGGTCTGATCTCCTACATTGGCGTGATCGCGGCGATGGTGCAGATCCTTGAGATGGTTCTGGATAAGTACTTCCCGCCGCTCTACAACGCGCTGGGGATCTTCCTGCCGCTTATCACAGTGAACTGCGCCATTCTGGGGGGATCGCTGTTTATGGTCGAGCGTGACTATAACTTTGCCGAAGCAGCCACTTATGGTGTGTCTTCGGGCTTTGGCTGGGCACTGGCGATCACCGCTATGGCGGGCGTTCGTGAAAAGCTGAAGTACTCGGATATTCCGGATGGCTTGCAGGGCCTTGGCATCACTTTCATCACCGCGGGACTGATGGCGATGGCCTTCATGTCTTTCTCGGGCGTGAAGCTGTAAGGAGGGACGAATGGAAACTTTTAGCCTAGGCGTCGTCCTTTTCACCCTGATCGTTGTCGCTTTGGTGGCCCTCATCATGGCCGCCCGTTCGAAACTGGTATCGACCGGCGATGTGAACATCACTATCAACGGTGAAAAAACCATTTCCGTTCCTGCAGGTGGCAAACTGCTGCAAACATTGGCGGCTGAGAAGTTGTTCGTGCCTTCTGCCTGCGGTGGTGGTGGCACCTGTGCGCAGTGCCGTGTGCGCGTGCATTCAGGTGGCGGTTCGATCCTGCCGACTGAAGAAAGCCATATCACCAAGCGCGAAGCCTCTTGCGGCGATCGCCTGTCCTGTCAGGTTGCGGTCAAGCAGGACATGGACATCGAAGTTCCTGAAGAGGTCTTTGGTGTCAAGAAATGGGAATGCACGGTTCGCTCGAACGAAAACGTGGCAACCTTCATCAAAGCGCTGACGCTGGATTTGCCAGAGGGCGAGGACGTGAATTTCCGCGCTGGCGGATACATCCAGATCGAAGCCCCTGCGCATGCGTTGAAATACACTGATTTCGACGTAGAAGAAGAATACCGCGAAGATTGGGACCGCTTCAATCTGTGGCAGTATGAATCGGTTGTGAACGAACCGATCGAGCGCGCGTATTCAATGGCCAACTACCCGGACGAAAAAGGCATGATCATGCTGAACGTCCGTGTTGCCTCGCCACCTCCCGGTTCCGAGGGTATCCCAGCGGGTCAGATGTCGTCCTACATCTTCAACCTGAAACCGGGTGATAAGGTCACCATCTCGGGCCCTTTTGGCGAATTCTTTGCCCGCGACACCCAAAAAGAGATGGTCTTTATCGGCGGTGGCGCCGGTATGGCGCCCATGCGCAGTCACATCTTCGACCAGCTCAAGCGTCTGGAAAATCGCGACCGCAAAATCAGCTTCTGGTACGGCGCACGGTCCAAGAAAGAGATGTTTTTTGTCGAGGATTTCGACACTCTGGCCGAGGAATTCGACAACTTCGAATGGCATGTTGCCCTGTCGGATGCGCAGCCAGAGGACGATTGGAAAGGCTACACCGGCTTTATCCACAACGTTCTTTTCGAAGAGTATCTCAAGAACCACCCTGCACCTGAGGACTGTGAGTTCTACATGTGTGGCCCACCAATCATGAACCAGTCGGTCATCAACATGCTGCTGGATCTGGGTGTGGACCGCGAAGACATCATGCTCGACGATTTCGGTGGGTAAGAAACATAGAACCGGCGCTTATAGCGCCGGTTTTCTTTTGTACTCAAAGACGAAGGTCGCTGGCCTTTATCGGTAGGACCGACTTGACGTCGAAGACCACGCTTGTGTCTTTTCCATACGCTCTGATTTGCGCGGGTTTGACGTCTAGGAACTCCTGATGTGCGACGGCTAAAACGACGCCGTCATAGGCGCGTTCGTTGGGGGCGGCGACAAGGGAAATACCATACTCGACCAACGCTTCGGCGGCATCGGCGTGCGGGTCATGCACATCTACCTCAATACCGTAATCCTTCAGTTCGTCTATGATATCGACGACCCTGGTGTTGCGCAGATCCGGGCAGTTTTCCTTGAATGTCAGCCCCATGACCAGCACGCGCGCCGATCCGACGTCAATCCCGACGCGAGTCATCCGCTTCACCAGTTGCGACACCACATAGCTGCCCATGCTGTCGTTCAGACGTCGCCCGGCCAGAATGATCTGTGGATGATGGCCGACCGCCTCTGCCTTATGTGTCAGGTAATAAGGGTCGACGCCGATGCAGTGTCCGCCGACCAGGCCAGGACGGAAGGGCAAAAAATTCCACTTGGTGCCAGCTGCGCGCAAAACCGCATCGGTATCAATGCCCAGGCGTCCAAAAATCATCGCCAATTCATTGACCAGCGCGATGTTCAGGTCGCGTTGAGTGTTTTCGATAACTTTCGCGGCTTCCGCCACGCGGATGCTTTCCGCTTTGTGCGTACCCGCCGCGATAATCCGGCCATAAAGCGCATTTACCAAATCGGCAACTTCGGGGGTTGAACCCGAGGTCACCTTGCAAATGTCCGAGATCCGATGGCCCTTATCACCGGGGTTAATCCGCTCTGGGCTGTATCCGGCAAAGAAATCCATGTTGAATTTAAGTCCTGAAACCCGCTCGAGGACAGGCACACAGTCTTCCTCGGTTGCACCTGGATAAACCGTGGACTCGTAAATCACCAAGTCACCTTTTTTCAGAATACGCCCGACCGTCTCGGACGCACTCAGCAAGGGCGACAAATCCGGTTGTTTGCCCGCCGTGATTGGCGTTGGGACCGTCACGATAAAGGTATCACATCCCGCCAGATCGGAAGGTTCCGAACTAAAGGTCAAACCTGTCGCGGCGGTCAGATCTTCGCGTTCTACTTCCTGAGTGCTATCCTGCCCCGCGCGCAACGCGTCAATGCGTTTGGCATTGATATCAAGCCCAATGACCGGGCCCACCCCGGCAAACGCCACTGCCAGTGGCAGGCCGACATAACCCAGGCCGATGACGGCAATTTTACGAGAATTGGGGTCTGTTTCGAGCATGCGGCACTCAGTTCATTTTCCGTGATAGTCGCGGAACCATTCCACGAACTGGGCAATCCCGACCTTGAAATCGGTTTGTGGGCGATATCCGGTTAATCGCTGCAACAGATCGGTATCGGCCCAAGTGGCTGGGACATCGCCCATCTGTATGGGCATATAGTTTCTGATTGCTTTCTTGCCGACTGCTTCTTCGATCGCCTCGACGAAATCCAACAGGCGCACTTTGTCGCCATTTCCGATATTGACCACGCGCCAGGGCGCTACGGGCGAAAGGCTGTCGCCTTCTTCGATGTCATCTGCGCTGTCGGGGCGCACGGGCGGGCTGTCGATCAACAGCCGGATTCCGCGGACAAGATCATCCACATTTGTAAAATCGCGATACATGTCGCCATGATTGTAAATATCGATCGGGCGGTCATCCAGAATGGCATCCACAAACTTGTAAAGCGCCAGGTCCGGCCGCCCCCAAGTGCCATAAACGGTAAAAAACCGAAACATAGTTGTGGGCAGGTTCCAAAGATGCGCGTAGGAATGGCCCATGGCCTCGTTGGCCTTTTTGGTAGCTGAATAGATGGTCAGAGGCGTGTCGGCCTTTTCGACCTCGGTGAAGGGCATCACCTCATTCGCGCCATAGACCGACGAGGTGGACGCCATCAACAGGTGTTCAACCTTATGTTCGCGGGCAATCTCCATCACGTTGAATGTGCCCACAATATTCGAGTCGATATAGCTGCGCGGATCCTCCAGGCTGTAACGCACGCCTGCCTGACCAGCGAGATGCACAATCACGTCAGGCTTAAAGTCATCTCCAACCTGTTTGAGTTTTTCGTGATTTTCCAGCAAGTCCTCAGTGACGGAAAACCCAGGGTTTTGCAGCAGCATCTGATGCCGGCGGTTTTTCAACGCGACATCATAGTAATCGGTCATCCCGTCATAGCCGTGCACCCGGAATCCTTCCGAAAGCAACAGTTTTGCAAGATGGAACCCAATGAATCCCGCTGTACCCGTTACCAGAACGTGCTTCATTTACCCTCGACCTATAACCGAACAAATTTTGGCATCAAGGATACTGTCAGTCAGCCAAGGTCAAGGGATTTCTGCCGGAAGGATCAGCCTACGATCATTTGTTTCATGCGTAACGCTTCATACTCGAGCTCTTTCAGCCGGAAATGAACAACGTCACCGATTGTGACGACGCCGCACAGTTTACCGTCGCCAACAACGGGCATGTGGCGAAAACGTCCTTCGGTCATTGTTTTCAGGACATCATTCAAAAAATCGTCTGGTGAACATGTCTTGACCTCGCGCGTCATCAGATCTTCGACTGATTGTGGCAGGGTCTGCCCGGGCGTGTCAGCCATGCGCCGAACGATGTCGCGTTCGGACAGAATACCTTGAAGAGTGCCGTTCTGATCGGTCACGACCACGGCACCGATCCGCTTTTCACTGAGGGTATTCACGACCGAATGGATCGTGTCGTTTGGGCGCACCGCAAATACAGCATCCCCTTTACCCGCAAGCAATTTTGCCACCGTCGTCTGCGAGTGCGACAGATTGGATTCAACCGATTGGCTATGCGTGCTTGTATCGGTCTTGTCGCCGCGGGTTGGGGGCTGATATGAGGTTGGGGCCATTGGCAATCTCCTCTTATTTTTGAGATGGCTTCCCTTACACCTTACCGCAGCAATGCGGTCTGTATAGGGTGCAAATGCCCAAACCGGGGAAAACTGCCGCTAAACAAGGATATCCGGCCTTTTGTCTGACTTGTACCTTACCCCGCCCGTCGCAGTGCTGATTTTCTTTACCGTTGTCGTATGCGGGCATAACTTTAGAATGGCCTGGAAACAGCAGCCGGTTGGCTGGCAAAAGAAAGCCTGGTTGTTCGGTGTGCCGGCCGGAATTGGGCTACTTATGTTGGGCTTCCTGCCGCTAAAGCTGTGAAGTCGGTTTGACTCTGCATGGGGCCGCTGGCATATGCCGGGCACGGTTTTCCTCTGGAGGTCTCTCGATGCGCCTTTTGCCTGTTCTGGCTGTTGCAACACTTGTTTCCGGATGTCTCTTTGACAAAGAACCTGAGGTTGTGCGCCTGTCCGGTGAGACCATGGGTACCACATTCAACATCACCGCTATCGGCACGGATGTGGATGAGACTGCATTGGGCTCTGCCGTCGAAGAGACGTTGGCAGATGTGAACGCCAAGATGTCCAACTGGGACCCCAACTCAGAGGTTTCGACATTTTCGGCGTCGTCCAGCACGGAACCCACCGAGGTTTCCGAAGAATTTGCGCTGGTTTTGGGTGCAGCAAATGACGTGCACGAAAAATCGGGCGGCACGTTCGACGTAACGCTTGGCCCGCTGATCGAACTGTGGGGCTTTGGTCCGCGCAAGCCAGAAGATCCGGTGCCATCAGATGCCGAGATACAGACGGCGTTGGAAAGCGTTGGTCAGGAACGCTTGCTGATGTTGGACAGCGACAACGGAACTTTGGCCAAATCAGATGCTGGCGTGGGTATCAACCTGTCAGCAATCGCCAAAGGATATGGCATCGACGCCGTGGCTGCGACGCTGCGCGACGCTGGGATCGAAAACTATATGGTCGAGATCGGCGGTGATTTGGTCACCATGGGCCAGAACGACAAGGGTGAGGCTTGGCGGATCGGGATCGAAAAGCCCGAAGCAGGGGCCCAAAACCTGCAGTTGGTAGTTCAGTTGGACGACCTCGGTATGGCGACCTCTGGCGACTACAAGAATTTCTTTGAACAGGACGGCGTGCGGTATTCGCATATCATCGATCCAACAACAGGTCGTCCGATCACGCATCGCACGACCTCGGTCACAGTTCTGGCCGAAAATGCGATGATGGCGGATGCCTGGGCGACGGCAATGCTCGCGCTGGGTCAGGATAAGGGCCTGGAGCTGGCTGAAGAACATAAACTTGCCGTGTATTTCATCTCGCGGGATGTGACAGGCGGCGACGATGCCTATATTACGGTTCACAGCACTGCGTTCAAAGACGCACTGGGCACCAACTGATAGGTAGGAACCGGGATGAGCACCTTTATCATAGCGTTTTTTCTGCTTTTGATCATCGTGGTTGGCATGTCGCTGGGCGTCATGCTGATGGGCAAGACGATCAAAGGCAGCTGTGGTGGTCTGAACGCAATCTCGGGCGCGGACAAATGTGTGGTCTGCAAAAAGGATGTCGATCCCAATTCGCCCTTGCGTGATCAGTTGCAATGCAAACGTGCCAAAAAGATGCTTGAGCAGATGGAGCGTCAGGCTTAAGCGCAGATTGCGCTTCGCTGTAGTGATGGTAATGGCTAAATAAACCCCTGAGGCATCTTGCGGGAGGGCGCGGGTTTGGCCAAAGCCAAAAACATCCTGTTTATCGTGTTCGATCAGCTGCGCTGGGATTACCTCAGCTGTTACGGGCATCCGCATTTGCACACCCCCAACATTGACCGGCTGGCTGCTGACGGAGTCCGCTTTGATCGGGCCTATATCCAGTCTCCGATTTGCGGCAGCTCGCGCATGTCGACATATACCGGCCGCTACGTGCATTCACACGGCGCCTCATGGAATGGCATTCTGCTGAAAGTTGGTGAAATCACGATGGGGGATCACCTGCGCAAGGCCGGGATGGACTGCTGGCTGGTCGGCAAGACCCATATGCGCGCAGATGCGGAAGGCATGGAGCGGCTGGGGTTGGAGCCTGACAGTCTGATCGGCGCGCGCGTCGCGGAATGCGGGTTTGATGTGTATGAACGCGATGACGGTATGCTGCCTGAAGGACCCGACGGATTTAATGATCCGGATGGCGCAAAGGAATACAATAAGCATCTGGCTGCAAAAGGGTATGAGAGTGACAATCCCTGGCACGACTTTGCCAATTCGGGGCTGGATGCGGATGGCAACGTCCTGTCCGGCTGGTTTTTGAAAAACTCGGATGAACCTGCGAACATCGCTGAAGAAGACAGCGAAACCCCCTATCTGACCGGTCGTGGCATCGAATTCATGGAGACCCATGACGGCCCATGGTGCTGTCATCTGAGCTTTATCAAGCCGCATTGGCCATACATCGTGCCGGAACCCTATGCCACGATGTACGGGCCGGAACATGTTCTGCCGGTCGTGCGCTCCGGCGCGGAACGTCAGAGTGCGCATCCGGTGCTCAAGGCATTTATGGATACTAAGGTTGGGCAGACTTTCTCGCGGCAGGATGTGCGGGATGCGGTGATCCCGGCCTATATGGGGTTGATCAAACAGGCCGATGATCAGATGGGGCGGCTGTTCGATTGGATGGAGAAAACCGGCCGGATGGAGGACACGATGATCGTGCTGACATCCGATCACGGCGATTTTCTGGGCGATCACTGGTTGGGCGAGAAAACGTTCTTTCAGGATGCCTCGACCAAGGTGCCGCTGATCATCTACGATCCCTCGCCTGAGGCGGATGGCACACGCGGAACCGTCAGCGATGCGCTGGTCGAATCCATCGACCTTGCTCCGACATTTGTGGATGTGGCGGGCGGTGAGATTGCAGGGCATATCCTTGAGGGGCAGTCTTTGCTGCCGATCCTGCACGGGCAGGAAAAGGAAACGCTCCGCGATGTGGTGATCTGCGAATATGACTATTCTGCATCGCCAATCGCAGACAAGCTGAACGCCTCGGTTCGCGACGCAGTCATGTTCATGGCAGCCAATAAAAAGTGGAAGCTGATCCACTGCGAAGGCGGTCATCGGCCTATCCTGTTTGATCTGGAAAATGACCCTAACGAGCTTGTCGATCTGGGGAACAGTGCCGATCACGCCGATATTGTTGCCACAATGTACGACCACCTGTTCGTTTGGACACGCCGCCAGTCGCAGCGCACGACCCGGTCGGAACAACAGCTGATTGAGATGCGGAGCAAAAGCCGGGGCAGGGGGATCGTGGTCGGGGTCTATGATGAAAACGATGCGCCGCTGGACCTGACCGTTAAGTATCGCGGTCGCACGGCGCGTCCGTATACGGATTTGATAAACAAGGGTTGAGCGGACTAAGTATTAAATCTGCACAACCGCGCACAAAATAAGGTTCAATTGCCCGAGGGCAGGCGATACAAGACCGACCAGAGCAGAAATCCGGAGAGCCGCAATGAACGCCCCCAAACCCGTCGTCCTGTGCATTCTTGATGGTTGGGGCCTGTCCGAAGACACGCGGTCTAACGCGCCGTACCTTGCAAATACTCCGACCTTTGATGCGATCATGACCAATGGGCCGCACGCGACCATTATTACACATGGCCCGGATGCTGGCTTGCCCAGCGGCCAGATGGGCAATTCCGAGGTAGGTCACACAAATATCGGGGCGGGCCGCGTTGTTGCGATGGATCTGGGGCAGATTGACCTGGCGATTGAAGACAGCAGCTTTTTCGACAATGCCGCATTGCAGACCTTCATAGCAAAGGTGAAGACAGCAGGTGGAACGGCGCATCTGATGGGTTTGGTCTCGGACGGTGGTGTCCACGGTCATTTGAACCACATCGTCGCTGCTGCCAAGGCGATCACCGATGCGGGCGTTCCGGTGGCGCTGCACGCCATGACGGACGGGCGCGACGTCGCTCCGAAATCGGCATTCACCTACCTGTCTGAGCTTGAAGATCGTTTGCCCGACGGGGCGCGTATCGTCACGGTCTGTGGTCGGTATTTTGCAATGGATCGGGACAATCGCTGGGAACGCGTCAGCGAGGCTTATGATGCGATGGTTAAAGGCCAGGGTCGGGCTGCCACAACCGCGCATAGCGCTGTGGATCACGCATATAACCAGTCTGAAACCGATGAGTTCATCGCTCCCACTGTTCTGGAAGGTTACGACGGCATTCAGGATGGTGACGGGGTTTTCTGTTTGAATTTCCGAGCGGACCGCGCCCGTGAAATCTTGCGCGCGATTGGCAAACCGGGCTTTTCGGACTTCGATACGGGCCCGCGCCCGCAGCTTTCCGCCCTGTTGGGAATGGTCGAATATTCCGACGGTCACAATGCCTATATGACAACCGTGTTCCCCAAGCGGAAAATCGTGAACACTTTGGGTGAGTGGGTTGCCAAGAAGGGGTTGCGCCAGTTCCGTCTGGCCGAGACCGAAAAATACCCCCATGTCACGTTCTTCCTCAATGGCGGCAAGGAAACGCCCGAGGAAGGCGAAGACCGGTTTATGCCGAAATCGCCCAAAGTAGCCACCTACGACCTGCAGCCCGAGATGTCTTCGGCCGAAGTGACGGCGAAGTTTGTCGAGGCGATCGAGGCGGACTATGACCTCATCGTCACCAACTATGCCAATCCGGACATGGTTGGTCACACGGGCGATCTGCAAGCCGCAATCAAGGCATGTGAGGCCGTCGATCAGGGCTTGTCGCAGGTTGTCGCGGCGCTGAACAAGGTTGGTGGTGCGATGATCATCACTGCGGATCACGGCAATTGCGAGGTCATGGTTGACCCCGAAACCGGCGGGCCGCACACCGCGCATACTCTGAACCCGGTTCCCGTGGCGCTGGTCGGTGGGCCAAAAGGTGTCTCGTTGCGCAACGGCCGCCTTTCCGATCTAGCCCCGACGCTGTTGGACATGATGGGTCTTGAGCAACCGCCCGAGATGACGGGGCAGAGCCTGCTGTCATGACGATGCGCGCGCTTATCTTTGCGATATGTCTTGCGTCGCCTGCCAGCGCGCAGAAAGATCCGTCCACAGCAGCCTTGAATGCGGCGCGCATGCTGGAACAGGCCTCGATCAACCTGACTGAAGCCGACGGTGCCCGCGACCGCGTGCGTGCCCTGACCGAAACTATCCAGGCTTATGAGGCCGGGCTTTCGGCGATGCGGGACGGGTTGCGCATGGCAGCGACCCGCGAGGCACAGCTGACAGCAGAATTGCGGTCGCGGGAACAGGAGGTCGCGCAGCTGCTGGGTGTATTGCAGACCATTGAGACCACGGCACCACCCGTTCTGATGCTGCACCCGTCCGGGCCCCTTGGTTCCGCGCGGGCAGGCATGATGCTGTCCGAAGTTACTCCCGGACTGAACGCGCGCGCGCAGGCACTGGCCCATGATCTGCAAGAGGTCCAGACCCTTCGGAAACTTCAGCAAAGTGCTGCAGACACTCTGGTCGAAGGGTTAACCGGTGTGCAAAACGCGCGCACCAGCCTAAGCGAGGCCATCGCTGACCGCACGGATTTGCCCCGTCGCTTTGTCGAAGATCCGGTGCGCACCGCCATCCTGATCTCATCAACCGAGACGCTGGATGGGTTTGCCAGCGGATTGTCCGAAATCCCGGAAGGCGAAATTGCTGAAACAGACGCGGATGTCTCTGACCGCAAGGGGCGGATTGAATTGCCGACCCAAGGCGTAGTTTTGCACCGCGCGGATGAGACTGACGCGGCTGGTGTGACGCGCCCCGGTGTGGTTTTGGCCACCCGTCCTCGGGCAATTGTTACAGCGCCAACCGCGGCAACGATCCGGTACCGTGGACCATTGCTGGAGCTTGGGAACGTCATGATCCTCGAGCCGCAACCGGGCTTGTTGTTCGTGTTCGCCGGGCTGCAAGACGTTTACGGAGACATGGGCGAGGTCATCCCCGAAGGCACTCCGGTGGGTTTGATGCCGGGTGAATCGCCCGAAATCGGCGCAATTTTGTCAACAAGCGGTGATGGCACTGGAACTGACCGGTCAGAAACGCTCTATATAGAGGTAAGACAGAATAACAGCCCCGTGGACCCGGAATCATGGTTTCGGACCGACAAGGATGGATAAACGAGTATGAAGAAATTTCTGATGGCCGGTCTGGCCGGAACCGTGGCAGGTGTAATCGCAACTACACAAATCGCTGGTCCTTTGCTGGCGCAAGAAGCTGACCGCAAGGCCAGCGTGTACGAGCAATTGGATCTGTTTGGCGATATTTTCGAACGTATCCGCGCCCAGTATGTCGAAGACGTTGAGCCGGAAGAGCTGATTGAGGCGGCCATTGACGGCATGCTCACGTCGCTTGACCCGCATTCCAGCTACCTTTCACCCGATGATGCCGAGCAGATGCGCGTGCAGACACGGGGCGAATTTGGCGGATTGGGCATCGAGGTCACGCAAGAAGAAGGGTATGTCAAAGTTGTCTCGCCAATCGACGACACACCTGCGGATGAGGCTGGTATCGAAGCAGGTGATTTCATCACTCATGTCGATGGGGAAAGCATCCTTGGCCTGACATTGGACAAGGCCGTCGATCTGATGCGTGGCCCGGTCGGGTCGGAAATCGTGATCACGGTCGTCCGCGAAGGCGAGCAAGAGCCGTTTGATATCACCATCATTCGCGACACTATCAAACTGACAGCCGTGCGTGCCCGGACCGAAGGCACCAGCGTAGTCCTACGCGTCACCACCTTCAACGATCAGACATTCCCGAACCTGCAAGAAGGCCTAAATGAGCAGATTGAGGAAGCCGGTGGTCTGGACAAGGTCAACGGGGTCGTCCTTGATCTGCGGAACAATCCCGGCGGGTTGCTGACCCAGGCGATCAAAGTTTCGGACGCGTTCCTGAACGAAGGCGAGATCGTGTCCACCCGTGGTCGTGACCCAAGCGACGGTGAACGTTTCAATGCAACAGCGGGTGATCTGGCCGAAGGTAAACCAATCGTTGTCCTGATTAATGGCGGGTCCGCCTCTGCATCGGAAATCGTGGCCGGCGCGCTGCAAGACCACCGTCGCGCGATCGTTGTCGGCACCAAGAGCTTTGGCAAAGGGTCGGTGCAAACGGTCATGCCGCTGCGTGGCGATGGCGCAATGCGTCTGACGACGTCGCGCTATTACACGCCCTCGGGCCGGTCAATTCAGGCACTTGGCGTCAGCCCCGACATCATCGTTGAACAGCCGCGCCCTGCGCCGGATGCTGAGGAAGAGGAAGCCAACGCACGGACACGGTCCGAAGCTGATCTACGCGGTAGCCTGAACAATGACAGCCTCAGCGAAGATGAAATTCGTCAGATCGAAGAAGACCGCGCCAAAGCCGAAGCCACGGCTGAATTGCGGGAAGAGGATTATCAGCTGGCCTACGCCATCGACATCCTCAAAGGTTTGTCGGCGTTCAATCCCAACGGACCGTCTCAGTAAGACAAACAGGGCCGCCGATACAGGCGGCCCTTTCTGCAAAGGCCGGGATCAGCCCTCTACCTTGTGCAGCTTTTCTTCGTCAAGCATCATCGCCAGAACAATGCCTATCGAGACCGAGATGGCCGCAAAAACAAAGGCCATGTTCATACCTGCATCGAATGCGGCAGCGACGGCGGATTTTACCTTATCGGCCTCTTCCGAGCTTAGCTTTTCCATGATAGCGCGGGCCGTACCGGTCGTAAGCGTTCCACCGTTGATCGCCTTTTGATCGGTTGCAGACATGTTGATCCCATCCGCAACCAGCTGTTTGCTGAGGCTGGACAGGCTGACGACATACATTATTGCGGTCGCGAAGGCGACGGATATAGCGCCGTATACCAGATGGGTCATAAAGCTCAGCCCGCCGACAAGTCCGGCGCGTTCAGGTTTGACAGCGCACACGGCTGCAGTGCCTGATGGCCCAACCGTCAACGTTGCGCCCAGCCCGATCATCGCCATGCCGGGCAAAATCTGAAAATAGCCCAACCCCGCCGGTAAGATGATAATGCTGAGAGCGCCAGTCGTTGCGATCAAATATCCCCAGAACAGCAGGCGCTTTGGCCCGAAATCATTATAAAGAGTGCCCGAAACAATCGAACCGACGGCCAGCAGGAGTGTCAGCGGGGCAAGACCAATCGCCGACTCAAACACCGACCAATCAAGGACCTTTTGCATGTATTGAGGGAAGTATAGCAGCCCGACAAAGGCCGCCGACACGTTGAACATGTTCAGTCCTAGCGTGATCCGAAACTCGCGGTTCTGCATCATTTGTGGCAGCAAGAGAGGCTCTTTCACGCGCTTTTCGACTTGCGGGAAAAAGAAGAACAGCGCGGCGCTGACGAAAAACAACATCAGCAGAGGGACAGACGTCCAGCCCCAGTCCGCACCGACGTCCAGCCCGTAAAGAAGCAAAAGAACAGCAAACGAAAGAATACCTATACCGGCGAAATCGATATGTTCGCCCTGTTTGTGTTGAGTTTCACGCTCCATAAGGATCAGGGCCGTAACCATCGAAATGGACGAAAACAACACGTTTGCAAGAAAGAACAAGCGCCAGTCGCCAAAGCTGACTGCGGCGCCGCTGATGAGAGGACCAAAGACATTGCCGCTGGTCACACCGGCAAGGATCATACCCATGATCATGGCGCGGTGTTCGGGGCGCGAGACTTTGGTGGCGCCAAAAGCAAGCGTGCAAGGCCAGACGCAACCCGAACCAATCCCTTGCAAAGCACGCGCGGCGATCAGGAAGTCGAGACTGGGAGAGACAAAGCACATGACGGACGCAAATAGAAAGATCGCCAGCCCGATGATCATCATCTTGCGATGCCCGAACATGTCCCCCATGCGCCCCCCGGCGACCATGGTCATGGCAAAAAACAAGGCGTAGATGTTCAGAACCCACTGGGTGCTGGTAATATCAGCGTCAAAGCTGTTTTCGATGGCTGGGACAAGAATAAGAGCGCCGGTAAAGTCGATACCGATCCCGAACCCTGTCACCATCAGAGCGATGACCTTGACGATACTGCTGCGGTCCATTTTCGCACCCGGGTTGCTTCGGATGCCATTTATGATGCACGGATTCCGCCTGAAAGATAGACAAAGCCTTGGAAACGAAGAAAACCCGGATCAGTCCGAAGGTGCCTGAGACCGTCTAAATGCCCTTTTCAACAAGTCCAGTTCTCCCCGCAACAAAGCGATTTCGGTCCGCAAATCATCCGCGGCTGATGCGCCCGCAATAATTGTGAATTCACCGATCTTCTGTGATGTGTTTGCATCGGCTATTACAAAGCAATGAACCCCGTCGGCAATCGCGGTTGATGGCACTGGCACACTCAGCTCCCAACCACCATCGGTGGCGGTCATGAATACACCCTCCAGCGCCTGGCCCATGTAACGGACTTCGACATGCGGTTCAGTGTCGGCCTGTAGGTACCCGCGCCAGATGCCGTTTTCGAACAGGGTTGGGGTCAAGGTTGGTTGTGTCATGGCCAATGCTCTCACATGTCGGCGCGGTGGTGGCGACAAAGGGTCAGGTCCCGCAGAACTATGCGGTTCATAGCCGGATTGGTCAGAACCAGATCCAGCCAGATCTTGTCTATACGCCGTTCGTTCAGCGGCAAATTGGCAAGATCGAAATCCAGAACATTCGAACTTGTCGACAAATCAAGAGACCGTGGAACGGAATCAGTGTTTGGGCCGTGCCGAATATTCAATCGCGCGGTCACGTCCAGCGGACGCTCTGTTTCAATCTGGGCATCGACCCGCATCAGGTGCTGCCGCGTCAGACCTTGCACAGCCTCGGGCGGCAAATCCAGCGACACGGACAGGAATGACCCCGCAAAGCCAAACACTTCGACGCCAAGTCCAAAAGCGGCCAGGTCCTTTTCGTCCATGTTCCGTGCCTGTCGCACACTGATCTCGTATAAAGCGCAGTCATGGAATATCTTTACCTGTTGATCCAACTCGACCTTACGCGGGATTGAGGCGAGACCGGGCCGGGGCAAGGGACCCCGCCACAAATCAGGTCGCCAGCACCAGTCAGTACCTAGCGGCTTGGGGAATTGCTTTGATCCAATCAGGGGCAGCGTCAGTCTTTCGTTTGCTTCCCGTAGCAAACGGTCCAATTGCGCACGCAGTTTGCGCGCCTCGTCGCGCTGTTGACGCAATTGGGGGTTCGTGGCCCCGGCCGCGTCTTGAACGGCCCGTTGCCAACGCGCAATCGTTTTGCGGTGTAGATATCGTTCGAGAAGTTTGCCCATGATCCCATCGTCTGAACTTGACCTTCTTTAGTCAAAGACAACGGCGAGGATAAGGCCGAATTGGTGAAATCCGCATAAAACTATCCGACACTAACGTGGTTGTGACTGGGCGGTCTTGGTTGTGTCTGCTAAGGCCGCCATTGCCGTTCTTGCAATCATCCGGGACTGTGCGTACCGTCCGGCACCTGATTGCTTTGGATTATCCGAAAAACCGCGTACTAAATTCTTTGAGGCAAGGCCGGGGCATGGAACCCACACTATTTTCGTTCATCTGGAAACACTCAAAAAAGCAGCAGCTTGTGCTGTTGTTTCTGACGGTATTGTCGTTTCCGTTTCTCTACGCCTCGCTAGAGCTGCCAAAGCAGATCATCAACGACGCAATCGGTGCGCCCAACGATAGCGTTACACTTTTTGGGTTCACCTTCACGCAGGTCCAATATCTGCTTATCCTCTGTTTTGCATTTTTGGCCACTGTAATCGCCAGCGGCTTGATGAAGATGCGCATCAACACGATGAAGGGCATATTGGCCGAACGTATGCTGCGCCGCCTGCGGTTCACGCTGATTCACCGCGCGATGCGATTTCCGAAATCGTATTTTGCCACCACCAGCCAGGGTGAACTTGTTTCAATGATCACCTCCGAGGCCGAACCGATGGGCGGCCTGATGGGTGATGCGATTGCCCAGCCGGTGTTCCAGTTTGGTCAGATGATGACCATTGTCACCTTTCTGTTCATGCAAAGCGTTTGGTTCGGTCTGGCCAGCATCGCGCTGATTCCGTTGCAGGCATGGCTGATCCCAAAACTGCAGCGCCAGATCAACCTGCTGAACAAGGAACGAATTCAGCAGGTCCGCCACCTCAGCTCGGAAATTGGCGAAAGCGCGGCGGGCATCAGCGATTTGCGGGCCAATGGTGGCTGGCGCTATCGGTTGGCACAATTCAGCCATCGGTTGGGAACCTTGTTCGAGATCCGGTTCAAGATCTACAACAAGAAGTTCTTTATGAAGTTCCTCAACAATCTGATTACTCAGATGACGCCGTTCCTGTTCTATTCGGTCGGTGGCTATCTGGCCATCACGGGTGAGGTGACAGTGGGTGCGTTGGTCGCAGCGCTTGGGGCATACAAGGACCTTAGCGGCCCATGGAAAGATTTGCTGACCTATTACAACCAGGTTCAGGATATGTCGTTGCGCTGGGAAATCGTGATTGAACGCTTTGCCCCGGACAACATGATCCCTGAAGAGCTGTTTGTAGGTGAGCCGGAGTCCATTCCGCATCTCAGCGGCGATATCGAACTGCGCAATGTAACAGTGCGCGATGATGACGGGAAAACCATCCTTGAAGATATCGACCTGACCATCCCCAAGGGTGCCCGCGTTGCTATTCAGTCATCAAGCGCCGCCGAGCGCGGCGCGTTGGCGCAACTGCTGACACGAGAGCTTTTGCCGATACAAGGCAGCGTCACAATTGCGGGTCACGATCTGCTAAAACTCCACCAGACGGTAATTGCGGCGCGGATCGGCTATGCCTATTCGCGACCCTATCTGTTTGACGGGACTTTGGGCGATAACCTTTTGATGCCGCTGCGAACCCATCCACAACACGAACCCGACGCAAAGAAAGCCCCAAGCCGGTGGCAAATCGAAGCGGTGCGGGCCGGGAACCCTCCGGATTCCCTGTCGGATGAGTGGATCGATCCCGGCCTGGCAGGGTTGGAAGACATCGAGGATATCCGCAACTGGTGGTTCCAGCTGGTCGAGGCGATGGGCATCGACGAGTTCATGTTCCGCCGGACATTACGTACCCAGTTCGATCCAGTGCAACATTCTGCCCTTGCGCGTGATATCGTAAATCTGCGCGACACGGTCGCGCAGAGGTTGGAAGAAAAAGACCTGGCGCGGTATGTCTATCGGTTCGAACCGGACCGCTTTAACCCGGCTGTTCCGCTGGGGGGCAACCTGCTGTTTGCCGCTCCGTCCCGCGATATCTCACCGGATATTCTGGCGGGCGATGATCGGTTCATGTGGATGCTGCGCCATCACGATCTGGACGATGACGCAATGAGCATTGCAAGCGCGGTGCTGGAAACACTGCACCAGACGTTTGGGCGGGACGGGGCAGATCACCCACTGTTCCTTCGTCTGGGTATGGCCAAGGATATGTTCCACCGTCTGCTTGATATCGAGGACCGGCGCAAAGCCAAAGGGGATGAAGCAATCAGCGAGGGCGAGCGTGCCTTGTTGCTGACCGTTCCGTTCCTGCTGACGGCGGAACAGATCGGGCCTGATTTTCCAGACGAGTACAAAGATAAAATCTTGGCCATCCGAAGGGGGCAGGCGGAACAGCTGCGTGCCTCGATGGATGGGATGTTCGTTCCGGTCACGCCAGATGCATATATTGAACGCATGACTGTCATGGAAAATGCCCTGTTCGGGCGGGTTTCTTTGATGGCCGGGGCGCACACAGATGAAATCGAAGATGTCGTCGCCGAAGCCATGAACGAAGCTGGTCTGCGCCGCCGGGCGGCGGCCATTATCTATGACCTGCCCTCGGGTCTGGGTGGGAATAATCTGCCGACGGTATTTCAGGAACGCGCCGCATTCTCGCGCGCTGGAATCAAGCGTCCTGATGTGTTGATCCTGGACAAAGCTCTGGCCAGCCATGATTCCGAGAGCAGGCTGAGAACCCGGCTGAAACTGCGGGAATTGTTGCCGGACTCCGTCATGATCTTCATGGAGGATTACTTTGCCCATCCCGAAGCCTATGATCTGTTCGTCGAGATCAAGGATGGTCGAATTGACGGCGTCTCGCGAACCCGTCCAGAAGAAGAGGCCAGCTCAACAGATGATCTGAGCCGCAAGCTCAAGATTATCTCGTCGACCGAGCTGTTTTCTGGCATTGACGGTCGCAACCAGCGCCTTCTGGCGTTTTCGGCGCAATGGTACGATGCCGCAGCCGGGCAGATTATCTTTTCCGAAGGGCAAACGCCAGATGCCGCTTATCTGTGTATTTCGGGTGAAGCCGACCTGATCTGGAATGAAGGGAACGGAACCGCGCGTACGATCTCGGTCATCGAGCCGGGGCGTCTGATCGGAGACTTGTCGATCATCACGGGTGAAATTCGGCAATTTGATTTGGTCGCGGTCAAGAATTGTTCGTTCCTGCGCATTGGGGCCGAGGAATTGCGCGCGGTTATTGAAAGTGACGCAGGTGTTGCGATGCAGCTGCTGCAGACGGTTGCCGGCTATCTGACTACGATTTCCCAAAGGCTGAACGCCGCCAATGCAACCTCATTGATCTTCGACGATGACGCGCCGAACCGGGAAACGGCCGACAATGCCTGACGCCCGCCCCGGCAGATACATAGCGCATGAACGACTTGTTGCACCTTCGCGCGCACGGCCAGAGCTTTGGCGCCTGCTGGTCGGGCTGACGATTGTTGGCGTGGTTGGCATCCTTCTGAACTTTCTACTTTTTGGATTGGTTGCGGGTTTTGGATCCGTCGAATGGGCCCAAGGTTTGCTGACCGGCGCATCCCCGGTTGCACTTTTGGTGCTACTGGCAAGCTTTGGCTTCATCACATTGGGCGTGTCCATCGCTGCAAAACGCCTACAACATCGAACTCTGAGCTCAATCTGTGGTCCATGGCGCGAGGGCATTGGGCAATTCTGGAATGTATTTAAGGCATTGCTGATCGTTGGGATCGTCGTGGCCATCTTGCCGCCATATGGCATGGGCGCAACGCTGACGCAGAATTTGGCACTGTCGACCTGGCTGTTGTTTCTGCCTTTCTCGCTATTTGCAGTGCTGATTCAGACAAGCGCTGAAGAGGTGCTTTTTCGGGGTTACATCCAGCAAAGTCTGGCAGCGCGATTCCGATCGCCGGTTATTTGGTTGGGCGTACCGTCGATTTTGTTCGCGGCAGGTCACTATGCCCCTGGCGCGGCCGGAGACAACGCGCTATTGGTTGCCGTGTGGTCCGGGATGTTCGGCCTGATGGCGGCGGATCTGACGGCACGGTCAGGGACGTTGGGGCCTGCTATCGCATTGCACCTGTTCAATAATATGGTCGCTTTGCTGTTTGTTTCCTTACCCGATGGCTTAAGTGGTCTGGCATTGTATCTGCTTCCTTACGACATGTCGGATACCGGGGCGCTGCGGCAATGGCTGTATGTGGATTTTGCTGTGATGATCGTCAGTTGGCTAACGGCGCGGGTTGCGCTCAGGCGTTGATTGCATTTCTTTCCGTAGCGTCTTATTTGACGTCAAAGCCGCACAAGCCAAGGTTCCGATATGAACTGGATTACAAACTACGTCCGCCCACGGATCAACTCGATCTTCTCGCGCCGAGAAGTGCCGGAGAATCTTTGGCACAAATGCGATGAATGCGGAACCATGCTGTTTCACCGTGAGTTGGCAGAAAACCAGAATGTCTGCACCCAGTGCGATCATCATATGGCGATCACTCCGCGCGAGCGGTTCGATCATCTGTTTGATGGTGGGATCTTTACCGAGGTCGAGGTTCCCGCGCCCAAAGACGATCCGCTGCAATTCCGCGATCAGAAAAAGTACCCCGACCGGATGAAAGCCGCCCAAAAGAAAACGGGCGAGAAAGAAGCGATGTTGGTCGCCCTGGGTGAAATTGGCCGAACCCCGATTGTGGCAGCTGCGCAGGACTTTTCGTTCATGGGCGGATCCATGGGCATGTATGTCGGCAACGCGATCATCGCGGCCGCGCAAGAGGCGGTGAAGCTAAAGCGCCCGCTGATCCTGTTTTCGGCCGCTGGCGGCGCACGGATGCAGGAAGGTATCCTAAGCCTGATGCAGATGCCCCGCACAACCGTGGCAGTAGAAATGCTGAAAGAGGCAAATCTGCCCTACATCGTAGTGCTGACTCACCCAACGACGGGCGGTGTGACGGCTTCGTACGCGATGCTGGGTGATGTCCATATCTCAGAGCCCAATGCGCTTATTTGTTTTGCCGGTCCACGCGTGATCGAACAGACGATCCGGGAAAAGCTGCCCGAAGGCTTCCAACGCGCGGAATACCTGTTGGATCACGGCATGTTGGACCGTGTGACCAAGCGGACCGAAATGCGCGATGAGCTGATCACGATCACGCGGATGTTGATGAACCAGCCTCCGGCGGTCAAAGGTGATCTGCCTGCGCCCGAATCTGAAGATGCAGTGGCAGAAGCCCCGGCTGAAGACGTGGAAGAAAAATGACCTCTCAGACATCGGACGTCATCCTGGAAAGGATGATGGCGCTGCATCCCAAGATCATTGACCTGACCTTGGATCGTGTCTGGCGTCTGCTGGCCGCGCTGGACAATCCGCAAAACAAACTGCCGCCGGTGATCCATATCGCGGGAACCAACGGCAAGGGCTCGACCCAGGCCATGATCCGAGCGGGGCTGGAAGGGGCAGGGCTGACCGCCCATGCCTATACCTCGCCCCACCTGGCCCGGTTTCATGAGCGTATTCGTCTGGCGGGTGAACTCATTTCCGAACCGGATCTGACGGCGGTTCTGGACGAATGTTATGCCGCCAACGGTGGCGAGAACATCACGTATTTTGAGATCACGACCTGCGCGGCCCTGCTGGCTTTTGCCCGGTCCAAGGCGGACTACACGTTGCTTGAGGTCGGGTTGGGTGGCCGGTTGGATGCGACCAATGTCATTCACGACCCAGCGGTAACGGTCATCACGCCGGTTTCAATCGACCATGAGCAATTTCTGGGCGATACCTTGGGTAAGATCGCCGCGGAAAAGGCCGGCATCATCAAACCCGGTGTTCCCTGCATCGTTGGCCCGCAACAGGACGAGGCGCTGGAGGTCATTGAATACACCGCCGCGCGTCTGGGTGCACCTTTGTTGGTGCATGGCCAACACTGGCACGTCACCGAAGAAAACGGGCGGCTCGTCTATCAGGACGAAACTGGCCTGCGCGATCTACCGCTGCCAAATCTGTTGGGCGCACATCAGTATCAAAACGCCGGCGCCGCGCTAGCGGTATTGCGTCATCTGGATCTTGGGGAAGACGCCTATGAGGCTGCGGTGACCAAGGCTGAATGGCCAGCCCGCATGCAGCGATTGAAAACCGGCCCTCTGGTCGAACAGGCCCCCGAGGCCGAGCTCTGGCTGGATGGCGGTCACAACGCGGCCGCGGGTTTGGCATTGGCCGATCTACTGGCGAAGCTGCCTGCACGTCCAACCCATATGATCTGTGGGATGTTGAACACAAAGGACGTCACCGGGTATCTGGCGCCGCTGGCCGCACAGGCGCAAAGCCTGACGGCAGTCTCTATCCCGAGCGAGGTAAATACGCTGAGCGCTGACGACACCGCTGAAGCCGCTTCTCGGGTTGGGCTAGCAGCGTCTACTGCCAATAGTGTGGCCGAGGCCCTGAGAAAAATTACTGAAGATGACCCGCAGGTGCGGGTTTTGATCTGTGGATCACTATATCTGGCCGGTAATATTCTGCGCGAGAACGGCTGAAAAAGGCGCATCCGCACAGCTTCATCTGGCCAAATATCCTGGGGGAGTCGCGCAAAGCACGGCGGGGGCAGCGCCCCTATTGCCCCCAATCCTGATCCTGCATCTCGCGCAGGCGCGACGCGGTGCGTTCAAACTCAAATGTGCCTTCACCTTCGACATACAGCATCTCGGGCTCTGCCGCAGCTGAACAGATCAAGCGGACTTTTCCCTCATACAGAGCATCAATCAACGTTACGAACCGTTTGGCTTCGTTAAAATTATTGCGCGACAGACGTGGGATGTCCTCAAGCACCAGAACTTTGACCTCTTCCGCGATGGCAAGATAGTCTGCCGGGCCCAGCATCCTTCCACAAAGGTCATAAAAACTGGCCCGCGCCACGCCGTTTCGAAAAGCGGGCAGTTCTACCGCACGACCGTTGACCTGCAGAATCAGCGGGTCCGCCGCGCCTCCGGCCAGGTCGTTCCAGACGCTGCGAATGCTCTCGCGCGCTTCGGGACCTATGGGCGTAAAATAAACAGGCGCTCCTTCCAGTCGGTTTTGCCGGTAATCCGTCGGTGAGATCAGCTCCCACACCTCAAGCTGTTCTTTGATATGTGCGATGAAGGGCAAAAAGAGCTGACGGTTCAGCCCGTCCTTGTACAGGTCATCCGGATGGCGGTTCGATGTCGTCACGACCACGGTGCCACCTTCATGCAGCAGATCGAACAGACGACCAACAATCATCGCGTCCGTGATATCGGTAATTTGCATTTCGTCAAACGCCAGTACGCGCGCGGACTTGATCACCGAGGCGGCGACAGGAGCCAGCGCGTCTTCAACCCCGTCCTTACGGGCCTTGTGCATGCCTGCGTGGATTTCCTGCATAAAGGCGTGAAAATGCACTCGGCGGGCGGGGATGTCTGCCAAAGAGTCGACGAACATATCCATCAGCATGGATTTTCCGCGCCCGACTCCGCCCCACAGGTATAAACCTTTGGGCGGCGGCGGGGCTTTTCGAAAGAACCCCCGTTTCACAGGTTCGGCCAATGCCGCCCGGATACGTTCGAAATGAGGAAGAACGGCCTCTTGAGCGTCGTCTCTGGTCAGGGTGCCGTCGGCCACCTGCGTGTCATAAAGCGATATCAAACCCGTCATGTTTTGAGGCATAGCGCCCGGTTTGCCCGTTGAAAAGCAGCCATTTCTCGGACGCATCAATTTTGCTGATCCGTGACCGCAAAACTCCTGAATTGACGCACAACCTAAACGCCGTAACGTCTGGTTCTTGAACGCCCGAGGACCTAATGCCCCAACACACACGCTTGCTGAACCCCATCCTGATCGTCGGATGTATCATCATCACCGTCAGTTTTGCCGTGCGCGCATCGTTTGGCGTGTTTCAGATCCCCATCGCAGATGAATTCGGCTGGCTGCGCTCGGACTTCTCGATGGCAATCGCAATTCAGAATTTGGCCTGGGGCATTGGGCAGCCGGTTTTCGGGGCCATCGCCGAAAAGGTCGGCGACAGGCGCGCAATTATTCTAGGGGCTCTGACCTACGCGGCGGGTATGGTTCTGTCGGCCTGGTCCGTCACTCCGTTCGAGCACCAAATGTACGCATGGCTTGTGGGGTTCGGTATCGCGGGAACAGGATTTGGCGTGGTGCTTGCCGTGGTGGCGCGGGCATCGTCGGACGAAAACCGCTCTATGTCGCTTGCGATTATCACAGCTGCGGGCAGTTTCGGTCAGGTTCTGGGGGCGCCTACAGCCGAATGGATGCTAAGTTTTATGCCTTGGCAGCAGGTGTTCATTGTATTCGCCGCAGCGATCTTGGCACTGGTGCTGACACTGCCGTTCATGCGCGCCCCGCAGGCCGCCAGCAAGGCAGAGCTCGAAGAAAGCATGAGCCAGATCCTGACCAAAGCGTTCCGCGATCCATCCTATACGCTGATCTTTTTGGGCTTTTTTAGCTGCGGTTATCAGCTTGGCTTCATCACCGCACATTTCCCCGCTTTCGTAACCGAGATGTGCGGACCCATACAACCCGGTGGCGTTCTGCATTCTATTGGCATCACAACCACATCAGCACTAGGGGCCGTGTCAATTTCATTGATTGGTCTGGCCAATATAGGGGGCACGCTGCTGGCGGGCTGGGCCGGGAACCACTTTCCCAAAAAATACCTTCTGGCAGGTGTCTATACGGCGCGCACACTTGCGGCGGCGGCCTTCATTGTGTTCCCGATCACGCCCCTGTCGGTCATCGTATTTTCGCTGGTCATGGGTTCGCTTTGGCTAGCCACCGTTCCGCTTACTTCCGGGTTGGTCGCGCATCTCTACGGGCTGCGCTACATGGGAACGCTGTATGGGATCATATTTTTCAGCCACCAGGTCGGCAGTTTCCTGGGCGTCTGGTTGGGCGGGCACATGTATGACCAGTACGGCGACTACACCATAGTCTGGTGGATCGGAGTCGCGATTGGGGCGTTCAGTGCCATTGTCCATCTGCCCATTCGCGAAAACCGCCCAACGCCCGTCACCGCCTGAGCTATAGCGCCTCTTCGACCGTCAGGAGACCTTCTTGCAGCAGCCGGTCCGCCCAACCCTGTGGGCCGGTAAAGTGGTGCGTCTGCCATCCACGGGCGCGCGCCGTTTCGATATTTTCTAGTCGGTCATCGGTGAACAAAAGCGCCTCGGGCGGTAGTCCACAGTCCGCTTCGACCATTTCATAGATCGGAACATGCGGTTTGACGGTCTGCATCCGTCCCGACACGTATTGTTTGTCGAACTCGTTGAGGAACGGGTAAACCGTCGTCGCATAGTCGAAATTTTGCACCCCGAAATTGGTCAAAGCAAAAACCGGCACGCCTTTGGCCCGCAAGGCCCGTTGCAGACGGACCGAGTGGGGGATCTCGGGCGCGGCAAGCTCGATCCACTTGTCGTGCCACATGCGGATTTCATCCCGCCATTCCGGGTATTTCTCGGCCCAATCATAGATTGTGTCAGTGAAGTGATGACCCTCGTCAACCAAGTCGTTCATCCCGTGCAGGTCAACTTCCGAGAACATGGCACGACGGCGCTCTTCCCCGATGACCTGGTCGTAATAGCGTTCGGGTTGCCATTCGATCAGAACATTCCCGATGTCAAAAACAACAGCTTTCACCGACATGTACGTACCTGTCTTCTTGTTCCTTAGTTGGTGCCACTGAACCAAGCGCGACGGGATTGTTCAAGGCACAACCGCAGCGCGCAGCGCTGCCCGGCCCAATTGTCAAAGACGCATCTTTGATGCGTCGCTGGCAAGCGGGAGGATTAGCCCCGCTGCGCAGCCCTTAACTCACGTTCCAGGGCGTCCAAAAACCGGGATCGGTCAGCTTTGCCAAAGGGTTTTCCGCCGCCACCCGCGCCCAATGGGTTGGATGCGCGCAAGTCGGCCATCAAATCACGCATGGCCAGTTGCTGGCCGATATTGGCCGCGGTAAAGGCTTCACCGTTTGGACGGAGGACCCGAGCGCCGGCCTCAACACATTTTGCGGCCAGCGGGATATCCGAGGTTACCACTACGTCCCCTGCGCCGCATCGTTCGGCGATCCATTTGTCTGCCTCATCCGCACCCTCAGACACGATGACCACCTGCACCAATGGGTTTGCAGACGGCCGCAAGCCACCGTTTGACACCAGTGCCATCGGAACTTTGTGCCGAGTTGCAACCCGTTCAGCCTCGGCTTTCACGGGGCAGGCATCGCCATCGATATAGAGCGTCGTCACGCTTTCCTGGCCTTCTTCTCGGTATTTTCAGCGGGTTTCTTGCGCACTTTGAACTCGTCCGGGATTGGCATCCGGTTGAAAGCATCCAAACCAGCGATCTTATAGGCCTCGGCCAGGGTCGGATAGTTGAACGTATTCTGCACGAAGTAATCCACCGTGCCTTTCAGATTCAGGACTGCCTGCGCGATATGGATCAACTCGGTCGCGCCTTCACCCACGATCTGCACGCCCAGCACCCGGCGGGTTTTCAGTGAGAACAGCATCTTCAGCATGCCGTGCTCCAACCCCATGATATGCCCGCGCGAAGTCTCCCGGAACCGCGCCACGCCGACTTCGTATGGGATGCCGCGTTCTTGCAGTTCCTCTTCGGACATGCCGCAAGTTGAGATCTCGGGGACCGAATAAATGCCGTAAGGATACCATGGACTTTCCGGCAGAGTAGGGGTTTCCAGCGCGTGGCATGCAGCCACGCGGCCCTGTTGCAGCGAGGTTGAGGCCAATGATGGGTGCCCAATCACATCGCCAGTCGCGTAGATATGCGGCACTGCAGTTTGATACGTCTTGCGATCCACGTCGATCCGATTGCGATGATCGGTTTCCAAGCCAACGGCCTGCAGGTTCAATGCCGATGTCGCCCCCATGCGCCCGGCGGCGAACAGTAGCATCTCAGCTCGCACGTGGCGGCCATTCTCGAGAGTCACTTCGACATGGCCCCCGGCGTCTTCTATCTTTTGAACGGCTGAGCCCAGACGTAGGTCCACGCCGTTTTCGCGGATCTGATGGGTGAAATCATGGATTAGGCGGGTGTCGATGAAATCTAAGAAGGTTTCACGAGGTTCAATTAATGTCACCCGAACGTCCAATGCCGAGAACATGGTGGCGTATTCCACGCCAATCACTCCGGCACCTATCACGACCAGCGAGCGTGGGATCTCTGCCATCTCAAGAAAATCGTCACCGTCCACAACGGTCTTTCCGTTGAATGGCACATAATCCGGGCGATAAGTTTTTGTTCCGGTTGCGATCAGGAACTTGGCCGCTGTAAGTCTCGTGGTTTCACCGGCATCAGTGGCAACCTCAATCTCGTGAGGCCCAACGAATTTGGCCAACCCGTTCAGGGTCTCCACATGGTTGCGGTTGAATTGGTGTTCCAGCACGTCAACTTCATGATCCAGCGTCATATGCAGACGCGCCTTGAGGTCTTCGGCCCGGATCTGATCTTTGACGCGGTACGAGCGGCCATAGAAGCTGCGCTCGCGCCAGCCAGACAGGTTCAGTACCGTTTCACGCAGCGTCTTTGATGGGATCGTGCCGGTGTGGACGGATACGCCGCCGAACCGGTCCTTGCGGTCAATCACCAATACGCGCCGTTGCAACTTGCCCGCTTGAATTGCGGCCGATCGACCCGAAGGGCCGGACCCAATGATAATCAGGTCATAGTCGTATTTGCTCATGCCTCAGTCTCCGTACAGCGCCTCGGCGTGGAATGTGATGTGGTCTTCCATGAAGGTCGACACGAAGAAATACGAATGGTCATAGCCTGGCTGAAGACGGAAGATTGCTTGCTGACGACGTTCCGCTATCGCCTGCGCCAAAGTTTCGGGGCGCAACAGGTCGATGAATTGGTCACTGGCCCCAGTGTCAATCAGGATAGGGCCGTCAAAGCCGATTTCTTTCATCATGACCGAGGCATCGTGTTTGGCCCATGCCGTCTGATCATCGCCTAGGTAGGCGCTGAGTTGCTTGCGACCCCAATCCGCACCCGTCGGGTTTGAAATGGGTGCGAAAGCGGACACAGACCGGAAGCGCCCCGGCAGGTTCATAGCCAGTGTCAACGCTCCGTGCCCTCCCATCGAATGTCCGGTTATGGCCTGACGCTCCGCGTCGATTGCGAAGTTTTCGGTCAGCAAAACAGGCAATTCTTCGGCCACGTAATCCCACATATTGAAATGCGGCGCCCAAGGCTGCTGCGTGGCGTTCAGATAGAACCCGGCGCCCTGGCCCAGATCGTAATCATCGTGATCGGCGACACCCTCACCACGCGGCGAGGTGTCCGGGAAGACCACAGCGATGCCTTGTTCGGCCGCCCAGGCCTGCGCGCCTGCTTTTGTCATTGCGTTTTCATGGGTGCAGGTCAGGCCTGACAGATACCACAAAACCGGAACCGGGCCGTCTTTGGCCTCGGCCGGCAGGAATAAGCCAAAGGTCATGTCGCATTGGCAGGCAGTCGAGGCGTGGCGGTAGACGCCCTGAACGCCTCCGAAACATGCATTTTCCGAAAGGGTTTCCATTTGGCTTTGTCCTTACGTTAGGTTTGCGACATGGCTATCCTTACACGCTCGATACGTAAAGGCTGCGCGGCTTTGGTGTGCCATTTTTCACAAGGCTTAGATCAGGGCGTTCCGACCCAGGCGATGACCAATGGCACCGTCACAATGCTGGCCGCTGTGGACAGTAGTATCGCAGCTGATGCACGGTGCGGGGCCACCCTGTAATGGGCGGCCAGCATATATACGTTACCCGCCACCGGCAGTGCCGCGGCGGCGATTGCGACAGAAGCAGGAAATGCAGCCACGGGCAAAATCCAAATCAACACAACGGCAACGCAGACTGGGTGAACGACAAGTTTGCAAAAGCTCAGCCAGCCTGCAATGTGAACGCGTTCGGCGGATTTGCTGGCCAGAGAAGCTCCGATAGCGAACAGGGCACCCGGTGTGGCTGCCCCGCCCAGAATTGTCAGGAAATCGTTCAATGGGACAGGAACAGGAATCTGCAACGCGGACCAGAGCATTCCCGCCGAGATCGAAACGATCATCGGATTCTTGATCAACCCGATCCCGATCAGTCGGAAGGTTGCAGGCGTCAACCGCCCGTCGCGCCCGCCATTTATCAAGATGACGATCAGGGATGAAAAAACCACCAGATCAACCGTCAGAACAAGCATAACCGGGCCAATCGCGGCTTCGGTAAACAGCAGCGCCAGCATGGGCAGGCCCAGAAAACCGACATTGCCGATGGCCGCGCATTGCGCCTCTACCGCTGCGGTCGGGATATCAAGCCGACGTATCCATGCGACAACCGTCGCCAAGACGTACACAGCGGCGGTTCCGATCAAGTATCCAACGACTAGCCTTGCATTGAAAATATCAGCAAAGGGCAGGGTGGCGGCAAAGCGAAACAGCATAGCCGACAGCGCAAAATAGAAAACGAATTTCGTCAGGTACGCCGTTGCTTCTTCAGAAAAAAATCGACTGCGCCCAGCCCAGTATCCCAAGCCGATGATCGCAAAAAAGGGCAGTGTGCGCAGAAAGATATCGACCATGTGCAAAGTGGTAGCACGTAACACACAGGCTGCAAGATATGACGGGCCAATTATAGGGTTTTGGGGACGCGCGTTGTAAATTAACTTAACTGGTTAATCGAAAACCTAACGTCATCTGTGTTGCCAGATGCCTGCTAATTGTGCGATTTGTTGTATCTGAACTGAACGGTTTAAACATTTGTCACCCAATCGACCGAAGGAGAGTACATGACCGAAGCAGCCGTCATTCTGCGTACAGGCCGAAAATTTGATCAGGTCCTGCGCGGAGCCCGAGAGGTTTTCATGGCGGATGGTTTCGAAGGTGCAAGCGTCGACGATATAGCCCGTGCTGCCGGGGTCTCTAAGGCCACGCTATACAGCTATTTCCCCGATAAGCGGCTGCTTTTCATGGAAGTGGCGCAGGTCGAGTGTAGACGGATGGCGGAAAACGTCGTGGCGATGGTGGACGATTGCAAACCGGCACGCGAAGTTCTGACAATCGCTGCAACAGAGCTCACGAGTTTTTTGGTCTCGGACTTCTCGCAACAGATGTTCCGCATCTGCATCGCCGAGCGTGACCGGTTCCCGGAGCTGGGCCAAACATTTTATGAGGCCGGGCCGCAGAACGGTCAGCGCCAGATGGTCGAGTATCTGGAAAAGGCGGTCAACAAGGGAGAGTTGGCCATCGACGACCTGCAATTGGCAGCCGAACAGTTCAGTGAACTATGCAAGGTTCGGATTTGGACCCGCGCTGCCATTGGCGTTCAAAAGAGCTTTTCCAAAGCAGAGTTGGATGCAATTGCGACGCAGGCCGTTGATATGTTCATGGCGCGATACGGCGTCTAACCTGCTGCATTTAATCACGAGAAAGACGTGAACGACCCGCACCCGGCAAGCCGGATGCGGGCAAAACAAGTCACTCGATAAAAGTCTTGGCGAGCCGGTCACTGATTGGTTGTGACAGGTAGCTGATTACTGCGCGCTCGCCGGTTTTCACAAACAGATCCGCGGGCATTCCTGGCAACAGATCCAGTGCGGCGACTTCGGTGGGTTGATCGGCATCTAGTTTCACCCGGGCTTTGTAATAAGGCTCGCCGGTGCGATCGTCCTCCAGCGCGTCGGCTGAGATGTCAAAAATCCGACCGCTGGCTTCAGGCACATCGGTCTGCGTAAAGGCTGACAGGCGAATGCGCGTTGCCTTACCGATCTGCAACTTGTCGATGTCGGCGGTCTTGATACGTGCTTCGACGATCAGGGCTTGATTGGCGGGAACAATATCCATGATTGCCTCTCCGGGGCGAATGACGCCGCCGGTTGTAGATACTGCCAAATTAACGACCCGCCCGCTGGCAGGGGCCAGGACCTGTGTTCGTTTCAACCGTTCCGATGCCCCTGAATATTGTGACCGGATCAGATCAAGCTGGGCATCCACAACCGCAAGCTCTCCGGCGATCACCTCGTCGCGCAGCTTTTGTTGGCTGAGCAGGGACAGCTGCAACTCTTGCACCTGGTCCTGGGCCTGCGCGATCTGGGTGCGCAACGACGCATCGACACCGCCCAGACGTTCCAATTCGATCCGGCGCGCGCTGACCCGCGTGACGGCGACAAGCCCTTTGTCCAGCAAAGATTTCAGATTGGACAGCTCAACCTGCGTGATGTCCTTCTGATTTTGGGTCGAGAGGCGTTGTTCGTTCAGTCCGGCAATCTGATTGCGCAGCCCCTGAATGCGTTGCGCGTTGATTTGAGCCTCGGTCCAGCGGGCGCGGGCTTCGGCGTCAAATAGTTGTTTCTGCGTCAGGTAAGGCGACAACCAATGCAGCCGCTGCATTCCATCGCTGAACCCGGCCAAAGCGGTTGGTTCGTCAAACCTGTCCGTGCCGTTAATCTGCGCCAGCAAGCGGGCGCGCCGGACCGACAACTCGCCCAATTGGCTGCCCAAGACACTCAGATCTACGTCGATATCCGAGCTGTCAAGCCGTACGAGGGGCTGACCTGCCTGAACGAATTCACCGTCCGTGACAAGGATCGTTTCAATGATCCCACCATCCAGATGTTCGACCGTCTTGCGGTCACCTTCCACCACAAACGAGGCCGGCGCGACCACCGCCCCATCCAGTTTCGATGCGAAGGCCCAATAGGCGCTGCCGCCAACGAAGGCCATCAGGGTAAACAACCCGAACAGGACATAGCGTTTGATGCCAGAGGCTTCGGTCGTGATGTCCAATACTTGCACATCCTGGGCAGTAAGCACATTCGGGGATTGTGGGCGTTTCATCAACTGGGTCATTGGGCAGCTCCGCTGATCTGAGTTGTATTGGCAGAGCGCGCGGTGGGTTCGTGCGCTCCGGATTGGGTCGGTTTGTCCAGAACGTTCCGGCGATTAACCTTCAGGACGTCCTCTTTGTCCCCGAACTGTGTTTGGGCGCCGTTTCGCAGGACCATTACTTTGTTGGCAGCCTGCAGCGTTGCAGGACGATGGGTCATGACGATGCAGATTGCGCCACGGGACTGGGCCGCCGTGATCGCATCGCGCAAGGCCTGTTCGCCTTCGGCATCAAGATCCGAATTCGGCTCGTCCAAAATCAACACAAACGGATCGCCATAAAGCGCCCGGGCCAGTGCCAGCCGCTGACGTTGACCACCTGACAGGAAGAAACCCCGACCGATGCGCGTTTCATATCCGTCAGGAAGGGCGCTGATCATTTCGTGGACACCGGCCTCGCGGGCGGCACGCAGCACTTCGGCATCATCCATGGCGACCGAGAAGCGCCCGATGTTTTCGCGGATCGTACCGTCGAACAGTTCGACATCCTGCGGCAGATATCCGATCTGCTTGCCCAGATCTTCGTGGTTCCATTTGGACATCGGGCTGCCGTCCAGCAGAACCTCGCCCCGTTGGGGGTGCCAGATACCGGCAATCATCTTGCCCAAGGTGGTCTTGCCCGAACCGCTATGCCCGATAACTGCCAACACATCTCCGGGCACAAGGCCAAAGTCGATCTGGCGGAGCGAGGCGTTGACGGCACGCGGGGGGCCAGCCTGCGCAATCTTAACGTCCAGAGATTTGAACGCGCGCGGCAGGTGCAGATTGGGTGGGGCTTCAGCAAACTCTTCGGTCAGTTTTGCCAGCTTGGAGTACGATCCGCGCGCGGCCAGAAAGCTGCGCCACTGACCGATCAATTGGTCAATTGGGGCCAGTGCACGGGCCAGCACAATGGTTGCCGCAATCATGACGCCAGCCGTGGATTCTCCGGTGATGGCCAGCGCCGCGCCAAGTCCCAGAATGGCCGACTGCAAACCCATCCGAACGGTCTTGGACACAACAGAAAAGCTGGCAACCCGGTCAGCGGCACGGGTCTTGTGCTGATGGGCCACAGCCTGAAGCGAGGTCCAGCGCCGCAGCAAATCGGATTTCATGCCAAGCGCCTGAACAAGCTCGGCGTTTTTGTCACTGATGCTGAACAATGCATCTGAACGACCGCGCGCTTGCGAAGCTGACCGCATCGGTTCGCGGGCGCGCGAGTTGTTGATCAGGGCCATGATCGTCAGCATGACGGCCCCGGCGAGACCAAGCAGACCCAGATAGGGGTGAAGGGCATAAAGGACCAGCAAATAGAGCGGGATCCACGGCGCGTCGAAAAACGCGGTCAGCGTGGTTCCCGAGATGAATTCACGAAAGCCGTTCACGTCTTCGACAAGGTTTTCTCCAGCCTCGGCTTCGCCATGGACACGGCGGCGCATCGCAGCGCCGAGGACCGGCGCACCAACGTTCAGCTCAAAGCGGGCGGCCAGACGTCCCAAAATGCGCATCCGCATCAGGTCAAGGCAGGCGACCACAACGAAAACACCAGCCAACAATGCAGACAGCGCGACCAAAGTGTCGACATTTTGACTGGTCAGGACGCGGTCATAGACCTGCAGCATATAAAGTGGACCAGCCAGCATCAGAAGGTTCAGAAACAAGCTGAAGAAGGCAACTGCAACAAAGCCCTTGCGCAGCGACCCCCAGGCGGCTTTCACGGGATTGGTTTTCTGGGGCATCAGGGAACCCTTTCCGGTTTGGCAAACGGGGCGACCTAGGCCGCCCCGCTGTTGATTGGTTAAACGATGAAGTCGTTCTCGGTCAGGTCCGCGGCGTCGACACCGGCCAGACGGATCGAGCCTGCGTCGCCGAAGCTGATGACGGCGTCGTCACCATCCTGAACGGTACTCGGACCGCCGTCGAAGTCAGGGCCCAGATCTCTGATCTGAATTCTGTCGACGCCCGTTTCAAAGTCCGAGATTGTGTCGTCACCGAAGGTGCCCTGGAACAGGAAGGTGTCAGCGCCTTCGCCACCGATCAGGACGTCATTGCCGCCCTCACCGTTCAGCAGGTCATCGCCATCCGCGCCGTTCAGCAGGTCATCGCCATCCGCGCCGTTCAGAACGTTCTCCAGATCGCTGCCGACAATTAGGTCACCATCATTGGAGCCGATAACATTCTCGATCGAGACCAGCACGTCGGTTTCGACCTGATTGTCGATCACGTCCAGCCCGACAACGCCGGTACCGCCTGTTGCGTCAACATCCAGAGTTGCGCTCGCATCCACCAGCGTGTCCTGCACGACCGGGCCGTTTACGCCCGCTGGTGCATTGTGCAGATGGATTGCCGATACAGCACCGGGGATCGGCGTGTTTAGGTCGGCTTCGTTCAGGCCCACAACGCTCAGCTCGCTCGAGTAGGTGACTTCGCCGGTTGCAAGGTTCTGAGTGATGACAACGGTTGCGTTGCCAGAGGCCTCGCTGTCCGATGTCGGCCCAGGCTCTTGCGCCGCGTCCAGACCGCCGCTTAGCGTGACGGTGCGTATCCCGTTCTCGGTCACGTCGCCGTCGACCAGAAGCTGCCCGCGAATTTCCCCGGCAGGGAAGTCGGAGGTGTGAATGTTGTAGTACAGATTGCCCAGAACGGCCTCTTCTACAAACCAGCCTCCATCCGGGATATTCGCACCAAACTGGTCCGGAGCCACAACAGCCGCATCCACGATCGAGACGTTGAACCCGGTATCGCGCGTGGCGGTGCCGTTGCCATTGGCGTCCAGACGGACCTCGACTGCGACATCCAGATCCGAGAAATCGGCTGTATCGATGCCGTCTCCTCCGTCGATGAAGTCATTGCCCAGACCACTGGTCAGCACATTGTCTGCATCGCCAGCGATCAAAACGTCATCACCTGCGCCACCGTTGATGTCACCGTTGGTGGTACCCAGATCAACAAAGATGTCATTGCCATCGCCCAGCAGGACGTTGCCGTTGATCACACCTTCGTCGTCGTTGACGATCGTAACGTCACCGGCATCCGATGCATCGATCGCATTGACCGTGCCGCGGATTTCGCCTTCGTTTAGGATCGCACCCAGAAGGTTCAGACCGCCGTCGATACGAATACCGGCTGCAGCGTCCGACTGTTCGGACCCGGCAATGAGACCTTCGTTGATGACAACCCCGGCAAAGGAGGCGTCTTCCTGACCCGTGAACAGGCGCAGACCATTGCCGACCTGGTTGCCCTCGGTGGCATCGCCGCGGCCCTGCAACACACCTTCGTTTACAATCGCCGCCGAGACGACATCGCCTGAAATGTCACCTGTTTGCAGCGAAACAGCCGAGCCGTTATTGCCCTCGCCTGCGTCCACCAGACCAGTGTTGGTGAAGGTGTAGTTGTCTGCCGTGCTATCAGCGTAGACTGAGCCGTTGCGCTGATTGCCTGAACCTAAGATGGCACCCAGGTTCTGAACGGAAAGCCCGTTACCATCGATGTTCAGTGCCCGGCTGTCCGAGGAAACGGTGCCGCTATTGACAAACGACCCGCCCGAGTGGTCACCAGTGCCAAAGTAGACACCGTTTTGCACACCTTCGATGGCACCCGCGTTAAGCAATGTGCCCTGGAAGTTCACGCCATTGACAACTCGGATGCCGGCGACCGTGCCGTTGGCACCTTCAGAGAAAATCCCGCCAAAGTTGGAGATCCTCGCATCGGTAGTGCCGGTGTTGCCAACGTTGCCGATACGAACGCCATCACCGGCAAGCGGCGTGGCCGCACCAGCGTTTCCGCGCCCGTTGATCACGCCCGTGTTTTCCAGTGTGAATGTGTTGGCACCATCTTCTGCACCACCGATTTCCACACCAAAGCCAGAACCCTGATTGCCGTCACCAGCGTCAATCAGCCCTGAGTTCTGTACCGAGAAGTCATCCGCTGTTCCGTCAGCATAAACCGTACCGTTGCGCTGATCTCCGGTGCCAAGGATGTTGCCTTGGTTGTCGACCTCAAGCCCCGTGCCATCAATGTTGAACGCCCGGCTGTCCGAGGACACAACGCCTCCTGCCTCGTTGACGAAACGACCACCCGTATGATCCGCGTTGCCAAAGTAGACGCCGCTTTGGACACCCGAGATTGTGCCGGCGTTGGTAAATTCGCCCTGAAAGCTCACGCCATCCACAACACGCGCACCGGCTACCGTGCCGTTGGCACCTTCCGAACGCACCTCGCCACGGTTGACAATGGTCGCTTCGGCGATGCCCTGATTTCCGGGGTTGCCGATGCGGATACCATCTCCGGCCAGGCCAGTGCCTGCTGCGCCGTTGCCCCGACCCTGGATTAGGCCATCGTTTTCCAATGAGAACGTATTGGCACCGTCTGCGGCTCCACCGATTTCTGTTGCGAAACCCGAACCCTGGTTGTGCTCACCCGCGTCGATTGTGCCATTAGTCAGATTGCGGACCGAAAAGTCATCTGCGGTGCCGTCGGCATAAACGGTACCGTTACGCTGGTCGTTGGTTCCCAGAATGTCGCCGCCGTTGATCAGGTCGATACCCGAGCCATCGATGTTCACCGCCCGGCTTCCGGATTGGATGGTGCCAAAGTTCAGCACGTGCAGATCATGTTCACCATTGCCGATGTAAAGACCATTGCGCGGGCCTTCGATCACGCCGGTGGACGTGTTCAGGATCTCGCCTTCGGCGTTTACCCCATCCGCGATGCGGATACCGGCGGCCGTGCCTTGGTTGCTTTCGGTCGAGATCAGGCCGCTGTTGACGATCTCGGTTTCCAACGTGGCACCTTCGGCACCGTCGTCAATGCGAATGCCGTCGCCGGCCAGCCCGGTATTGGCGGCCCCTTGGCCACGGCCTTGAATTGTCGCGCCAAAACCGTTGAAGATGTCGGTTTCCACGCGATCGCCGACCTCATCGCCGATCTGCAACGAGATGCCCGCGCCCTGGTTGCCTTCGCCCGCGTCAATCGTGCCACCCGTAAAGTTCGAGATCGAGATGTCTTCGGCAGTACTGTTGGTGTAGATCGTACCATTGCGCTGATCGCCGGTGCCGATGATGTCACCGAAGTTGCGAACATCAATGCCTTGGCCCTGAATGTCGACTGAACGGCTGTCAGAGCTGATCACGCCGCCGCGGAAGTTGTCCAAGCCACCCGAACTTTGAGCACCTGCAAACTGAACGCCGTTGAATTCACCCGCGATCTCACCAAAGTTGCGAACCTGTGCGCTGCCGGTGACCTGAACGCCGGTGGCCAATGCGTCGGGGCCGTTGTTCGCCTCGATCCGCCCAGAGCGGAAGTTGAACACATCAACTTCCTGCCCCTGCGCCTGAACGGCAGCTACGGCGTTGTTGGTGATGATTTCACCAAAGTTCAGCAAACGCGAGAAGTCATTTGCCAGCACGAAAGCCGGGGTGTCATCTACAACGGTGCTTTGAAAGAAGTTCTTGAAAAGGGTTTGGCCGTCGCGGGTGGTCTCTTGCGCTATTGTAGACGTGGTCAAGAGACGAGCGCGCAGGCTTGTCAGAAGTTGGGACAGCATGGGGTACTCCGTCATAAATTGTTACGTTTGGCAGTCCGCCCTGTGTGTCGGGCATTCCACGTAGCAAAGGGGTAGACGGCACCCCGGGTCAGCTGAAATTCATCCTGCAAATCGGCCGTATAACCAACGCAATTAATCACGGTTTCCGTGAGAATCCGGAAATGCCACATCAAATAAATCAACACGTTACAATTTTCCTGCCGAGCGTGATGTTCTATTCGAATGCGCCGGTTAACAGTTTTGTCAGCGGAGTTGATCGGGATTTCATGCAGTTTTGCCCGCTTTAAGGTACATAAAGGGGTGGTTTCGAGCCGCTTGTGTATGACCGCAGAGAGACTGAGCGGATGAATTTTAGAGATTTGGAGTATGTGCTCGCCATTGCAAAACATGGCAAGTTCAGCCAGGCGGCGGTTGCGTGCAACGTTTCGCAACCTGCGCTGTCGAACCAGATCAAGAAGCTGGAACAGGAACTGGGTGTTGAACTGTTTCTACGACTGAATAACGAAGTGCGCCCAACAGCATTTGGTCAAAACATCCTAAAAATAGCTGAATCCATCCTGTCTGATGCACAACAGATCCGCGACACTGCCACCCAATACCGCGACCCCGAGGCCGTCACGTACCGGATTGGCATGACACCAACGCTAGCACCCTACCTGACGCAGTACTTCTCAGGGTTGTTCAGCGATTTGTACCCGCGGATGCGTGTGACCATGATCGAGGACCTTCCGCAAAACATGTTACAGATGGTGGAAGATCATCAATTGGACATGGCGCTGGTGGCCAAAGTCAACAACAGCGACGCTCTGGCTTTCACGTCAATTTGGGCCGAGCCATTGTTTCTGGCCATGCGTGAAGGGCACCCACTTTGTATGCTTCCCTCTATTGCGCCAGAGGATGTGCCTCCGCATGACTTCATCCGGCTTCCTCATAGTTTTGGCTATGAACTTGAGGACCGTTTGCCCAAAGCTGATCCTGCGATCCGAGTCGCCAAGCGGTTTGATCTGAGCGCGCTGAGGTTTGAAACGATCTGCCGACACATTTGTCATTCCGACGACTGCACAATTGTGTCGGCTCTGGCGGCCGAGCAATTCAAGCGGGACAAATGGCCCTTGTGTTTTGTTCCGTTTGAGGGCCCGGGAAATCTGCGCAACCTTGGGGCCGCGACCCGCCCGGGATGCCCCAGAAGCCCTGTGCTGAACCGTGTCGGGGCATATATTCAGGACCGGCCACCGGTTGGTGTGACCCCAACATTCTCGCAATAAATACCCGTCGATCCCTTTGATCAGACAACGCAATGAAGAGAGGCAGTCTTTCGGCTGCTTCCTTTGCATTTGGTCAAGCTGTGCAAGAGCTATCAAAGTGAGTTGACAATGGATTTTGTATTTTGGATACATTGGGCACAGATTTCGCGACGATGAGAGTCGTCTGGAATTGCTTGGACAACAAAAGCAACGCGAAAGCCGATTGAAAATTTTTCTGGGAGACAATCATGAAACTTAAGTTATTAGCTGCAACAGCGGCAATTGCCCTGTCCAGCGCGGCCGCGCAGGCCAACACGCTGGTTTATTGTTCAGAAGGTTCACCCGAAGGGTTTGACCCGGCGCTTTTTACGGCCGGAACCACCTTTGACGCCTCATCGCACCCGATCTACAACCGCCTGCTGGAATTCGAAACCGGCACGACCAACGTTATCCCCGGTCTGGCCGAAAGCGTCGAAGCCAGTGATGATGGCCTGGAGTACACATTCAAGCTGCGTCAGGGTGTGAAGTTCCATTCGAATGACGAGTTCACGCCGACCCGCGATTTCAATGCGGATGACGTGATCTTCTCATTCATGCGCCAAAAGGATGACAGCCATCCCTATAATCAGGTGTCTGGCGGTACGTGGGAATACTTCAAGGGTATGGGTATGCCCGATCTGGTCGAGTCCATTGAAAAGGTCGACGACTACACCGTCAAATTTACTCTGACCAAGCCTGAGGCGCCGTTTGTTGCCAACATGGCGATGGATTTCGCTTCGATCCTGTCTGCAGAATATGCAGATGCGATGATGGAAGCCGGAACACCTGAAAAGCTGAACACCGCACCCATCGGCACCGGCCCATTCTCGTTCTTGGCGTACCAGAAAGACGCCGTGATCCGCTATGCCCAGAATGCCGACTACTGGAAGGATCCGGCGGATGTTGAAAATCTGATCTTTGCGATCACTCCGGACGCATCCGTGCGCTATCAGAAGCTGAAGGCGGGCGAATGTCACATCATGCCGTATCCGAACCCGGCTGACATTCAGGCGATGCAGGATGATGCCGACATCAACATGTTGGAGCAGGAAGGCCTGAACGTTGGCTATCTGGCCTATAACACCACAATGGCGCCCTTCGACAACCCGAACGTCCGCAAGGCGTTGAACATGGCAATCGACAAGAACGCGATCATCGACGTGGTGTTCCAGGGCTCGGGTCAGGTTGCAAAGAACCCGATCCCGCCGACCATGTGGGGCTATAACGACGCGATCACCGACGATGCCTATGATCCAGAAGCGGCCAAGGCGATGCTGGAAGCCGAAGGTGTTTCCGACCTGTCGATGAAGGTTTGGGCAATGCCGGTACAGCGTCCGTACAACCCGAATGCGCGCCGTATGGCCGAACTGATCCAGGCGGATTTCGCGAAGGTTGGCGTGGACGTCGAGATTGTGTCTTACGAATGGGGTGAGTACCTGTCGCGTTCGAAAGATCTGGACCGTGACGGCGCCGTTCTTCTGGGTTGGACCGGTGACAATGGCGATCCAGACAACTTCCTGGCGGTTCTGCTGGGCTGTGACGGACGCGAAGCGTCGAACCGAGCACAATGGTGCCATGAGCCATTCGAAGATCTGATCCTGAAGGCCAAACAGTCCACGGATCAGGCTGAACGCACCAAGCTGTATGAAGATGCCCAGGTCATCTTCAAAGAGCAGGCCCCGTGGGCAACCATTGCGCACTCGGTCGTGTACATGCCGATGAGCAATAAGGTTCAGGGCTATAAAGTGCACCCGCTGGGCGGCCACATCTTCTACGGTGTGAGCGTCGAATAAACCACCACTCAACGACCGGAGCCGCCCAATTGGCGGCTCCGGTTTTCTTTATTGGGAGGTCGGCGCAAATGCCGGATTTGTCCGAGTACCGTCAACTGGCAAAGGACATGTCAGTAGATGCCGTGGCACTGGTGCCCGGCCCGAATTTTACCCGCGCGTTGGGAAAACCCTTCATGAGCCACGAACGGCCCTTTGTGGCCGTCATCCCGGCCGAAGGTGACCCGGCGGCGATTGTGCCAAACCTTGAGCTGGGCTCTTGGGCACTAGTCGGGTTTGAGGGCTCTGTCTTCGACTGGCGCGATCAGACAGGTTATGACGATGCCTTCGCGGCGCTGGCTGAACACATGCCGCTGCGATCTCTCGCGGTCGAAGGGCAGGTGATGCGAGTCTTTGTCTCTAAGGCCTTTACCCGTGCCTTGCCCGAGCTGCGGATCGTGGACGCGGAACGAGAGATATCCGGCCTGCGCATCATCAAGACAGACGATGACATTGCAGCGCTGCAAGCGGCGATTGATATCTCGGAACGAGCGCTGGAGCGGGTCGTTGCGGATGTTCGTGTGGGTCAGACAGAAGTACAGATTGAACAAGCTTTGATCCAAACGCTGTTCGCCGAAGGAGCCGCGTCGCTGGCATTTTCGCCCATCGTGACGGCCGGAGGAAACTCGGCTCAACCACATGGTAAAGCGCGTGCGGATTACCAGATCAAAGCAGGCGACGCGCTGCTGTTCGATTTCGGCGCACGCAAACATGGGTTTGCCGCCGACATCACACGCACCTTTTTTGTCGCCGAAGCCTCGGATGAGGGCAGGGCGGTTTATGATACGGTTTTGCGCGCCAACCTTGTCGGGTTCGAAGCTTGCCGGCCTGGCGTCACTGCCCACGATATCGACGACGCGGTGACCAGCGTGCTCGAGGCTTCGCCCTATGCAGATCGGATCCGCACCAAGACCGGTCATGGGCTGGGCCGCGATGTGCACGAAGCGCCCTACATCATGCGTGGCAACGGCCAGATCATGCACGCGGGCATGGTTTGGACAAACGAGCCGGGCCTCTATGACCTGGACAATTTCGGCGTTCGGATCGAAGATGACGTACTGGTGACCGAAGACGGTTGCCGGTCGTTGACCAGCTTTCCCAAAGAACTAACAATCATAGGCCGCTGATGTTTGGCTATTTCCTTACCCGCCTCGGCATGTTCGTTCCGACATTTCTGGGCGTAACACTGATCTCGTTCATGTTCATTCGGGTGCTTCCAGGCGATCCGATCATCGTCATGGCCGGTGAACGCGGAATGTCCGAAGAACGCTATCAGGAGATGGTCGAGAAGCTGGGCTTCGACAAACCTGTTCTGCAGCAATACCGGGACTATCTGGTTGGCGTGTTGCATGGTGATCTGGGCGAGAGCTTTGTCACCAAGAAGCCGGTTTGGGACGAGTTCTTTGCCCTGTTTCCGGCCACGCTGGAACTGTCGATCTGCGCCATGATTTTTGCAGTAGCTTTGGGGCTGCCTGCGGGCGTTATTGCCGCTGTGAATCGGGGCAAATTCTTCGACCGGGCGCTGATGTCGTCCGCGCTGATCGGGTATTCCATGCCGATCTTCTGGTGGGCGCTGTTGTTGATCATCGTGTTTTCCGGCAACCTTGGTTGGACGCCTGTCTCAGGCCGGATCGACTTGCTGTACTACTTTCCAAGCGTCACTGGCTTCATGTTGATCGACAGTCTGCTGTCCGGGCAGAAGGGGGCGTTTGGATCGGCTGTACGCCATCTAATTCTGCCGACCATCGTTTTGGGCACGATCCCTTTGGCCGTAATTGCACGTCAGACCCGTTCGGCCATGTTGGAAGTGTTGGGTGAGGATTACATCCGCACGGCCCGCGCCAAGGGCCTCGCCCCCGCGCGGATCAATGGGCTGCATGCGCTGCGCAATGCGCTGATCCCGGTGATTACAGTGATCGGCCTGTCGGTCGGCACTTTGCTGGCCGGGGCGATCCTGACCGAGACAATCTTTAGCTGGCCAGGCATCGGCAAGTGGATGGTCGATAGCATTTTCCGCCGCGACTACCCGGTGGTGCAGGGCGGCCTGCTGATGATCGCCGTGATCGTCATGCTGGTAAACCTGCTGGTCGATGTCCTTTACGGCGTCATCAACCCCAAAATCCGGAGGCGATGATGGCTGAATTGTCCGCGACCCCACCAAAAACCGAAGACCGCCCCAGCGCCCTGCGAGAGTTCTGGTATTACTTCAGCGAAAACCGCGGTGCGGTGATGGGCCTTTGGGTCTTTGCCGCTTTTGTTTTCTGTGCGGCCTTTGCACCTTTGTTGGCGCCTTACGACCCGACAGAACAGTTCCGCAATCACATTCTGCAACCTCCTGCGTGGCAAGATGGCGGAAGCTGGGCCTTCCCGTTGGGCACCGATCCGCTGGGTCGGGATATGCTGTCGCGGCTGATCATGGGATCGCGTTATTCCTTCTTTGTCGGCATCGTGGTGGTTTGTGTCGCCGTGACGGGTGGGGTGATTGTCGGCCTGCTGTCGGGTTTCGCGCCCAAATGGATCGATACGATGATCATGCGGGTGATGGATATCATCCTGTCCTTCCCCTCACTGCTGCTTGCACTGGTTCTGGTTGCGATCCTTGGTCCCTCGTTGACCAACGCGATGATCGCCATCGCCATTGTGTTTCAACCGCATTACGTGCGTTTGACCCGGGCATCTGTGTTGGCAGAGCGGCAAAAGGATTACGTGACCTCGGCTCGCGTTGCCGGTGCCAGCAAGGCCCGACTGATGTTCAAGACTGTGCTGCCGAATTGCCTGGCTCCGATTATCGTTCAGGCGGCGCTGTCGTTTTCGACCGCCATTCTGGATGCCGCAGCCCTTGGCTTTCTGGGCATGGGAGCGCAACCGCCCACGCCAGAATGGGGCACCATGCTGGCCGAAGCGCGTGAGTTTATTCTGCGCGCGTGGTGGGTGGTGACGTTCCCCGGTCTGGCCATCCTGGTCACGGTGCTGGCCATCAACCTGATGGGCGACGGTCTGCGCGATGCGCTGGACCCTAAGCTAAAGCGGAGCTGACGACATGAGCCTGTTGGATATCCGAAACCTCACTGTCGAATTCGCAACCGCCTCGGGTCAGTTCCGCGCCGTGGATGGCGTTGATCTGTCCGTCGACAAGGGCGAGTTGATGGCCATCGTCGGCGAAAGTGGCTCGGGCAAATCGGTGTCGATGCTGGCATTGATGGGTCTGCTACCCTGGACGGCCACAATTACGGCCGACCAACTAAGCTTTGAAGGCATTGATCTGACCAAAATCTCGGCCCGTGACCGTCGCAAGATCATCGGCAAAGACATTGCCATGATTTTTCAGGAACCGATGTCATCGCTTAACCCTTGTTTTACGGTTGGCTTCCAGATCAAGGAGGCCTTGCGCATCCACCTGGGTCTGAACCGAAAGGACCGCCACCAGCGCGCCATCGAGCTGTTTGATCAGGTCGGCATCCCCGCACCCGAAAGCCGCCTGAACACGTTTCCGCACCAGATGTCCGGCGGCATGAACCAGAGGGTGATGATTGCAATGGCCATCGCCTGCAAACCCAAGCTGTTGATTGCGGACGAGCCGACAACGGCGCTGGACGTGACAATTCAGGCGCAAATCCTTGATCTGTTGGTTCGCCTACGGGACGAACAGGGCATGGGTTTGGTCCTTATCACTCATGATATGGGCGTTGTCGCCGAGACCGCCGAGCGGGTGCAGGTCCAATACGCTGGCCAAAAGGTCGAGGAGCAGGCAGTCAAAGACCTGTTTCGCACCCCGCGTCACCCCTACACAACTGCGTTGCTTAACGCGCTTCCGGAGCGGGCGACGTCGAAGATGCTGCCTACCATTCCCGGCGTCGTTCCAGGGCAGTTTGATCGGCCAAAAGGATGTCTGTTCAGCCCCAGATGCCAATATGCAGATGATCTGTGCCGATCGTTGCCCCCAACCCCGCACAGTGCGGAATTCGGCAAGGCGCGTTGCCATTACGTTGAAAAGATAACAACCGGAGAGCTGGCATGACCGCCCCCATCGTTCAGGCCAGTGAATTGGCCAGGTTTTATACCGTAAAAGGCGGGTTGTTGTCGAAGGCCGCAACGGTCAAGGCATTGTCTGGTGTGGATTTCGAACTGCGGCCAGGCAAAACGTTGGCGATCGTAGGAGAGTCCGGTTGTGGGAAGTCCACCCTCGCAAGGGTGGTGACGATGATCGAAGAACCGACCTCGGGTAGTCTGACCATCGATGGCGTTGAAATATCTCCATCGAAATGGGCCCAGATGCGTGAAACTGTGCAAATTGTGTTTCAGGATCCCTACGGCTCGCTCAACCCGCGCCAACGGATTGGTCAAATCCTGCAAGAGCCATTGATCATAAACCGCCGCGAGATGTCCGCAGCCGACCGAGAGGCGCGCGCGAGAGAAATGATCGACCTCGTGGGGCTGCGCCCCGAACATTACGACCGCTACCCACACATGTTCTCGGGCGGGCAGCGGCAGCGGATAGCAATTGCCCGCGCCCTGATGCTGAACCCCAAGGTGCTGGTGCTGGATGAGCCGGTTTCAGCACTGGACGTCTCGATCCAGTCGCAAATTCTGAACCTGCTGGTCGAATTGCAGGAACGTCTGAACCTTGCCTATCTGTTCATTTCGCATGATTTGTCGGTGGTGAAGCATTTTGCCGACGACGTGATCGTTATGTATTTAGGCCGCGCGGTTGAGAAGGCACCGAAAGAAAAGCTGTTTGCTGCCCCTAGGCATCCCTATTCCAAGGCTCTTTTGTCGACAACACCTCGCGCAGACCCCGACGCGCGCAAGGATCGGATCAAACTAGAAGGCGAGCTTCCGTCCCCGATGAACATCCCCAAAGGCTGTGCCTTTGCACAAAGGTGCTGGCTAGCAACCGAAGAGTGCCGCGCAGCGCCACCAGAACTGAGCGGGGCAGACCACAAAGTGGCGTGCCTGCACCCACTGGGGTAGGGATGGGGGACCTTCAGCCAGTGTCACCTTTCCGTGTCTTAATTACCATCGCCAACAACTGATCCTTGGTCCGTTGAATATGCTTGGTTAGCAGTTCACCTGCGGCATCAACCTGACGTTTGCGTGCCAGCGACAAAAGCTGTCGGTGATCTTGCTTGGCGGGCTCGCGCTGTTCCATGACGCTGAGATGCATACGGACATAGCGGTCCGATTGCAGATTGACCCTTTGCAGGATCTCATTGGTCAACCCACGATCAGCAGCAGCATAAAGGGCTTTGTGGTATTCATAATTCAGGCTGCCCCATCGCCCGACATTGTAAGCTTCGTAAGACCTTTCCATGTCGTCGAGCAGCTTCTCGCATCTGGCAAAATCAGCTTCCGTCATCTGCGGAATGGCCCGTCTAAACAGGTCAACTTCCAAAAGAACGCGAAGGTCAAAAATCTCGCCAATTTCCGAAAGCGAATGCGAAGTCACCGATGCACCACGGTTGTTAGTTAGCTGCACAAGACCTTCGGCATCCAGCCGTTTCAGGGCTTCGCGGATCGGCATACGCGAAACATCGTAATCCTCGGCAAGGGCCTCTTGCCGGATGGTTTCACCTTCGGCCATCTCTCCACTTAGGATACGTTCCCGCAGATCATTCGTGATGACTTCTGGAAGACTTTGACGTGCGATCGCGCGGGTTCTGGGCATAAGAGTGGTCTCGGTCGGTGTAAGTTGTATCCAAAATACAAAATGAGCGTTCGATTTCCAAGGGTCTTACATCTATTGATAACTTTAAGTTGCTCGAGCGTTCCAGCAGGCCAGCAACGATGCGGCATTCGGACGCGAAGGAGGGGTGTAGTGGACAGCCAACGTTTCCTGCCCAAGGGGGCGATTTCCGTCAACGTTCCCTTTGATGGGCCGCCCAAGGCCTTTCATTTCCTGTTACTGCCTAATACCACGATGTTGGCGTTTAGCGCTGCGATTGAACCCTTGCGTATTTCAAACCAACTGGCCCGAAAGCAATTGTTCGAATGGTATGTCCTGTCAGCAGATGGCGCGCCGGTCACGTGTTCGAACGGAATCCGCATTCAAGCCGACCAACCCATGCATGATCTGGAGCAGGGGGCTTATACCTTCGTGTGTTCCGGCACTGAGCCGATGGCTTCGTTTGACACCCGGGTTTTGAATTGGATCCGTCGGCAAAAGGCACATGGATGCGATTTTGGCGGTATCTGCACCGGGGCCTTTGCCTTGGCCAAGGCAGGCCTGATCGGCGACAAGAAGTTCACCGTTCATTGGGAAAACCGCCCCGGGTTTTGCGAGTATTTTCCGACAATGACGCCAACCCAGAGTCTGTACGAGATTGACGGCAAGCTGCGCACTTGCGGGGGAGGGCACGCCAGCACCGATATGATGCTGGAAGTGATCGAGGAATTGTTCGGCAACGCCCTGGCCATCAACGTGTCCGAGATGTGCTTGCACCGACGCGTCGGAGAAAGTGGCAGCAATCAAGTTTCGCCAGTCTCGGCCCTTTTGGGGACGCGCAACGCCAAGCTGGTCGAAGCTGTCCAAATAATGCGGGACAACATTGAATCGCCGCTCAGTCTTGAGGCGGTAGCGGATCAGGCGTCTCTGTCCAGACGCCATATGGAACGGCTGTTCCAGCAGCACACAAAGATGTCGCCCGGCCAGTATTACAACAACCTCAGGCTAGATCGTGCCTTCGCCCTTTTGAATGAAACCGACCTCAGCGTATCCGAGATTGCCTTTGCATCCGGGTTTTCCAGCACGGACAGGCTTTCAGTTCATTTCCGAGGCCGGTACAATGTCTCGCCGCATAACTTCCGCAGATCGTGGTCGCACGAAAGTGGCAACTAAGACCGTTGGTGAGACTTGGATACCGAGGTGCAATCCAGCTCTGGACTGCCACAGTGGATTGACCGAGCGGGGCGTTCCCTTCATCTTCAATTGCGTGATCGACACTTCGCTGCGCCTGCCATTGCGCAATTTTGAAGCACCGCTTTTTGCCAGCATAGCGTTGGCCTCTTTATCATGGACGTTATCATGAACACATCCGGTATCCGCAACGAAGGCATGCGTATTGGCGGCGAGATTGTCTTTACCGATGCTAAAATCCCGGTCCACTACCCCTACACGAGTGAGGTTGTCGGTACCGTCCCTGCCGGCACTTCTGAACATGTACGCAAAGCTTTTGAGATCGCCGCAAATTACACGCCCAAATTGACGCGTTACGAACGCAGCGAGATTTTGCGGCGCACCGGCGCGTTGATTGGTGAAAATCGCGAAAACCTCGCAAAATGGCTGACGCTTGAGCTTGGCATCTGCCATCAGCACTCGATCTATGAAACCAGGCGCGCGCAGGACGTTTTTCAGTTCGCTGCCTCCGAGGCCCTGAAGGACGATGGTGAGGTTTTCTCGTGCGATCTGACCCACAACGGCAAGGCGCGCAAGATTTTCACCAAACGCGAGCCGGTCAGAACCATCAGCGCAATTACACCGTTCAATCACCCTCTGAACATGGTCAGCCACAAGATTGCACCGTCCATTGCCACCAATAACAGCATGGTCTGCAAACCGACCGAGCTGACCCCACTGACGGCCCTGACGCTGGCGGACATACTGTACGAGGCAGGGCTGCCGCCCGAAATGTTTCAGGTCGTGACTGGCTGGCCAAAAGATATCGGCGATGAGATGATCACCAATGAACACATTGACATAGTCACCTTCACGGGCGGTGTGCCGGTAGGCAAGATGATCGCGTCCAAGGCGGGTTACAAACGGCAGGCACTGGAGTTGGGCGGCAACGATCCTCTGATCGTGCTGAATGATCTGAATGACGCCGATCTGGACAAGGCCGCCAGTATAGCTGTGGCCGGGGCCACAGGGAATTCGGGGCAACGCTGTACCGCGATCAAACGCATTCTGGTTCAGGAAAGCGTGGCAGATAGATTTGTGCCACTTGTTCTGGAAAAGGCAAAAGCGATCCGGTTTGGTGACCCTCAGGACCCAGAAACGCAATTGGGTTGCGTTATCCACGCACAAGCCGCCGAGTTGTTCGAAAACCGCGTGCTGAAGGCTGCGCAAGAGGGCGCAGAAATCCTCTATCACCCCGGCCGCGACGGTGCACTGTTGCCGCCGATCGTCGTCGACAAGGTGCCCCACGGCAGCGAGTTGGTGATGGAAGAAACATTTGGTCCAATCGTGCCGATCGTTCGTGTTCCAGATGATGATGCGCAAGTCATGCAGATCTCAAACGGCACCGCATTTGGTTTGTCTGCGGGTGTCTGTACAAATGATCTGAACCGGGCGATTACCTACATCAACGGTTTGAACGTTGGCACCTGCAACATCTGGGAACAGCCCGGCTACCGGATCGAAATGTCTCCTTTTGGCGGCATCAAGGACAGCGGCAACGGCGTCAAGGAAGGCGTGATCGAGGCGATGAAATTTTTCACCAACGTCAAAACTTATTCACTGCCCTGGCCCGAGTGACTTTTCAGCCCTTTTTCTGTTGCGGGAAATTGTGACAATTGCACAAACAGGGGGCTCAACCCTGCACAACGTTCTGCCGTTGCACACCCAAGCCTTTGATACCCAACTGCATCCTGTCGCCGGGTTTTAAATAGGTCGGCGGATTTTGGCCCATGCCCACACCCGGAGGGGTGCCTGTCGAAATCACATCTCCCGGCTGTAGCGACATGAACTGCGACAGATGAGAGATTGCTGTCGCCACGCCGAAATGCATCGTTCGGGTCGATCCATTCTGAAACCGTTGCCCGTTCACCTCAAGATACATCTGCAGGTCCTGCGGATTGGGTACCTCATCCCGTGTCACAAGCCATGGACCTATAGGACCGAACGTGTCGGCGGATTTGCCTTTGACCCACTGGCCCGAACGGTGCAGTTGGAAATCGCGTTCTGATATGTCGTTGATGACGCAATAACCGGCGACATGGTTCAAGGCTTCGGCTTCCGAGAGGTATTTGGCCTCTTTCCCGATCACCACACCCAGTTCCACCTCCCAATCGGTTTTGACCGAGCCACGAGGGATTTCGACCGTGTCGTTGGGGCCAGTAATGGCCGAAGTTGCCTTAAAAAAGATTACCGGTTCCTGCGGCAGCTCCATCCCACTCTCGGCTGCATGATCGGCGTAGTTCAGACCTATGCAGACGAACTTGCCGACCTGACCGACGCAAGCGCCAATCCGCGGTTGACCATCCACTAGAGGCAGGCTTGCGGTATCCAACCTGCGCAATCGGTCCAGGGCTTCATCGCCAAGCAACTCGCCTGTGAGATCATCAATCACACCCGACAAATCACGAATTGCGCCCTTGGCATCCAGAAGACCGGGCTTTTCCGCGCCCTTGGGACCGAACCGCAGTAATTTCATTGATAGTGTTCCCTTTGCTCAGAGCGTCCGCGGCCATCATTAGCCAACAGGGGTGCGGAAGGGAAATTCCGTTGTATTTGACCGGACAGCACACTTATCGACCCCCTGCACCAAAAACTCAAATCTTGTGGTGAATTAAACAGAGGACAGAGATACTGTAATCTCATTTCGTAATTTTTATTTTTTTGTGCTAGTGTCCGAGCAGATTTTACTGATTTCTTTCAAAGGTACTATTTATCGTGAGCAACAATTCACAAAACACGTTCAGGTTGCGCCCGATGGAAAGGGCAGATCTGGATTCCGTTCTGAGTTGGTTTCAGGACGTTGAAGACCTTGCGCGTTTCGATCGTACAACGCGCGTGCCCCTCAATACATCGCATGCCGAAGAATTTTGGAGAGATTCATTTACGTCTTCCGATGCCAGCCGCAAATGTTGGTTTGTCGTCGAGTCCTCCACAGGTGAGGCCGTTGGGCTGGCCGGGCTCGAGTCTATCTCGAACATCAATCGCGATGCAGTGGTTGCAGTTTTCGTCAACAAGGCAATGCGCAGATCCGGCGTCGGGCTCCGGGCATCTGCTTTGGTGTTGGATCTGGCATTTCGACAGCTGGGGCTGAACCGCATAACGTCTTATTATCGTGAGGACAATCATCACAGCCGTGATCTTGTTGCCAAGATAGGATTCCGGATTGAAGGGACGATGCGTCAAGCGTGGTTCGCTGAAGGTGAGTTTCAAGATATGGTTGTTGTGGGCATTCTGAAATCCGAGTGGATGGTTCGCCGAAACGTTTTGGCACAGGAACTGGATGCGAATACGATCGTGACTTTGGGGCCGAATGATTGCGCCGACTGGTCATGGCCACCTCGGATCGCAGAGGTGTGATCAGTTCCGATCAAAACTGCTTCGGTCGTCAAAAACGTTTTTTGATATATGTTGGTTACGGGTCCGCTACGAATCCGAAAAAAGAGTAACACTTGTGAGTACGACAATTTCTGACATTCCAATTACTCAACGGCTTGGCGCAGTATTGTTCGCTGATGTCGTAGGATACTCCCGGCTCATGAGCGAGAATGAGCTGGATACCTATAATGAATTGAAAGCATTGATTTCTTTGCTTGAGGCATCGTGCGCAAAGTACAACGGCCGAGTGGTTGAGGTACGTGGGGACGGGATTTTGGCCCTGTTCGAAACTGCCACCAGCGCAGTAGAATTCGGGGTCGAATTGCATCAAATCGCAAGCGATCAGAATAAAACCCGCGCGCAGGATCAGCGAATCAAGTTCCGGGCCGGGATTCACCTTGGTGAGATACTGATAGACGAACGTGGCATTCACGGCGACAACGTCAATATCGCGGCCCGGTTGCAAGAGATAGCCGAGCCTGAGCGGGTCTATGTCAGCTCTGCCGTGTATGATCAGGTCTGCAATCGCCTGCGATATGGGTACGAGTTTCTGGGGCCAAAACAGCTCAAGAACATCATGAATCCTGTCTCGACCTACTGCGTCCGCAGCGAAGTGGCCGGCGCAACAATGGCTGGCACGATGCGCCCGGATTTGAAAGGGGACATATTCGAACGGCCGGATACGCCGTCTGTGGCCGTTCTTCCCTTCAGCAGCTCTGGCGGCGATGAGTCCGACAGCTGGATCGCCGAAGGTCTAACAGACGACATCATCATGAATCTGTCCAAGTTCCGGAACCTTTTTATCATCGCCCGGAACTCGTCATTTTTCTTCAGGACACAGTCGATGCCTCCGAAAGAGGCGGCGCAAAAGCTGAATGTCCGCTATGTCGCGCGCGGCAGTGTACGTCGGTCAGCCAGTCGGATCAGGATTTCCGCCGAGTTGATTGATGCCAACACCGAGCACATGATCTGGGGCGAACGGTTCGATCGCAAGATTGACGATATTTTCGACATTCTTGATGAGGTCACAGAGTGCATTGTGGCGGCCACTGCGGTGATGATCGAGTCGCATGAAAAACAGCGCATGATTCAGGCGGTTCCAAACGATCTTGAGGCCTATGGTTCGGTCCTTCAAGGTCAGCACCACATCTTCAAATACACCCGAAACGACAACCGCAAGGCACAGAATTTCTATCAATCAGCCCTTGAACGGGACGAAGGATATGCCCGTGCTGCAGCAGCGCTGTCGCGAACTCTAAATATCGACTGGCGTTATTCCTGGGCCGAGGAGCCGTCACAATCGCTAGAAAAGGCGCTGATGTTGGCGCAGCGCGCGATTGAGCTGGACCCGACCGACGCGCGTGGTTTTGGCGAATTGGGCTATGTGCATCTTTACCGCAAAGAGCATGACGCAGCCATCCAATCCTATCAGAGGGCGTTGGCGTTAAACCCAAACGACGCGGATATGCATTCTGACTTTGCTGATGCGCTGGCTCATTCGGGCGATAACGAGACGGCCATAACACATCTTCAGCAGGCAATGCGTCTAAATCCCTATTTCCCGGATCAATACCTTTGGCACTTGGGCGGAGCGTATTACAACCTCAGACGCTATGAGGATGTAATTGAGACGGTCAACAAGATGAACAATCCGACCGAAGGGCAGCGTATGTTGGCCGCGAGTTATGCGCAGCTTGGTCAAACGGATATGGCCCGTTTGATCCGGGAAAAACATCGCGAGGCGCATCCGAACTTTTCGCTGGCCCGGTGGACAACCGTTCAACCGGATCGGCTAGAGGAAGACACGCAGCACTTTGTGGAAGGTCTGAAAAAGGCCGGGTTCTAAAATGCAAAGGGGCACCGCGTTCCGGTGCCCCTGAGCTTACTTTCGAAAACTGGATTTAGTCGCCGCCGCGTACCTTTGCGCCGCTGACCTTGGCACCGCTTACTTTTGCGCCACTGACTTTTGCACCGCTGACCTTGGCCCCACTCACCTTTGCGCCGCTGACTTTGGCACCGCTAATGGCCGGGCTGTCAAAACCGAAATAGATGTCCAGCAGGACCTGTTCGAACTGGCCGGTCATCACATCCATACGCAAAGTGAAATCAGCTTTGTCATAGTCCCAGACGCGCATATCATTGGAATACTGATAGTCGGCAGAAGCAACACCAGAGAGTGTCGGATTTACTGGCGCACGAGAACCCTGGCCCGCAGGCGCGTTAGCTTCAGTTGCCGTGTCGCCTTCACCATGTACCAGGAAAATAGTGGGTTCGGGCAGTTCATAATACGTGCCTTCATACGCGAAACCGTAGATTCTGGCGAGCTGGGCATCATCATCCAGCTGTTCCGCAAGATGATTGTTGTTTCCACGCCGTTTCCTGCGTCTGCTGACTTGCTCGAACTGTTGTTGCCCAAGATCAAATCTGCCTGTTTGCTCCCAGAACGGTTTAGTCGGATCAAATTGCGTGCCCTTCCGCACTCTGATCAATGTCCCGCGCCTGACTTGCGTTTTGTTGAACCAGGAACTGTCCGTGTCGTCTGCCACTGTGTAGATGCCGTTTTGCTCCGGCTTGGTTTGATTTTTTACCAAGACCCGGTCACGCGGTTTCAATGTCACACCGTCGACAGAACCTCCCTTCAAGGGAGTTGGCATGTCCTGGATGGTGGCTGCTTTCACTTTGGTTTGTGACTGAATTTTTATGTCTTCAATAATTCTACCAAACAACAACACTTCTGAAAAACTGAGCAAGGATTCAGACATACCATTCTCTCCCAATTATGGGATCGACGAAGCCAGAACCCTCATCTCCCCCTCAAAATAAACTCGAACAATATTCGAGCAAATGCGTTCCAATAATCTTCTTCCGATTGCATGCCATAAAACCGCTTAAAAATAAAGGATTTTACACGTCATTCCGGCACCTGCGTACGAACCGAAGCAGAGTGGCTGTCTTCTTCGGGATCGGGAAGACGTGGACCGGCAGATGTCAGACCAATATCACGCATGCGGAAGTTGCCTTCGATGATGTTGCGAAACGCACCGCCAGTGATTTCCTGATCGACCGCCAGCAGTGCTTTTTCGACGCCGAAATAGCTGAGGATATCGGCATCCAGCCGCTCCCATGTGTCGGCCAGATAGGTTCCCAGAAAATCGCGCGCTTCAAGCAAAGCGATCCGGAAACCTTCCGGGTTTTCGGCATAACGGGCATCGAACACACCCTGCATAACCTCGCTGTAATCCGGAGAGTCTTCCAGTTGATCGGACAGGTGTTCTTCTTCAGGTGAGATCAGCCCATGCAGCAGCAGGCGTTCGTGATAAATATCTACGAAAATGTCGAACATCGCTCCGGTCAATGGTTCGGACAGATCGTGTTCGCTGGTCCATCCGGCCGCAAACTCTGACATGGACCGTGTGTTGGCGGCAATTCGGATTTGCGCGTTTTCCCCCAGTTCGGCAAACCGGTTCAGACGATTGAAGGTGTACAGGTTGCCCCGCGTGTTTTTCAACAATGCGTCAACAACAGAACCAAAATGCAGCGACGCAAGAAGGGCGACCATATCGGCAGCGGACTCGTGAAAACCGTAATATTCTCCCGACGCATCCCCGTCTGACGGCATACCAATGACGCTATAGATAATGGCATGTCCAATTTCATGGGAGACAACGTCAAAGTTCAGGCTATATGGGCGGTACTCGTCTCCATGTTCGTGTGTGCCGCCCGTTTCCAGAAACCCCCAACCAATATGTGCGTTGTCCAGACTGGGTAGCAGGGACAGTTCAAGCCGGTTGAAATCGCGTGAGAAATGCCATGGGATCGGCCGGTCAAAATACCCTTGCCAAACATCCATTGTAAAGTGAGCTGACCCGAACAAATGCGCCGCCTCAAATGAGGGGTCCGACGGGGCAATATGAAAGAAGTTCCCTAAATCATCAGGCATCGCGGGCGGTTGGATGTATCCATCCCAAGGAGGCAGATACATACCCGGTCCATTTGGCCCGGGAACAATGGCGCCGTAAGGTGTGGTTTTGCCGACAGGATTTACAGTGTACATGCGCGGACCGGACGGCCCCGGCCCGATGCTACCTTGCGGAGCCGAAATTTCGATAAGCTCCGGTTGCGCGCCCGGTTCCAGAAAAGGTGATTGCGGATACAGCAGGAACCGTGTGCCGGGTTCTTCGTCGCTTACAGTCTCATGTGTGTTCATCAATCGACCCCTCGTGTCGGGCGGAAGCCACCTTGTTTTTTGGGACGTCCGCACGGGAATTCCTGTGGCAAAATAAAAACTCTGCTTCGATCAACTCACCAAGTTCTGCGCGCCCGGATAGGCCAAGCGAGGTCGCGTAGCTGTCCAGGTTATCCGGCACGTCCCGGTCAAGGCGCGTTTCAAAATACCACACGACCATTCGCAGACGATCTGCGCCCGAGAGGTGCCCATTCACAATCTTAGCTTTTTCCTTGGCGACCGCCCGTTCCCGTAGATCGGTGTACTTTCCGGTTCGTTTCAGTTCGGCCAGCAATGGCTCATCTAACTGGGTCAAACGCGCGGCGACCGTCGCTTCGACCCGGGCGGCATCCGCCAGTATGTCCTCGTATTCCGCAAGGTTCAGATCATTGGCCGCCAGCCATTCCATCAAATGCGTTTTATGAGATAATCCAGCTTTGGCCCTGTGGTCCGTCATCTGCCGGATCAGGGCGTCACGATCAGGTTGCCGATCCAGCTCGGCGGCTTCTTCTTGTGCCATCACGCACAGCACTGCGCGGTTGCGCAATTCGGCGTACAGTTCCGGGTCTAACCGCAACTCGTCAATCACAGTGTGGTTCTTTGCCTCGTTGGTGTCGATGCGGTTGCGCAACTGTTTCCACACCAAGGTTGGCTCGGTCCGCGTTACGGGACTTGGGGGTAGGGTTCCCAGCGACAGGCAATCCGCCATAAGGGCCAGCATCGCCCGGGCGTCATCTGCCTTGGCATCAATTTGGCCGCCGGGTAGCCAATCTAAAAAGGCCGCTATTCCGGGCAAGTCGCTTAACTCTTTGCCGATGTTCTGCCAAATGCGGTGCCGATAGTGTCTGGATTTCGCATGCTCTAGGATTGTGGCGGCACTTTCAGCAGGTAAAATCCCATGCGCCTGTGCCTTTTTTACAGTGGCCCGGATGGAAACCATCGGTGTACTGAGCGGTTTAAACCCCAGCTCTGCCGGGCTGTGCAGAACCGCGACCTCATCGTCATCCTGCAAAACGCCGCTGAGGTAGTCCTCAAAGATCCCGCCGACACCGATCATTCCAAAATCGGCAAGTTCCGCTGCTCGCAGGGCGCCCATGCTGGCGCTGCCAAATACCGGTATCCCTTGTTCCATCGCCCACAAGATTTCCTTATGCCAAACTGACGGCACACCTTCAAAAAACCCATCTATGATCCCAATGGCGTGCGGTTGATCCTTGGCTGCGCGATAGACATCACCCTGCTGAACAGGGGGTAGGATCGCAGCATTCAACCGTGCGGTGACTTCGTGCGCTGGCAGGGTAGGGCCCACAAATACAACGACGGTCATGCGGTTTCCTGCCTGATCTGCAGCGCTCTTAGGCCTGGTACATAATCCGCGTCGTCATGCGGCGCCTCCAAGCCCGGTATGACCGCCCGAACAACCGATAGATCATATTCAGACCGAGACAAGTCCACGATCACCACCTGAGAAATCCCGACGGCCTCTAACCTGTTCAACAGTAAAGCCAGGTCATCCTCGAATGTCTTGGTTGAATGCGTCGAGCAGTCCTGAAAGTTCTCTGTCGGAGGGGCACGATCGATCAGATCCCGCACATATCTACACCGATCTGTTTGCGCCTGGTCAGTGAATTCTTCCGGATCCAGATCATCGCGCGCGCCCGAGATATAGGTTAGCCGGGTCTGAGCAGCCTCTGTCACCGCGCGCAGCAACGCGATTGCTCGATCCGGATGGCACCCGTCGCCGATGCCGATGTGACCAGGCTGCCCGCCAGCCTCGCAGATCACGCAGCGAAAACTGGCAATTCCGATATCCGACGTGGTGTTCCACACCCCGATCTCCAGATTTGCGGCGGTGATTTTTTCAATGGCTGCCCGACATCGCTGATCATCGACAGTACCGGGATCAATACGCACGGTCGTGGATTGATGAGACCACAGCGTCGTTGCATCCCGCTCAATCAATTCGCAAATCGCATGACAACTCGCTTCGGCGACATTGTTGCCCGAAGCCAAACCATTCGTTGTTCTGGGAAATGCGCGTTGTCCAGCGAGTGGAGCCGTGGTGTAGTCAGTGTCCACCATCTCAAGCGGAACCCAGCAGGCCCGTTGGCTTTTCAAATCCCGGCCTTCGACCCATAACATGTTGCTATTGGGATCAAATTGCGCGCCGGTGACTTTAGGCAATCGCTCCGCATCCACAACGGTCGCTTCATCAGCCAAATCGGTATATCTGGCAAGCCGCTGCGGAAGTCGCACACGTTCGGCATGCCAGGATTCGATCGCTTCCATAACGCCCGAAGCTTGCGCTGCCTGTAACGACAGTCCCTTACCAAGTGACACCGCAACAGATCGGGAATTGGGACGAGCAACCATGACGGTAGGTAAACCAATCCGATCCAGGCCGGTCAGATTCGCGATCCGAGTTATACCCATTTCCCGAAGAAATGGTTGCACAATGCTCAGGGTGTGCGCGGGGTCGCGCAGACGATGAGTGTCATGCACGTAGGTCTTTTGTGAACTATCGGTCATTTCATCGACCTTGCCAAAACAAACGTGCAGGTTCGCACAATAAAACAAGCTATACGCAAATAGGATGGTAGATGAATTCGTGTGGGTCAACCTTGCTGGTTTCTGGCGTCGGTTTTGAAACTTGGCGGCAACTTCAACACAATTTTCTTAACATAAGACGGCTTATACGTTTTTGCGATGTACAATACTAAGAAAAACAAAAAACCATGAGGTAAGACATGACTATCGAAGCACGCCAAACTCCGCGAAACCCATCCTTTGCTGGGTATTGTATCGAATGGAGGCTCTCCGGCATCGTTATTGCTGTCACAAGGCTTTCTAGTCCAGCAACTGAAGCGCTTCGAGCTCACTTTGAAGAAACGGATGAGGTTGTTGATACCAGCCCAAATCTATCAGCGCTGCGCTGATAGATACTCGTCTATTTGTACATAGATTAGTCGCCCAATGGCTGTGGGCCGGTTCTGCCGTGGTAAGCCGTCAATGATGCGCGAATTCGCCGGAGATTCTCTTTCGTTTCGTCAGTCATCTCTTGCGCCACGGTCATGGCTAATGCGTCAACAATGGCGAGGTGGGCATATCGCGAGGCTGTAGGCTTGTAGATGTCACTGTCCTCAGGCAACTCCGTGAGAAGAGCAATTTTAGATATGCCGGACAGCCTTGTATTGGGCTTTGTGATACAGATTGTGGTCGCGCCATAACCATTAGCGACTTCGGTCGCACTTACGATAGCGTCGGCCTCACCACTCGCCGAAACAAGGAAGAGTACGTCTTCGGTTCCGAGCGCGGCAGCACGCATTTGTAGAGCATAGCTGTCATTTACAAAGAATGACGGAATCCCAAGTCTAAAAAACCGGTTGGAAGCTTCCTGGGCGACGAGCGAAGAGCCCCCGCCTATTCCTGAGAACAGGATTTGTCGTCGACCCAGGCAAGCGTTCTTCGCTTCTTCGAGTTTCGCCGTATCGATTTGACCGCGCATAACATCTAGGGTCGCAAACAAAGCCCCAAGAACTTGGTCAATCGCGGTATCTGCGTCAGGGCTTTCGTCATCGGCGTTTCTATACAGATATTGTACGCTGACAGCGACGTTCTGGGCTAGGCGGAGTTTGAAATCTCGAAATCCTTCGCAGCCGAGGCTGCGGCAGAACCGAACCACGGTTGGCTTGCTGACCGAGCAGCGTTGCGCGAGATCCCCGATGGTCATGGCGCTGATTTCGTTGAGGTGGTCCTTTACATAATCGGCGACCTTCTGCTCCTGAACTGCCAGTTTGGTTTCTGAATTGTGCAGTGCCGGAATCAAATCGACTGCTCCAATTCTGCCCTTAAGTGGAGGGGCACTACCATCTGATATGGGGCGAGATTCGTTCGGCAAGCCGGTAGATTCCTTATGACTGGTCATGAAACTTAGTTACATGCATTGATGTATGTGGGCAAGAAATTCGTCGTGAGATCCCCTCTTTACGGCGCTTAACGAAACTAAGTTACATTTTTTCGTTGATATCTCATCAAGCATCACGCATTGTGTAACCAAGTTACAGATTCGGATCCTGGGGAGGAATACGAATGTCGGACTGGTTCGCCAGCGCAAGTTCAAGGATAAATTCAGTCGTTGAAGGCATTGTCGCAGCTTTGATGCTGTCTCTGGTTCTGGATGTCTGGCTTGGCGTAATTGACCGTTATTATTTTCACTGGCAACTCCCGTGGCCAGAAGTGTTGGCCCGCTATCTGATGATCTGGGCTGCGTTGCTCGCGGTCTCATCTGGTATTGCGCGCAGAGATCACATCGGTCTCACGGCATTCGTCATGATGCTCCCAATTCGCTTGCGGCGAACTCTTCTTATCGCGATGGATGTATTGGCGTTGGCTTTATTTTTATATGTTGCGTTCTTTGGTATCAGTTTCGTGGAAAGCGGAGCGCCAAGGCAGGCAATGATATTTGGGGCAAGCCTTGCTCCGTTCTATGCAGCCATTCCCGTCGCAGCGGCCTTGTCATCTGTGCAGCTGATACTTGTCCTGTTTCGTGACTTGGGTACGCACATTGACGAACCGCCCTTTGCTGTAAAGGCGGAGGAAACACTGTGATTGTCGCAATCGTATTTGTTGCACTCATTCTGTTTGGAATGCCTATTGGTTTTGCTATTGGCCTTGCTGGCGTTGTTGGGTTGATCGAAATGGGAGGAACGCAGTTTCTTGCGATTGGTCCCAGTAAGATATTCAACGGCCTCAACATCTTTCCCTTTCTCGCCATGCCGTTCTTCATTCTGGCCGGTGAGATCATGAATGATATCGGGATCACCAGTCGTTTGGTGAAACTTGCGCAGGTTTTGGTCGGACGGTTTCGGGGTGGGCTGGCCCATACTAACATGTTGGCGTCAGTGTTCTTTGCCGGATTAACAGGCTCGGCGACAGCGGACGCGGCGGCCTTTGGCCGGACGCTTGTGCCAGCAATGGTGAAAGAGGGCTACAAGCGCGACTATGCCTGCGCGGTCACGGCCGCGGGGTCCATCATCGGCCCGACCATTCCGCCATCGGGGCTAATGGTTGTCTACGGGTCTCTAATGGGCGTTTCCATTGCCGGCCTGTTCGCGGCCGGAGTTCTGCCAGGCCTGGTGATCTGCATGGTCTGCATGGCGGTGATCGCAATTGGTGGCAAACGGGAAAACCTACCCAAAGCGTTGCGCGGAGCGACCCCGAGCGAGATCTGGGAAACGTTCGTTTCCTCTCTGACCGCCCTAGCGATGCCTGTGATCATTCTGGGTGGCATCCTGGGCGGTATCGTCACCCCGACGGAGGCAGCATCGATTGCCGTGGCCTATGCCATGTTCATCGGGGTTTTCGTCTATCGTTCCCTGACCTTCAAAAGTTTCTACGCGATGCTGGTGCGTACCGCGCGTATCACCGGGGTAATCTTCGTAATAATCGCCTTTGCCGGAATCCTTGGTTGGTGGATGAGCTTTGAACGCATTCCGCAACTGATTGCCGAAACCGTTCTTGGGCTTTCTGACAACCGGTATGCCGTAATCGCGATCATCATTGGTTTGCTTCTGATTGTCGGCATGGTGATGGACATCACAGCCATTCTGATCATCCTTGCACCTGTCCTAGTGCCGCTGACAGAGCAAGTCGGACTGGAGCCGGTTCACGCCGGCATCATATTTGTGCTGGCTCTGAACATCTCACTGATGACGCCACCGGTGGGTGCTTGCCTGTTTGTTCTGTCCTCCGTGACCGGCGAAAAGCTGGAACGGATTTCAATCAAACTGTTCCCGTTTCTAATAGCAGAAATTGCGATCCTTTTCGTCTTTGCTTTCTGGGAGAACGCAGCGCTTTGGCTTCCCCGGATGTTGGGCTTTGCCCAGTAGTTTCGCCACAAAAACCAAACCAACAGGAGAAGTATTATGAAAAAAATTCTGACAGGTGCGGCGCTGACCGCGACCATGCTTGCTGGCAGCGCATTGGCCGAAGGTGGGGTGATAAAATTTGGCCACGACAACAAAACTGACCCGTTTGAAAACCCAGCTCATGCCTGCACGGCAGTCTTTGCAAATCTTGTAAACTCAGGCACCAATGGCAGTGTTTCGGTTGAGGTCTTCGGGTCCAACCAATTGGGCTCCGCAGCAGAACACGTTCAACAGATGCGGGACGGGATCATTCAAGCAACCTTGACCTCAACTGGTGCGTTGGCCAGCTACTACCCGCGTATCGACGTGCTAAATCTGCCCTTTGCCTTTAACGGCAACGCATCAACTTACGAGGTCTTTGATGGCGAATTCGGTGAGGCGCTGGCCGCTGATATCGAGGCAGAGATGGGCGATGTTGTGGTTCTGGGCTTCCCGGACACCGGTGGTTTCTTTGCGGTAACTAACTCGCAACGCCCCATCGCGGACTTGAAGGATTTTGATGGCATTCGCATTCGCACTATGACCTTGCCGTCACATCAGAAGATTATTCAGGCGTTGGGTGCGGAAGCCTATCCACTGTCTTGGGGTGAAGTGTATTCCGGGCTGCAAACCGGAGTGATTGACGGTCAGATGAATCCTGTACCGATCATTTCGTTCGCTAATTTTGCAGAGGTTCAGCAATACATGACGCTGACCAATCACTTGTTCTCACCCTACACCTTCATGTTAAATCGTGCCTTCTATGAAAGCCTGTCAGAGGCAGAGCAAGCGACGATCCGCACAGCCGCCGAAAACTGCGTGACGGCCAGCCGTGGCTTGTCGCGTATCATTGAGGCGTCAGATCGCGGCCTTGCGGGTTTGATGGATCAGATTGAGGTCACTGCTCTAACTGACGAACAGAGAAGCTCCATGGCAGCTGCAACGCAGCCCGCATTTGAAGCACATGTTCAGGAGAACCTGGATGAAAAGGCGGCAGAGTTACTGACAAGCTTCAAAGCTGCGGTGGAGAACGCCAACAACGCGTCCTACCTCGATTGATCCTCCCTGACTGCTAGAACCAACTGGCAGCACAACTCGTCGGAGACCAACTTTTGGTCTCCGACCCCAGCAACAAATTGGATTGAACATGCGGGTCTTCTGTGCGTCCCTCGCAACCGAAACGAACACTTTTTCTCCCCTGCGCACGGACTTTTCCGATTTTGAGCAGAGCTTTTATGCACCTCCCGGCAAGCACCCCGAAACCCCAACGCTTTGCAGTGCCGTATTTCCTGCATTGAGGAAAAGGGCGCAGTCGAATGAGCTGGAGTTGATTGAGGGAACCGCCACATGGGCAGAGCCAGGCGGATTGTTGAATCGCGAGACATGGGCACGCTTGAAACAAGAGGTGCTGGACCAGGTGACAGCTGCAATGCCTCTGGATGGCGTTGTTCTAGGTCTGCATGGGGCGATGATCTCCGAGGATTGTCTGGATTGCGAAGGCGATTTGATCGAAGCAATTCGAGCAATTGTCGGGCCGGAATCTGTTATCGGAGCGAGCTTCGATCCTCACAGCCACCTCAGCGACAGACGAGTAACCAATGCTGACGTGATCACTGTGTTCAAAGAGTTTCCACATACTGACTTTGTTGAAGCAGGAGAGGCCTGTGTCGACCTGACGTTGAGAACCATCAAGGGCGAAATCCGGCCCGTCACTTCGGTTTTTGACGTGCGCATGTTGGATATTCTGCCGACCAGTCAGGAACCTATGCGCGGGTTTGTCGATCAACTGAAGCAGATGGAGGCAAATGGTGAGGTTCTCTCTGCTTCCGTCATTCATGGATTCATGGCCGGAGATTCTCCGGACCTTGGCGCTAAGGTTGTCGTTCTGACCGACGATGACCAGCCCAAGGCGGATTGCTTGGCTCAGAAACTGGGGGCTGAACTGTTTTCCTTCCGCGGGCAGACAAAGCCAAACTACCTGTCGCCCAATAAAGCACTGAGAGAGGCAAACAAAGCAATACATGGGCCAGTGGTCGTAGCGGACGTTTGGGACAATCCCGGTGGAGGCGTGGCGGGGGATTCAACGCTCATTATTGAGGAAGCTATTGCTCAGAAGCTCACATCCGTAGCATTCGGCACGATTTGGGATCCTATGGCGGTTCGCCTTTGCCATGCAGCCGGTGAAGGCGCAGTGTTCGACCTTCGCTTTGGCGGTAAAACATCGGCTCTGGCGGGGAAGCCAATTGACGCTACGGTTACGGTAGTTCGAAACCAGCGCAATGCGGTTCAGAGTTTTGGTGCATCCGTTGTTCCGATGGGGGACTGCTCTGTCATACGTTTGGGTGGGATCGAGGTTGTTCTGAATTCAAACCGCAGTCAGGCATTTTCGCCAGACCTGTTCACGAACCTTGGCATCGACATCACCGACAAAAAGATATTGGTCGTAAAGTCCACAAACCACTTCCACGGCGCATTCTCCGACGTTGCTTCCAAAATTATCTATGCCGCCGTCGAAGGCCCCTATCCGAATGATCCCACCAAAACACCCTACAAAAACCTGACACGTCCAATTTGGCCCATCGTCAATAACCCTCACAAGGAGGTTGTGGAATGATTTTTCCCGATATCGACACACCGGCTGTCCTGGTCGATCTGGATATCGCCGAGGCGAACATCGACCGTTTTCAGGGGTATTGTGCGAAACACGGACTTAGCGTTCGACCGCACATCAAAACACACAAACTGCCCATGCTGGCGCGACGGCAGTTAGAGGCTGGTGCCATTGGCATTACCTGCCAGAAAATTAGTGAGGCCGAGGCAATGATTGCTGAAGGTGGCATTGATGATGTGCTGATCACCTTTAACATCTTCGGTAAGGCCAAGCTGGCTCGTTTGCGTGCCCTCTCGGAAAAGGTGAGATTGTCTGTTGTCGCGGACAACACCGATATTGTTGACGGCTTAGCACGGTTTTTTGCGGATGCATCTAACCCGCTCGGAGTGTTGGTTGAATGTGACACGGGCGCGGAACGATGTGGCGTAACCACGCCTGAGCAGGCAAGGGACCTCGCGCGCTACATCGATGTCCAACCGGGCGTCTCGTTTCTCGGTCTCATGACCTACCCTCCTGTAGGACAGGAGGCGAAGGTTCAGGAATGGCTCACCCAGGCCAAACATGAAATTAAAGAGATCGGGCTGCCAGTACACGTCGTTTCCCACGGTGGTTCACCGGGCATGTGGCAGGTCCAAGATGTTCCGATTGCAACGGAATATCGGATTGGCACCTACATCTATAACGACCGTTCATTACAGGCTCGGGGTATCTGTACCTGGGAGGATTGTGCGTTGAGCGTTCTTGCTACGGTGATCTCAGTCCCCGCCGACAATCGTGCCGTCATAGATGCGGGATCAAAAGTGCTGACTTCAGACTTGTTGGGATTGGAAGGCCACGGACACGTGTTAGGTCGACCGGACATTTTGGTCCAGAGCCTATCAGAAGAACACGGTGTGCTGAAGGCTGCCAATATCAATCTGAGGGTCGGAGATCGTATCCGGATCATTCCAAACCATGCCTGTGTGGTCACCAATATGGTGGATCAGATCAAAACCATTCGCGGAGACAGCGCGCTGGGGTCCGTTCCCGTCGCAGCACGGGGCAAGATTCAGTAAACAGCGTAGACTTCGCCAATGACTGATGACGGCGACGGGTATCAACAAGGTGCGATATGACTGACCTCATATGTTTAGGGGAACCCCTGTTCGAGTTGACCGCTTGCCCCGATGGCTCGTTCAAGGGTGGGTTCGGTGGCGACGTTTCCAACGTCGCCGTCGCAGCCGCGAGACAGGGGGCGAAAGTTGTTTTGACCACACGCATCGGTGGCGATCAATTTGGTGAGAAGCTCAGGGGGCTGTGGTCCAGGGAGGGTGTAAACCACGAACATGTGGAAACCGCTTCTGGCGAAGATACCGGGCTGTATTTTGTTTTTCATAATGATGACGGGCACCATTTCGTCTATCGTAGGAAAGGCTCTGCCGCGAGTCGGATGCTACCGGCTCAGGTTCCAGATGATGTGATCCCCAATGCCGGGATGTTCTATACTTCTGGAATCAGCTTGGGGGTAAGTCCTGAATTACAGTCAGCGACCCAACATGCAATCCAAACCGCGCAAGCGTCAGGTATTCCAATTGCCTTCGACCCCAATTTACGCACGGCTCTTTGGCCGTTGGACAAGGCGCGACAGATTACCCACGAAGCAATGCGCAAATGCAGCATTGCCTTGCCAGGGCTCGATGATGCCCGCCAATTAACGGGTATTCACAGCCCTGAGGAAATCATCAGCTTCTACCATGATCTGGGTGCAGACGTTGTGGCGCTTTCACTTGGAGCGGACGGCGTATCCGTGTCTGAAGGGCAAGGCATACACACTATTCCCGGTGTAGTGGTTCAAGCGGTTGACGCCACCGGTGCCGGAGATTGCTTCAACGGAATATTCCTGTCTGCCTACCTGAAAAGCAAAGATGTCCTGAAATCAGCTGAGCTTGCGAACCGGGGAGCAGCTCGATCAACCACGGGCTATGGCGCCGTGGATCCAATTCCTTACGGAATAATCTAACAGTAGGAAGGCACTTCAATGACTGAGAAAAAGATCGCGCGTTTGGGCGATGACAGAACCGGAGCAGGCGGGCAGCCGCTTCCCTTTGCACCTGCGGTAAGAGCCGGAGATTTTGTATTCATATCCGGACAGGTTGCGATGAAAGAAAACGGCGAAATCGAAGCGGGCGGTATTGAGGCGCAAACCAGGAAAACGATGGAAAACCTGATAGCAGCTCTTGCACTGGCTGACTGCACCCTGGATGACATAGCAAAAGTTGGTGTCTGGCTGGATGATCCCCGCGACTTTTGGACGTTCAACCGGGTCTATGCGACCTATTTTCCCAACGGAGGCCCGGCGCGCTCCACAGTCCGATCACAAATTATGGTAGACGCCAAGGTCGAGATCGATGCGGTCGTATACAAACCGCTTGGATAATCCACCCGATCCTCGCACTAATTGTATAGAGTTGGCGTTCTTCGCCAGCCTATTTTCTTTTAATTGAACAGAGCAACATTCTAGAAGGGCGTTTCTGTGACGTTCAGGGGTAAAGGGGACGTTAAGAGTTGAGAAAGAAATGGTCGGTTTGTCCGCGTCCTGTGAATTCGCCAACAAAACCTCGAAGGTCTGCAATCGACCCGAACCCGACGAATGCAAATGCAGCAGTCAAATAGAACGGGAACGGCAGGAAAGGGCTCCTAACACCGGCCGGTGATAGCCGCAGGAATTGACGGCAGCGATTGTATTGCCAACGCTTCCCTTGTTGGGGATAAAGAAAAAGACCAAACTGCAGTCGAGCGATCTGTGACCGCCGCAATAGTGAATTGGCTGGAGAGCAATCCATGAGCAAGTATAAGCTTGGAGACAAATCAAAGGGCATTTGCTCGACGTGCGAGGAGGTTGTTTCGACCACTTTTGCGCACCGGGATGTGTCGCTCGATGATGAATCCGCGACAGTGCCGGGCATTCTTGCGGGTGTCTGTGATCAGTGTGACACCGTTGTGTCCATCCCAGGTCAGTCTACCCCTGAAATCAAACGGGTCATGGACCAGGCTCGGACCTGATTTACTGGATAATTCGGTGTTTGAAGCCGGGGCCCCTACCCCGGTTTTTCTGTAAAGTCTTTATAAAGTAAATACTTCCAAAAACATTTGGGAAGATAAGATTTTCCAAAGTCTTTCTAAATTAAACTTTTCCGAAAACCTTTTGGAATACTTTCCTTTCAGAGCCAGTGATTGCTCAGATGTCTATTTTTGAAGGGAAATTTTTATGCCGACCATCAGTTTTTGTTCACCAAAAGGAGGGTGTGGGAAGAGCACATCATGCATTCTTCTTGCTCTCGAAATCGCCCGTCGTGGCCTGTCCGTCATCATTATCGACAGTGACCCCAAAGGCTGGCTCAGCTCATGGGCTGCCATCAAAGAGCTGCCCAAGGGCATTCAGGTCCGTCAGGCTGCACAGGACGAGCTGACGGAGGCTGCAATGGATGCAGCAGAGGCCGCCGATTATGTACTTGTTGATGTGGAGGGCTCTGACGATGCCTCGATCATTGATGCAATCATGGTGTCCGATCTGGTGATCGTGCCCAGCCAGGCATCCCGCCCGGACGCTCTCGGTGCCGTCCAGACACTCAAACAAGTCCGTCGCCGTTCGCGTCTGCTGAATAAGGATATCCCCGCACGAGTATTGATGACTTTCACGGAAGCTGGAGCGGTCGAATTCCGGATCACCGGTGAGGTCAAAAATATCTTGGAGGAGGCTGGTGCACCCATCATGTCTGTGCAGCTCGCCTACCGGCCGATCTTCAAGAGCATGGTGACTTTTGGCGGTGACTACATGGATCTTCCCAAGAAACTCCAGGGCAGTTCGCCAGTATCCGCACGTGAGAACGTGGGCGTCCTCGCCCATGAAATTTCAGAGCTGCTGAAGGCCCAATTTACGGCCGCTTACTGGGCAGGTAGTACTATCGGGCGGGCGATAGAAATTGCACGGCCAACAAACGGCTCAGATCAGACGCGTATATGAACAGTCCAGCATCACCACGACGGCGACCTTAGTTTTCACCCTGGATGGTTCAATTTGAACATCTTGAGAGCACCACCGCGCGGCAGTGCAAGATTTTGCAATGGGGATAGTGGTTCAGTAAACTAGGTTAGGTGCAAAATGTTCTGGAAGCTACTGAACCATTCTAGTGGAAATATTCCACACTTGTGGATGTGAAATGTTCCACCACGAGGAAAAATAACAGGCTACCAAGAAATAACACCGTGTTGGTTTCGATAGAAGTAAGAATGATAGCCAGTTTTTTTCACTCTGATCCTCCCTACGGTGTAGATTAGAAACAACCAAAGGCATTTCAGTATTTTCCCGGCGCTTAGAAAGTGGAGGAATACACCATAACATGCTATTTTATAATCTAAAAAATTAAACATTAGGCTAATCCTAATGTTTGGTGAGGAAGTCAGTTATTAGAAGGATCGCGCTGCCCGTATATACCTGAGTGGAATTTCGCAATGCTAGGGGAGGCGCAATTGTCTGACAAGGTAAATATCGCGATCGACGTGCGGGATGCAGTAAAACGCTACGGCGATTTTACGGCGCTCAAGACGATCTCGCTGTCGATCATGGACAATGAGTTCTTTACACTCCTTGGCCCGTCTGGGTGCGGCAAGACAACTCTCCTGCGAATGATTGCCGGTTTCGAGGCCGTAACCGAAGGTGCCATCTACCTCTATGGTGATGAGATCGAGAACCTGCCGCCCAACAAACGCCCAGTGAATACGGTTTTCCAGAACTATGCGCTATTTCCGCATATGACCATTCTGGACAACGTGGCGTTCGGATTGGAAATGCGGGGCAAATCGAAATCCGAGGCACGAAAGAAATCAGGTGAGATGCTGGAACTGGTGCAGCTTTCCCAGTTCTCGGCACGTAAGCCCAGCCAGTTGTCGGGTGGTCAGCAGCAGCGTGTTGCACTTGCCCGGGCTCTGGCACCGCAACCCAAGGTTCTATTGCTGGATGAACCATTATCTGCGCTGGACCTAAAACTGCGCAAGGCGATGCAACTGGAGTTGAAGCACCTGCAGCGCGAAACCGGGATCACCTTTATCTTTGTCACCCACGATCAGGAAGAGGCCCTGACAATGTCTGACAGGATCGCGGTCATGTCGGCAGGCGAGTTGCAGCAGCTCGGTGCACCAACCGATATCTATGAGCGTCCGCACAACATGTTCGTGGCGGATTTTATCGGCGAAACGAACCTTTTGGAGGTCTCTGTCGATGGTATTGATAACGGCCGCGCAACCTGCCATCTGGGCGGTGGGCATGAGTTGACTTGCAACGCCGTCGACGGGGTCGGCGTTGGGTCCAAGGTCCACATGTCGATCCGCCCCGAACGTTTGTATATGTCCGCCGAGCCGGTTGAGACCGAAGGCCTGCACGGGCGCGTCAAAGACAACATCTTTGTCGGCACCGACATCACCACAATAGTGCATCTGGACGAGGGTCCTGATTTTGTCGTGCGTACGTCGAATTCAGAGCGCGGCAACAAGCGTATCTTCGAGCCGGGTGCCGAAATGTTTGTCAACATGGAGCTGGGGGCCGCGCGCCTCCTGGTGGACTGATGGCGGCGGGTGCAGCAAGCGGCGGCAGAGCAACGACAGACACCTACAAAGAGGCTCGTACGTGGCTGTTGTTGCCTGCATGGGTGACACTGTCCATTTTGGTGCTCGCTCCGGTGCTCATGATGCTGATCTACTCTTTCCTGACGAAAGAGTTCCGCGGTGGTGTGGTCTGGGAATTCTCTCTGGCTGCCTACGATCAATTCTTCTTTGATCGCGGCTTGTTCGGGGATGAGCCCCCCAAGATTGAGTGGACCTATATCACTATTTTCTGGCGCTCGATCTGGCAGGCGGCGGCGGCAACGCTGCTGAGCCTCGCGATCGGGTTTCCAACCGCCTATTTCATTGCGACCCGGTCCGAGAACATGCGTCCGGTCTGGGTATTCCTGATCACCATCCCGTATTGGGTGAACCTGCTGATCCGGACCGTGTCGATGAAATTCTTGCTGCGGGATCAGGGGCCGCTCAATGATTTTCTGATGAATATCGGCCTGATTGACAGCCCCCTGCACATTGTGAATACGAACTTCGCGGTGCAGCTGGGCCTGTTCTATTCGTACTTGCCCTTCATGGTGTTGCCGATTTATGCGGCGGTGGAACGCTATAACTTTGCCCTGTCCGAGGCAGCGGCGGACCTTTACGCGTCGAAATGGACGACGCTGCGGCGGATCCTGCTTCCTGCGGTCAAACCTGGCGTGTTTGCGGGCTGCATTCTGGTCTTTGTCCCTTCGATGGGATCGTTCCTTGCACCTGACCTTCTAGGTGGCGCCAAGAATTTCATGATCGGTTCGCTGATCGAAGAACAGTTCAAGGGCAATGCTGGCAACTGGCCGTTCGGAGCGGCGGCATCGATGGTCTTGCTGACGATGGTGCTGATCATTCTGATGTTCTCGGCCCGGCAACAAGCCAAAGCCGACAAGGCGGGGGGCTGATCAATGGCAAGCAAGCAATTCGACATCAAGTCATATCCCGGATTCAAGGGTATTACACTGCTGTGTCTGGTCATCCTTTATGCGCCGCTGGTCGTGGTCACGATCTACAGCTTCAACGCTTCACAATCGCTGACCAACTGGGAAGGTGTATCGCTGCGCTGGTATGCAGATGTGTTTACCGGCCCAGAAAGCGGCAAGTTCAAAACGGCAGCGAAGAACAGCTTTATCATCGCCATCATCGCGGCAACTACGGCGACGACCATCGCGACCCTGGCGGCGACGGGGATGGTGCGCGGGGGTAAGTTCCGTTTTCGCACTGTGTCTTTCGGGTTGATCAGCCTGCCGCTGATGGTGCCGGAAATCGTGCTGGCGGTTGCGACCCTGATCTTCTTCAATTCGATCGGTTTCGAACGCGGGCTTCTGACGATCCTGCTGGCCCATATCGCGTTCTGCATTCCCTTTGCCTACCTGCCGATCTCGGCCCGCATGCAGGGGATCGAAGACAGCTATGAACAGGCGGCACTGGATCTCTATGCCACGAAACGGCAGGCATTCACCAAAATCCTTTTGCCATTGATGATGCCCGGCATCATCTCGGGCTTCCTACTGGCGTTCATCGTCAGCCTGGATGATTTCATCATCACCAATTTCGTGAAGGGTGCAGGCGTCGAAACGCTTCCTACCGCGATCTTTGGCTCGGTCAAGCAGGGGATCAAACCGAATATCATGGCGATTTCGACCATGTTGCTGAGTGTGTCCATCGTCATGGTCACGATCAGCTATTTCGTCAGCAAGTCTGACAACACAAAATAACCAACAGATGGAGAGTCACATGAAACATATGATGAAAAGCAGCGTCGCTGCCCTTGCTCTGGCCATTGGTGCCAACGCGGCCGCAGCCGAGGGTGAGTTGGTTCTGTACCACTGGTTCGAATACATCCCGCAAGAGCTGCTGGATAAGTTCACCAAAGAAACCGGTATCACTGTCACCATGGACACATACGACTCGAACGAGTCCATGTTGGCTTCGCTCAAGGCTGGTGGTATCGGGACCTATGATGTATCGGTGCCTGGCGATTACATGGTGTCGATCATGACCGGCGAAGGCATGTTGGACACAATCGCCGACGGTGAATTGAAGAACAAGGGCAACATCGCCGAGGAATGGGCCGATCCCGGTTTTGATCCCGGTCGGCAGTCTTCGATCCCGTATCAGTGGGGCTCGACCAGTTTTGCAGTTAACCGCGATGCTTATGACGGTGACATTCAAACCACCGACATATTGTTCAACCCGCCGGCTGAATTGCAGGGTCGCATCAACATGCTGGACAGTCAGGGCGAAGTGATGGCCATGGCTGCGCTGCATATGGGTATCCCGCAATGTTCCACTGACCGCGAGCAGTTGAAGGCGCTGAATGCCATGCTGCAAGAAGCTAAGCAGCACTGGGCGTCGTTCAATTCGGATACCGCGAAAGAGGTTCTGGTTTCCGGTGACGCAGCCGTAGGCCAGATCTATGACGGGTTCTCTGCCAAAGCACGCGAGGAAGGCGCCAATGTGGAATACGCCTTTCCGACACAAGGTTACATCGCCTGGATGGACAATGTCGTTCTGCTAAAAGACGCCCCCAACCGCCAGAACGCGCTGATATTCATGGACTTCCTGTTGGAGCCCGAGAATATCGCAGCCGTGTCCAACTTTGCGCAGTACAACGCTGGTGTGAACGGTGTGGGTGAATTCCTCGACCCGGCGCTGGCTGAACAACCCGAAAAGAACCCCCATGCCAATGCAGGCTCGGGCGTGTTCATCGAAGTATGTGATGAGGAAACCCAGGCGGTCTATGACCAGATCTGGACCAATTTGAAGAAGTAATTCAGGCCCTATTCCTAACGCGAAAGCCCCCGGTTTTTCCGGGGGCTTTTTCGGTTTCAGTAAGGGGGGGTTGTTTAGCGGCTGATGTCTTCGAGGATGCGATCCATCATCGCGTCGCACGTGTTCAGCTGTTCGATTTCAAGATATTCATCCGGCTTGTGTCCCTGACGTTCCATGGAACCCGGCCCGCAGACAACAGTCGGAATCCCCAACTCGCTGAAAAACCCGGCCTCGGTGCCAAAGGCGACTTTGGTGGTGGCGTGACTTTGCGCAAGTTTCTGCGCATAGGCAATGACTCCTTCAGTCTCGGCGACCTCCAGTCCGGGATAGGCGTTATACTGTTCAACCTCGATACGCGCCTCGGGACACAGGTCCTGATACTGTGCACCGACCCTGATGGCCGCCTCCTGAATTTGTGACAAGATATCTTTGCCACGATCCGAGGCGAGATGACGGTATTCAAATGTCAGTTCAGCGCGATCCGGCACGATATTCAGCGCCTTGCCGCCAGACATCATGCCCACATGGAACGTGGTGTAGGGCACCGAATAGGCCGGGTCACTGTTGCCGCTTTTGGCATAGGTTTCTTGCAACGCGCGCAGTTTACCTACAAAATCAGTTGCCAGGTGCAGCGCGTTGACGAATTTCGGGGCCAGAGCTGAATGCCCGCTTTGGCCGTGGCAGACGGCACGTAGCGCGGCTTTTCCTTTGTGGCCTACGGCCACCTGCATCTCGGTCGGTTCACCCACAAAACAGGCGCGTGGCTGGCCCAGCATAGGGGCGAGCCGGTCCAACATGTGCTGGATGCCGACACAGCCGACCTCTTCATCATAAGAAAGCGCGATCTTGAGAGGTTCGCGCAGATCAGCCCCGGCGGCACGAACCGCCAACGCCATGACAGAAGCCACGTACCCCTTCATATCCGTGGTGCCACGCCCATAGACGCGATTGCCTTCACGGGTCAGGCGGAATGGGTCCTTGGTCCAACTTTGGCCTTCGACCGGGACAACATCAGTATGCGCGGATAGTAGTACGCCATCACCCGCAGGTCCTTTCTCGGCATAAAGCCCGGTCTTGTCGCCACCAGGGTCGGTGATGCGATGAACGGTGAATCCGCGCGCCTCCAAAAACTCTTCGACATAAGCGGCAAGCTCAAGGTTCGAGTTTTTGCTGACCGTATCGAAGCTAACGAGCCTGTCGAGAATATCCAGGGTAGAGGTCATAGGATTGAACCTGTTTTTGGTTTGACAGCCGCTTTGTTCTTGGCTGCGAGAGGGTCATTCTCTCCAAGCCTATACGACGGGCAAAATACTTAAATCTGGGAATGGCGAAGCAGAGGTTAGGAGATCTCTAAGTCCCGCAATCACCCTTCGTCTTGCGCAAAAAGACCAGGAAGCGATCCTGAATCTACGGCATGAGCACAATGATCAATGAATGCTCTTGATGTGTTTGTTTCATTCTCGGCCCGCGTGCGCAGCAAGCCGAGACGCATTGGGCGCATTTCCCCGGCCAAGGGTACAAAGATCAGCTTTTTGCCATCCGGCGACAAAACGTTCAACGGGCGGATATTGGCAATCGAAAAACCGAACCCGTTGGCCACCAACGATCGCATGACCGACATATCTGCGGTGCGCTCCGCGATATTCGGTTTGATATTGGCTTCGCGGAAAAAGGACAGAAAATACTCACCACTGAATGGCAGGTCCAGCAAGACCATTGGGCTATCCTGCAGGTCGGGGATCGTCAGCTCGCTGCGATTTGCCAGCGGATGACCTTCGCTCAGAACTACATAAGGTGGCAGTTCATGGAGTGGCCGGAATTCGAGATCGGCGGGAATGTCCAGATCGTAAGTCAGGGCGATGTCCAGTTCAGCCCGGCGCAACTGGCTGAAAATAACGGCCTGATTCAGTTCACGCTGTTCGATACGTACATCGGGATAGGTGTCCTCAAAGTCGCGTCGCAACCCCGGCAGAACGATCTGAGCAAATGTTACCAGACACCCCACGGACAGGATGCCCTGTACCTTTCCGGTGATTTCCCCGGCCAGTGTGGCCAGCAACTCGGCCTCGCGCAGAACGAACTCGGTACGTTCCATGATTTTGTGCCCGGCCTTGGTCAGCGACAGGCCACGCGCGTGTTCGCGCACAAAAAGGGCGACGCCGAATTCCACTTCCAACTGGGTGATCGCCGCCGAGATCGACGGCGACGAGACGTTCAGCTTGTCGCTGGCGGCTGCGATGCTGCCTGCCTTTCCGACGGCCACAAAATACTCAAGCTGTCGCAGCGTGTATCTGAAAGGCAAAGGCGCATCTCCGCGGTCTTGCGGATCAAGCCTTGTACTTGATCCAAGTCGTTTTCAAAGCAGTATACTTTTCAAGCGAGTGCAATGACAAATCGCGCCCAAAGCCTGACTGCTTCATGCCTCCAAACGGCGTCATTGCAGACAGCGCGTCTACCGTATTCACCGAAACGGTCCCTGCCATCAGCTTGTCTGACACCCGGCAAGCGCGGGACAGGTTATCGGTCCAGACTGACGCTGCCAGCCCATAGACCGAGTCATTTGCCATCGTCACGGCCTGGTCTTCGGTGTCGAAGGGGATGACCGACAGGACGGGGCCGAAGATCTCATCGCGCGCCAGCGGGTTGTCATGGTCTACGTCGTCGAAGATGGTCGGTTGGACAAAGCAGCCCTTGCCATCCAATGTGATCCGTTCGCCCCCAGTCACAAGATTGGCGGTTTTCTTTCCTTCCTCGACAAAGCGCATGATCCCCTGTGTCTGTTTTTCATCAACGATGGCACCCATTTTCGACGCCGGGTCCAGCGGGTCGCCGGGTTGCATCGCCTGCGCACGGGCGATCAGCTTTTCGACAAACGCATCCTTGACCGAGCGTTCCACGTATAGCCGCGAATTGGCCGAGCAGACCTCGCCCTGATTGAAGAAGATGCCAAAAGCGGCCATGTCAGCGGCCGAGTCCAGATCCTCGCAATCGGCAAAGATCAGATTGGGGCTTTTGCCACCTGTTTCCGGCCAGACCTGTTTCAGATTCGACTGGCCCGAATACTGCATGAACATCTTGCCGATTGCGGTCGACCCGGTGAAGGCAAGGCAGTCCACATCCATATGCAGACCCAGCGCTTTGCCCGCAGTCACGCCAAAGCCAGGCACGACGTTGAATACACCATCCGGAACGCCAGCCTCAACCGCCAGTTCCGCCAGTCTCAGCGCTGACAGGGGCGACTGTTCGGCCGGTTTCAGCACAACCGAGTTGCCTGCCGCTAGCGCCGCGGCGGCTTTCCATGTGGCCATGTCCAGCGGAAAGTTCCACGGTGTCACTGCTCCGACCACACCCAGAGGCACACGTTTGACCAGCGCCAAATCGCCAGGCCCGGTTGGGGCGACTTCGTCATAGACCTTGTCGATAGTCTCGGCATACCACTGGAAGAAATGCGCCGAACCGGGGGCATCGATAGTGGCGGCATCCGTCACTAATTTGCCCATGTCGAGACTGTCCAGTAGCGCCATCTCTTCCAGATTGTCGCGGATCAGGTCGACAAGTTTCAGCATCACCGCTTTGCGGTCGCCGGGGGCCATGCGCGACCAGCGGCCATCCTCGAATGCGGCGCGGCCTGCGGCGACGGCACGGTTGATGTCTTCTTCATCGCATTCGGCAACCTGAGTCAGCACCGCGCCTGTGGCGGGATTTATGCTATCAAAGGTCTTGCCCGATGCGGCATCGACAAACTTGCCGTCGACGAAAGCCTGCCCACGAAATGACAGACCGGCGGCGCGGCTTTTCCAATCTTCGTGCGTATAATCCAACATGGTGTCTCTCTCGCTGATTATTCGTCGCCGGGTACGCCATAAGAAGGCGCTTCTCTCGGGTCGAGCGCGCGCTGAACATAGGCGTCCAGCTGCGGTTTATAGATGTCCCAGGCGGTTGCGATGGCCTCAATCGGGCAACCCTCGGTCCAGTCGCATCGTAGATCGGCTACCGGCCAGCTGACCTTGTCGACGATCTTCATGCCTGCTGAATGTACCGGACCGGCCTCGCCCCCTGCGTCCAGACCGGCGCGCATGGCTGCGATCAGGCGGTCGCCGATATGACCCGAGGCCGACAGAAACCCGTCGACGATGGCCTGCGGGACGCCGTCATTGTCCAGAAGATTGCCACCCGAGGCGACGTTTTCGGCCTGCGCTTGTGTCCAGATGCCAAGGCTGTTGGGACCGGAATGGATCGCCGTGCGACCAGCGGTATCCACTGCCAGAACCTGACGGTACTCAATGAATTTCGCGCGGGCCGTCATCTCGGCGATGGCCTCAGGCGCGGTTTTACCCTGTTCCATCAAGTCCAGCGTCAGCGGGCCAAGGCTGGGGTCGGTTACGTTCTGCGATGCGACAGCACCGACACTGGCGCGGGCAAACGAACAACGGGCAGCCACGGCGGGTGAAGACGACGAAATCGCCAACCCGAACATGCCGGTATCGGCACAACGGGCAACCAGTGAAAAAGTCATACAGACCTCCTTAACGACAAAGACCGGGCTGCGCGGGGTGAGAGCGTAAGTGCGCAGCCCGGTATCCTCAAATGATCGGCAAGATCAGTCGGGAATGACTGCGGTGCCGTCAATCTCAACCAACCAGTCCGGGCGTGCTAGTGCCTGAACCACCAGCCCCGTCGAGCAAGGGTAGACCCCTTTGATATACTCGCCCATGGTGCGATAGACGGCCTCGCGGTGGCGGACATCAGTGATGTAGACGACGACCTTGACCAGATGTTCCATTGAACCGCCGGCCTCTTCGATCAGCTGCTTGATGTTCTGCATGACCTTGTGGGTCTGCTCGACCGGATCGTGGCTGTCGATATTGACCGCATCATCCAGGTTCTGCGGGCACTGGCCACGCAGGTAGACGGTTTTTCCACCTTGCGTTACGACGGCCTGACACAGGTCGTTATCGAGGTTTTGCTCGGGGTAGGTTTCTTTGGTGTTGAATTTGCGAATGCGTGTGTGCGCCATTTCGGTGTCCTGTTGTCTTATTCTGCGGCTGCTGGGGCGATGATAGCCGCCTGACCATCGTAATCGGCATAGGCGCGCTGGATCGCAATCTGATCGGCTATGTATTTCGCATCGCGCCAAACGCCCCAAATGAAGGTGGAGCCACGACGTGACTGCCAAGGCAGGCCAAGGAAGTATATGTCAGGTTCGACCGAAACGCCGCGCTGGTGGATCGGCGCGCCTTTGGCGTCAAATGCGTCCGCCTTGATCCAACTGAAGTCCTGACGGAAGCCCGTGGCCCAGATGATTGTGGTAATACCTTCTTTGGCAAAATCGACTGACCCAAGCGGATTGGTCAAACAGTCCGGGTCTTCAAAGGGTTCGCGCGCCTCAGACTCTTCCGGCAGATCAATTCCGGTGCGCTCCACATAGGCGTCAGCAAGATCAAGCATCTCTAGATAATTGGCGTCGCCTGCGGCTACGTTGCGCTGTAGATCATCCGCGAAGCTGAGAACGCCGTTCTCGAAGCTGTTGGTCATGCCCGTGAGGGTGACCCCCTCGTTCCCAAGTCTGCGAAAATCCATCGTATGCCCACCATGGGCCCCGCTGACCGAGATGGTGACATGCTCGGTTCCGGGTTTTTGCGCAGCGATGTCCCAAAGTCCCAGCACGCCCAGCCACCAGACATTGTCGCGACCACGGTATCGGCGCGGCGGGCGGTCATGCGGACCAACCGACAAAAAGACCTTGCGGCCTGCGCGGTTCAACTCGTCCGCGATCTGCGCGCCGGACGACCCGGCACCGACAACCATCACGGCACCTTCTGGCAGTTGGTCGGGGTTCTTGTAGTAGAAGGAGTGGATTTGCTCGACACCAGCCGTTGCCGGCACGATCGGTGGAATGACCGGTTGCTGGAACGCGCCCGTGGCGGCCACAATGCGTTTGGCATGAATCTCGCCGGCAGAGGTTTCAACCTTGAAGCCTCCTTCACCCGCCAGACGTTCTGCTTTCAGCGCCTCTACACCTTCGCGAATGGGGGCTTTGACCATTTCGGCGTATTCGACAAGATATTCGGCAACCCGGTCCTTAGGCACGAACGCATCGGGGTCGTCGCCGTTGAACTGCAGGCTGGGAAAACGGTCATGCCATGCCGGGCCATTGGCAACCAATGCGTCCCAACGACCGGTACGCCATGCTTCTGCAGTGCGGTTCTTTTCCAAAATGATGTGGGGCACATTGTTGTTTGCCAAGTGCTCGCTCAGCGCGATACCAGCCTGTCCGCCGCCAACAACCAGCGTATCCGTTTTCTCAATGGACATGTGTCGGTTCCCTATAACTGCATCTCGAATTGACCCTGAAAGGTCATTGCCATCGCTCATTACATGCCGGTCTTGGAGGACGAGCGGTCACAATGGACCGAACGCCTTGCACTTTCAGAATTCGGACATCAGCACCTAACCGGTGAGCTAGCCGATACCTGGGTATCGGCCGCTTTGGATTACCGCATTCTGTGCCACTCCAGCACGCTATGCACGTTTCCAGGTTAAGGTTTCACAAGTTCGAAACAGGTGAAATAACTGTCTAACTTACTCTTAATTAGGCTTTGGCTAACTTGTCGGGTTTTATGTTGAGCTCCCAGGCAGTTGCCTATTCTCCGACAGATAAGGCGCGATCAGGTAATACAGTTCCCCCTGCGAAGAGATCTGGCATTTCCGGTAAAGTTGCTTGCGCAAGACCTTTACGGTCTGGGGGCTAATGCCAAGTGTCAAGCCAATAGAAATCGACGAATGTCCTTGCAGGATCAACAGCGCCACCTGGGCCTGTCTTGGGCTTAGGCTGATGTCCTGCTCGGCGGACATGCGCCGGCGCAGTTGTTCAACGGTATCTTCCGGCTCACCTTCAATCGGGGGCTTGATGTCTGGCCAGTTCATTCTGACCAGCGCACTAACCACTGGCGCGATGTGTTTAGCCGCGCTGTAATCTCTGGACGAGAACCGCGATGCGGTGGTTGCGTCCCTGCCGATACAGACCGTGATTGAACTGACTGGAGTAAGGCAGGCGAAATAAGCAAGCTCATCTGTCAGCGTTGTGTTGGCGTAGTAGGATTTGAAGTACTCGTTGCGCTGAAACTGATCAGGGGCGACATCGGTTAAACGATAAAGACCATCCGCAGCGCGGCTTTGATGTAGGCCAAAGAACGGGTCCAGCAGATAGGCTCCTTTGACATAGTGGCTGTCGATGCGCTCAAAAACGCGCCTGTCGCGAGCGTGGGTCATCAGAACCTGGGGCGCACGATTCTTAAAAAAGGCGATGATCGCGAAGTTATCGAATGAGCATGTCGCATCCAGCCAACGGTGCAACGCATCACCGAAGCGTTCTGATCCGATTGCCATAATTGCGGTCGACAAGGCGTCTGGTGCTGAAATTTGTGACATATTTGGGTACCCCCCTGGGGGTATATACCCCCTGAAATCGCCAAAGTAACGTAAATACTCAATATAGGTGGTATGTATCCGCCGGCGCGATCATGGCCCGAACAAGGGACGCGCCGGATCAGCAGAACTGCTACAGGAAAACAAAGGGGTTGATCATGGCTAAAGATACGCTCGACATTCTTGCGCAGGATAAGCACCTGATTCAGTCTTTCGCCGATCTGGACGCGCTAAAGAAGCAGGGCGCTCGCACCGTCATATCGCGGGCAAAGGGCGCCTACGTTTATGACAGCGAAGGAACAGAGCTGATCGACGGAATTGGCGGTTTATGGTGCGTCAATATCGGCCATGGCAATGACGAGATGATTGCCGCGATATCGGATCAGTTGAAAACACTGGACTATTACTCGACCTTCTACAACTTTACACACCCGGCAGCGGCGGCGCTGGCCGAGAAGATCGCTCAGCTTGCGCCGGGTCATCTGAATTCGGTCTATTTCAGCAATTCCGGTTCGGTCGCAAATGACAGCGCCATTCGGATGCTGCAACATTATAATATCCGCAAGGGAAAGCCAGAAAAGAAGCTGGTTCTGTCGCGGCACGGCGCCTATCACGGATCGACTCATCTGGCGATGGCGATGACCACACCTGGCTATTCCGAAGGTTGGCACGCGGCCAGCGAACTCGTGCATCACCTGCGCTCACCCCACTATTGGCGCGAAGGCGGCGAGATGACCGAGGGTGAGTTCCTTAACGATCTGATCGACGATCTGACCGCCAGTATTGAGCGGATTGGCGCAGAAAGCATTTGTGCGTTCATCGCCGAACCGATCCAGGGCGCAGGCGGTGTTGTGACCGCACCTAAAGGTTATCACAAGCGCGCGTGGGAGGTCTGTAAGGCCAACGATATCAAATACGTCGCCGATGAGGTCGTCACCGCCTTTGGCCGTCTTGGGCACTTTTTTGCCTCGGAAGATGTGTTCGACATGGTGCCAGACATCATCACCACGGCCAAGGGCTTGACCTCAGGCTATCAACCGCTTTCGGCCACGATCGTCTCGGATGATATTCACGAAGTGATCTCGGGGCCCGACGGTATGTTCCTGCATGGCATGACCTATTCGGGCCACCCTGCGGCTGCGGCGGCAGGTCTGACCAACATCGCGATTATGGAGCGCGAGCAGATCCCGCAACGGGTGCAAACAACCGGTGCACGGTTCGAATCCAACCTGCGCGGTCTGACCGACATCGAAATGGTCGGCGAAGTGCGTGGTAGCCATTTCATGATGGGGATCGAATTCGTCAAGGACCGCGCCAGCAAGGAAAGTTATCCGGATGAGGCGCAAGTGGGGCTGAAAGTAGCCCAAGCCTGCCAGAAACGCGGCCTGATCGCACGCCCCTTGGGAAACGTGCTGATCTTGTCCCCGACATTGATCATGGACGAGCCCATGATTGATCGCATCGAAGCCATCCTGCGCGACTCCATCACAGAAGTTGCCGCCGGTCTTTAGATCTTGATTTACTGGGGGATGACGGCCCTCCGTGAACCCTATCAGCCAGCCTTAAGGAGCCAGCCATGCGCGATCCACGCTATGATATTCTGTTCGAGCCGATGCAGATCGGCCCTCTGACCGCCAAGAACCGGTTCTATCAAGTTCCCCATTGTAACGGCGGCGGATATCGTGATCCCTCGGCGGCGGCTGCGATGCGTGGGATCAAGGCTGAAGGCGGCTGGGGTGTGATCTTCACCGAGCAGTGCGAGATGCACCACACGTCTGAGATCACACCCTTTATCGAGCTGCGTCTGTGGGAGGACAAGGACATCCCGCAACTGCGCAAGATGTCGGAACGGATGAAAACACATGGCGCTTTGGCGGGCATTCAGCTGGCATACTCCGGCATCAACGGGCCGAACCTCTATACCAAAGAAGTGCCGCTGGCCCCTTCTGCCCTTCCCATTCGGACTTTCACAAACGACCCGGTTCAAGCCCGCGCACTGGACAAGCAGGACATCAAAGACCTGCGCCGTTGGTTCGTGAACGCTGCCAAACGATCGAAAAACGCAGGATTTGACTTGATCTGTCTCTATGGTGCACACGGGTTTGGCATCTTCCAACACTTCCTCAGCCGTGCCACCAACCAGCGCAGCGACGAATATGGCGGCAGTCTGGAGAACCGCGCCCGTTTCAGTCAGGAGGTCATCGCCGACATGCGCGACGTGGTCGGCGATACGATGGCGATCACGCTGCGGGTCAGCCTGGATGAAACCATCGGTGAGCTTGGCTTTTCCAACGCAGAGGTGCGTGACTATATTGAAATGAACAAGGACCTGCCGGATCTTTGGGATTTGGCGCAAGGAACTTGGGAAGACTGTTCTGGCCCTTCACGTTTCAAGGAAGAAGCCGCGCAGGAAGAACTGGTGCGTGGTATTCACGATCTGACCGACAAGCCTATTGTCGGCGTGGGCCGGTTCACTTCACCCGATGTAATGGCCAAGATGGTCAAGTCCGGTACGCTGGATTTCATCGGCTGCGCCCGTCCATCTATCGCCGACCCGTTCCTGCCCAAAAAGATCGAAGAAGGCCGGATTGAGGACATCCGCGAATGCATCGGCTGCAACATCTGCATCACGGGCGACATGACCATGTCGATCAGTCGTTGCACCCAGAACCCGACCTTCATGGAGGAATGGCGCAAGGGCTGGCACCCCGAGAAGATGAACGAAAAAGGTGATAGCTCGAACGTGCTGATCGTGGGCTCGGGCCCTGCGGGGCTTGAGGCCGCGTGGGCGCTGTGTCGCCGCGGCTACGACGTTGCCGTGGCCGAGGCCCGCGACGTTATCGGAGGCCGTGTGGCGCGCGAACGTCTGTTGCCGGGCCTATCGGCCTGGGGTCGGGTAGTGGACTATCGTGACTATCAACTCAGCCAGCGCCCAAACGTGGAAATCTATCGCGAAAGCGAGCTGGATGCTGAAAGCATTCTGGAGTTCGGCTTCGAAAACATCTGTATCGCCACAGGAGCGACATGGCGCAACGATGGTGTCTCGCGTCAGCATGTTGTGCCGATGCCAATAGCTAAAGGCGCCAGGGTCTATACCCCGGACGATCTGATGGATGGCACAATCCCATCCGGCCGAGTGGTGGTGTACGACGACGACCACTATTATATGGGTGGTGTTCTTGCCGAACTGTTGGCCAAGAACGGCGCGCAAGTGACGCTGGTTACACCATCGGCTTATGTCAGTGACTGGACCAACAACACGTTGGAACAGATCGCCATTCATCCAAGGCTGGTCGACGCGGGGGTTGAGATCGTGCTCAACCAAGGCGTCACCGAAATCAACCCGGGTCATGTGGTCTCAAACTGCATCTACACCGAACGCACCTGGAAGATCGAGGCGGATGCTGTTGTGATGGTTGCATCCCGTCTGGAAAACAACGGCGTATTCAATAATCTGAAGGCACGCGAAGCGGACTGGGCAGATGCAGGCATCAAGTCGGTCAAACTGATCGGCGACGCCAACGCACCGGGTCCGATCGCTTGGGCAACCTATGCCGGTCACCGCTATGCACGGGAATTCGATGGTAAAGGTATCGGTGACGCTCTGCCCTTCCGCCGTGAAATTACAGAACTTGCAGTAGACTAAGGGCGTTGTGGGTGTTTTGGCGGTATAGTACGAACTCTGCTGCCTTACACATTTGAACGTCATTTGACATCAGCGAAACACTAAAGGACGCAACCAAATTCGTACGACGACAAAATGGTTTCTCAACTCAACTGCGAATAGCTCGCTATTGTCTATGAATTTCTAACGACGGGATCGTCCGCTTGAGATTCGAAACTGATAGCATTTTGCACCTGCAGCGAGGGTTCGCTTCCTGCCATTACTTTCAAAACCACTTTGCCGGGAACCGCAGCGACAGCCGATCGAGTTCATCATTCTGCTCCGGCTCGAGCTTGGACCATAGTTCTTGCATTGAAGATTCCCTGCCCCAACTCTCGGCGGGCACGCCATCAATTAAAAACAGATTCGTTCGGCTTTTTAAAATGGTTGCGATCAGACCAAGGGTTTTTCGGCGGTCAGCAATCAGAGAAGCGCGGTAAGGCCGATCCATTGGTGTGATGTTGCGAGGACTTGGTTGCGCTGGAAACACGACACTGGCAAAGAGGTCTACAGGCGCGTGGCCGAGCCGGATTGATTTCATCAGAACAATTGCTAATGCCATAGTGAAATCTCGGAATTCGCTATTGTTCTTGATATTCGAGCGCGCCAACAGGCTCATTTCAAGCGCCGCTTCCAGTTCGATCGCTGCGTTCCAAGCAGTTTGCACATTATGGTAGTCGTGCAGCTCCAAGACGGTCGAGAACGACATTGCCGCCGTTAATTACGATTGCCGGTTCGGCATCGCGATCATCACATGCCCCGCAATGGGTGGTAAGCGGCCACCTGTGAGCCACACAAAACGTCCGGGTTGTTATCCTCCAAGCCAACCGCATGAATTGATCATGGCCGTCGAGCTGGTCGCGAAGCAGGTAACGCAAACACCTCACAAACGAAGGAGCATTGCTTAATCAGTCCAAGCCCAAGTGGTTCCCCTGCCCACCTCAGCCGCTTGATGTGAACCTTAAAGAGCAGTGCGAAGTCTGCTCTGCGGACAAAGCTGACATTCAGGGTTACTGTGTTTGGCCGATTTGTTCCTGAAATGGCCTGCCTGAGAGGACGTGCCGGCCTTTCGCCGTGGAGCGGAAATTTGCAACAAAGATCTTATTTAGTTGGCGTGTTCTCTGTGCGCAAAAAGTCAAAACGGCTCCCAACTTTTGTCGGAAGCCGTGTTGTTGAAGATGAGGGTATTTAGAATATCAGGCGTGCCCACCACCGATCAAGCCGATACCCGAAGTCAGACCGAACCAAGCTTTGACCCGCAAGCCGACGGCCTTGATGATACCCATGGCCTGGATCCCGTGAGCGACAATTGTGCCTTCCATATCACCTTCAAAATTAGTGGTGTAGGATTGGACGATGCAACCACTGCCTGGTACCAGAAGATCGCGGTGCTCTGGGTGTACCAGGTCAAGATGAACAACGATCTGACCCCGTTTTGCCTTTTCACTCGGCTCGATCAGGCGACCGCTGGGCGCAAGCTGACCGGAAGAAATCGACTCTTGAATGCGTACGATCCTTGCGGGAAGAACGGTATTGCGCATCGAGATGTTGAAGTTGCTTTCGCATGCCACTTCTGCCGCCATTCCCTCGTACAATTCCGTGCGTGAAACCTGAGAGAAACCGGCAACGATACGTCCACGTTCAACATCTTTCCTGTCTGGCACGATGAGCATTGCGGGGCTCATTGCGGCTTGTGCGGCACGTGATCCGACGTTGAGAGTGACCTGTTCTACCACTCCGTCAACGGAGCTGAGCGTCAGAGTTTTGGACAACTCCACTTGTGCTTGTTCCAGCGATGCTCGCGCCGATGCAAGCTGTGCAGGCAATACGGCGGTCGCTTGAACTTGGGCCACACCCAATTGAGTTTCCGCGGCCTCAACTTCTGCTGATCGGGTATCCAGGGTGGCTTGTGCGCGTTCCAGCTGGCTCACTTGGAATGCAGCGGAGTTTTTGGCTTGAAGTGCGCGATGATCCATCAGGCTGAGCTCAGCTTGCTCTCTTGATGTTATCGCTGCATCCAGAACAGCCTCGGCGGTTTCGACTTGCAGCTCAGCGGCAAGTTTCGCGCTTTCAATTTCCTCAACTTTTCGCATCGCGAATTTTACGGCAGCCTCTTCGGAAGAGTTCTCAACTGCAAAAAGCGGGTCGCCCGGTTCGACACGATCTCCACCTTTTACATAGATATCGGTCACTGTTCCGCCGTTCTCGGCGACGACAGGAACGGTTCTGAAGGGCACAAGGCCAGTGTAGGATTTGGGGTAGTAATAGAACACAGCAAAGAACACGATCAGGGCCAGAACGAACCACATGAATAGCGCCCGGTGAACGTTGTAGAGGGTGACTGGAATCCCGCGCCATTTAAGGTAGATCACGCGCAGGGCAAACGGAAAAGAAGTGACGAGCAATTCGATCATTATACCAACTCCTCTTTCGAAGGCCGCCACCACAACATGAAGTCGCGGGCGATTGCAGTCAGGATCAACGCGCCTGGCAGCAGAATGCTGAAGTGGCTGAGCGCGGGCATCAATTCGTATGCCAAGGCTATGGTAAGCATCACCGGAATGGTTGTGCGCAGCGGAGTGCCGATTGATTTGCGCTCCGTATAGCGTTCAAAGCGGGCATAGAGGTGTACGACCAGTAGGATCGCAAGGAAGAGGACAATTAGGCCGACCCAAGCATAGGTGTCAGTCTGATTGGGCGCGACCCACCATCTGGGGTCGCCGCCAGCGGCGAAGGCGGGAGTTGAGATGATGCCAAGTACAGGCGCCATCAGGAACGCGGGTGGTTTCATGTTTCAGGTCCTTGATTTACGCAGTCACGCGGTGCGTGAAAATTTTCGGTGTCTTGAGAACGTCAGTTCTCGGTCGGTTGTTGTGATGGTTCTGAGGGTTGTTCCGGCGGGGCGTAGGGGGGATCCCAGCGACGCCCGCTCGGTGTTTTCTCGCCAAGCGACGAAGCGTGCAGGCCGTAAATGTTGCCTCTGGACAATTCCTGTCTGGCAGAGTCGTTGATTGCCTTAAAAACGCGGTAGTACCTTGCGAAGTAGATCATTGCCTTGTCCTTTCTGATGATCGGGACCTAACCGTCATCGCCCCCGCGATCCTTAGGGTTCTGGACATTTGTTGTTGGCTTTTGGACAATTGCGGGAATTACAGGGCGGTGTGTGCCAGTCAGGGGAGAAAGCAAAAGTGCCACGGATCAGTGCATACAGACTGCAAAGTGTCGGCTTGCGTTATTCGCAAGAGCCCGGTGCGCGCATTCCATTTCCTGAAATTCTGGAAATGGCGGGGGCACCTTCGGATATCGTCAACAGCCCAGACGCCACTGTCGAACTGCTTCATGAAGCGGGCGCCGTTGAAACTGTGTGTCGTGTTTTGGAAGACAAGACCTTTGCCGCGCGGGTGGGGCTTTCGGCGCAAGGTCCCGGAACGCTTTTGGCTTACATTGTGCGGGCAGCAGAAACGGTCGAAGACGCACTGGCATTGACACAGCGCTTTTATGCAATGCAAGACCCTGACCTGCATCTGGATGTTGTAGGGGCGCCTGATGAACCCAAGATCACGCTGGAAAGTAGCGTGATCCCAGCGCATCAATATCCTCGCCATCGCGAGATGCTGGTTTTCGGTCTCTATAAGCGCGTTCAGCAGATCACCTCAGGCGGATTTGCCCCTATCTCAATCGAGTTGGAAACGGACGACGTCGAGCATTGTAAGCAGCTGGCCGAGTTGGCCGGTTGCGCCGTAGAAGGGTTCAAGTCCGGATACGCGTTGGCTCTGCCCCCAAACGGTATGAGTTTTCGGATCCCGACTGCAGACCCTACTTTGTTGGGGCATTTGCGTCGGCATGGGGAAGAGCAGCTAAAGGCTCAACCTGATGCGGTCCGAAGTCTGTCCGATCGCATTGTAGAGATGCTCGGGGAACGTCTTCCCGGTCCAATACCAAACGGCGATCAAATAGCCGGAGAGCTTGGATTGACGCGACGCACAATGACCCGGCACCTGTCAGCCGAGGGAACAAGCTTTAAAGCACTTTTAGAGGGGGTGTTGTGCGACCTGTCCAAACGGATGCTTCGCAGTGGGGAGGGTGTTGCCCGCGTTGCCTTCATGCTTGGATTTGCGGATCAGGCGGCTTTTTCAGTGGCGTTCAAGCGATGGACAGGTGAAACGCCAGCCAGGTTTCGTAAAGCTGGCCGCTAAGTCTCCTGACCTCTGCAGCGCGCAGGGCCATAAGATGTCCAAGATCCACAAAACCTTGTCCTGTCCCCAAAAGAAAGCAGGCCATGGCGTCACCTAGTTCAATGGCACACAGCAGCCGCGGTGGTTGCTGACCCAGAACAAGGATGAACCCTATGAAAACCTCGAAGAAATTCTTTATCGCCCCGATCTCCGGCGCACTTCTGATCACCATGGCAGCCACAGCTCATGCTGATTTTGTCACCGATAAAGCCATCAAAGGCGCAGTTGTCGGCGCTACTGTCGCGGGCATTGCCGGCGAAAGCATCGTAGGCGGCGCGGCCGCCGGCGCTGCGGTTGGTGCCGTGGGTGGTGCGATCCAGAAGGACAATTTCGAAGACGCGCAGGACGATGCACAAGAACGCCGCGACGACTTCAAAGATGACCATAAAGACTGGAACGAGGACTGAAACGCCATACCAAACGCAACGAAAAAAGGAGGAAACACAGCCGAACAAAGCTGACCGGTCAGCATAAGGTCCATCGGCCCTGCGCTGTTAGCATCCAGACGCAACGTGACTGACCACCCCGAACAGAACTCGCACAGTTTCTGATAGGTTGCCATCCGGCTCACAAACGAGCCGGGTGGCAACTTTGTTTAGGGCACTTGAATACCGGCCGTGCCCTGACTTCGCGTTTCAAATTCCGCTTCCTTTCTTGCCATTCTCGACCTGGGTTTTGTCCAAAATCCAAAAACAACCGTCCAGAACCCAAACGAACTGAAACGCCCTCTGCCCCAAATCCTGCTCATCTGAATAACATCGACGAGCTGGCAACCGAAGCAACCCAGGTGACTGCCGCTCTTTGCAATCCGACGCCAAAGGAAACGGCAATGAACCTACTAGCAAACTTTGACGCAGAGACCCTGGCACGCATCCAGTTTGCCTTTACTGTGTCGTTCCACATCATCTTCCCGGCCTTTTCCATCGGCCTGGCAAGCTTCCTGGCCGTCCTCAATGGCCTTTGGCTTTGGCGCAAGGACAAGGCTTACCTCAATCTCTTCAACTACTGGAAAAAGATATTCGCTGTCGGCTTCGCGATGGGTGTCGTGTCCGGCATTGTGATGTCTTACCAATTTGGCACGAATTGGAGCACATTCTCGGACACCGCCGGGCCCGTGATCGGGCCCTTGATGGCCTATGAGGTGATGACGGCCTTCTTCCTTGAGGCAGGCTTCCTAGGCATCATGCTTTTCGGTCGCGAACGCGTGGGTCCCGGCTTGCACATGATTGCCACGGCGATGGTTGCCCTTGGCACTCTGATATCGGCCACGTGGATTCTTTCGGTCAATTCCTGGATGCAGACCCCGGCCGGATTTGACGTCAACGAGCTGGGGCAATTCATCCCAGTGGATTGGTGGTCGATCGTCTTTAACCCGTCTTTCCCCTACCGCCTGACACACATGGTGCTGGCGGCATATCTCACCACTGCCTTTGTGGTGGCGGGGGTTGCGGCTTGGCACATGCTACGCCGCAATCGAACGGCCGAGATCACCCGCATGTTCTCGATGGCAATGTGGATGGCTGTTTTGGTTACTCCTCTGCAGATCGTCGCGGGCGACCTTCATGGATTGAACACGCTGGAGCATCAACCGCAGAAAGTAATGGCGATGGAAGGTCACTTTGACAGCCACCCCGAAGGTGCACCGCTAATCCTGTTCGGCATTCCAAACGAAGATGAAAAGCGCGTGGACTACGCCATCGAAATTCCGAAGCTATCGTCGCTGATCCTGAAACATGATCTGAACGCGCCGCTTGACGGGCTGGACACCATTCCCGACGACGAAGAACCCCCGGTCGCGATCGTTTTCTATAGCTTCCGCATCATGCTTGCCATCGGCTTTGCCATGCTGGGCGTCGGGTTGTGGTCGCTTGTTCAGCGGGTTCGGGGCCGCCTCAACGAAGATCGCTGGTTGCACCGCGCATCCGTCCTGTTGGCGCCCAGCGGATTTGTGGCGGTACTGGCCGGTTGGATCACCACCGAAGTGGGGCGCCAACCTTACACGGTGTACGGGCTGATGCGGACATCGGACTCCCTTTCCCAAGTGGATGCGCCTGCAGTTGCGGCGTCTCTAATTGCCTTCATCGTCGTGTATTTCGCGGTGTTCGGAGCAGGCACGTTCTACATGCTGCGTCTCATGGGAAAACCGCCTGTCGAAGATTTCCAGAAAACTCAAAAACCCATTGAAATCTTTACCTTGGCGGAGGCAGCGTGATGCTTGAACTCTCGACAATCTGGGCAGGCATCATTGCCTTTGCCGTTCTGACCTATGTGATCCTGGACGGGTTCGACCTTGGAATTGGGATCCTCTTTCCATTCGCGAAAACCGAAAAAGATCGTGATGTCATGATGAACTCGGTCACACCGGTTTGGGATGGAAACGAGACGTGGCTGGTCATGGGCGGCGGAGGTTTGTTCGCTGTTTTCCCTTTGGCTTATTCTGTAGTGATGCCCGCGCTTTATGTGCCTGTCATAATCATGCTTCTTGCGCTTGTTTTTCGTGGTGTTGCCTTCGAATACCGATGGCGAACGGTACGCGGGCGCTGGCTTTGGGATGTTGCGTTTCACGGTGGTTCAACCGTGGCCGCATTGTGCCAGGGTATCACGCTTGGCGCGCTGGTTCAGGGCATCCCGGTCGAAGGTCGGCATTATGCCGGTGGATGGTGGGATTGGCTGACGCCGTTCTCTGTCCTGACAGGTGTGGCCCTTGTGATCGGGTATGCCTTGCTGGGGGCGACGTGGCTCAACATGAAAACCACTGGAAAGATTCAGCGTCAGATGCGCTCCTACGTCCGTCCGTTGATGCTTATGACACTCGGGCTGATCGGTCTCGTCAGTCTTTTAACCCCATTCCAAGACCCGATCTATATGGTCAGATGGTTTTCGTGGCCCGGCGTCGTTTTCACTGTGCTTGTGCCGGCTCTTGTTACTGCCATTGCAAGGAAGCTCGATCGTGGCCTGACGGAACAGCGCAACTATCAGCCCTTTGTCTGCGCCATTGCCCTGTTCGTCGTGTGCTTCATTGGTATCGGGATCAGCTTCTATCCCTATATGCTGCCTCCAAGCCTCACGATTGCTGAAGCCGCCGCGCCAGACAGCAGTTTGGCTTTCGCTCTGGTCGGAGCAGTCATTCTGCTACCAGTGATCCTGGCTTACACCGCCTACACCTACTGGGTTTTCCGCGGGAAGATTGATCCAGAGGAGAACTACCATTGAAAACGCTTAAACAAGTTTTCTGGTTCGGCGCGATCTGGTTCGGCAGTGTTTTGTGCCTGACCACTGTCGCGTACGTGATCAGGTTGTTCATCACCTGAAACGCCAATGAAACCACTGCTCCCGTGTGAGCTTGTCCAGCTCGCTCAACTATTTGTCCAGGCGCCAAAAGAAATTCGGTTCCTTCCCACCAAATTCCTAAAAACAAACGGTCCGCGGGGGCGTCTCATCTTCAACAATTCTAGGGGGGCTTTCATGCTTTCTCGTCCAAAGAACATTGCTGTGCGGTGGGATCAGATTGATCCGGCCCTGCCCACTCCACTCAATCAACGTAAGCCGGGCAGCTGCCTTTCCTCGGGCTCTTTGCCAAAGTTGTTTACAGGTCTCATTGCTGCTGGGCTTGTGACCTTCGTTTTGTTGCCCTTCACCTCAGCCCTGATAGGAGCTGTTAGGAATGACCTCGCCCCAATTGTGGACGTTTTGTTGGTACTCTTCTCCGCCCCAGTCGTTTTCGGTTCCACAGCGACAATAGTGCTTAAGGGGGCAACATCGCGGGCAGTCCTCGGGCGAGGATTGGCCTGTCTCGGAACCGCGCTAATCATTTCTCCCGTGGGGCTTTCGGTTCTGTTCGCGCTATATCTAAAAGACTGGGTATCAATCGTTACAGACACGGCTATCGAACAGGCGGGAATAACAACGGCGTCACTGTTTGGCGGTTTCGTAGTGGCCAATGCCCTCGCCATCGGATTGGCATTGGGATTCTTATCTTTGCTACTTGGGTGTAGGCTAATACAAATTCGTCCAAAACCACTTGCTTCCCCTTAACCGGGTGAACTTCCGCTTTGGGCTCCACGTGACTTTGCAAAGTCCGCTTTCTGTGCGTTGCAGACTATTAAATTTGTTGTTCCGCAGAACACACACCCGCACCGCCTATACGACAACGACATTGCTGCCGGCATTTACGGTTGCTGGTTCGGCATCGCGATCATCGCATACTATGCAATGGATGGTAAGCGGCCACCTGTGAGCCACACAAAACGTCCGGGTTGTCATCCTCCAAGCCAATCGCTTGAATTGATCATGGCCGTCGAGCCGGTTCGGCTTGACCATCCTAACCTCAAGCAGCTGGGTTCAGGCGGTGGTGGATGGTCAGGGGATCGCCCTTTGGGATGATCTGGTCGCGCCCAAACTCGGCGACGGAACGCTTGTCAAATTGTCCAATCTTCAGAAACAAAAACGCGGGTTACTTTGTCGTTTTCGCAGGTAGAAGAGTCTCAAGGCGCGGATGCATTCCTACCTTGGTTGCGAGTTGAAACCACATCCTGAAGCCAATCTGAGAACACTGTCGCCGGTTCCGACGCTGCAGCCCTATCTGGCCGGACGATGAAATAGCCATAGTCCGGCAGCGCAAAATTCGACAGTCGATGCAGCATGCCCGCCTCCAACTCGCCGCCAACCAGATCATCCATTAGCGCGACGCCTTGGCCATTGATCACTGCCTGAACCCGCACATTAGGATCGGGCACGATCAACACGTCTCGACGCGTTTGCGGCGGTAGATTGGCAAGTTCCAACCATTCAGACCAGGCGTTGCTGTTTTCGCGATCGCGCAACAATACCAAGTTTGAGATGGTTCCGCCAATGCCCAGCCTTTCCACCCGCCCCGCAACTACAACGTTGCCTACAGGAAAAGGCGGAAAGTGCATGAACGGTGTAACGGTGCCGTCGCTCCAATTCCCGTTGCCCCACCTGATTGCCAGGTCCACTTCCTGCATCTCTGTCTGCGAAAACTCGACCATCGGCTGAATGCGAAGCTGCACGTCCGGGTGGCTTTGCATGAATGACATAAGGCGCGGCGACAGCCAGCGCGCAGCGAAATAGGTCGAGACACCAACAGTCAAAGAGCGCGACGAAATCCCTTTCAACGCCTGAATTTCGGTTTCGATTTCTTCGTATCGGGTCTGGCAAATTGCGAGCAGTTTCAGCCCTTCACCGGTGAGTGTGACACCGCGCGTTGTGCGCTGAAACAAAGCCATCCCCAGATCGGCCTCAAGCGTTTTGATCTGATAACTGATCGCGCCCTTTGTCATATTGAGCGCCGACGCTGCCGTCGAAAAGCTGGAATAGCGGGCGATCTCGGCAAATATCCTAAGCAAGTCGTGGTGATAGAAGCGGGCAGTCATGAGTGCAGCGTACAAATTTTCTGAACACTGAGAAAAGAAATTTTCGATTTTCAAGGCAATTTTTTAAGCCCAAAATTTGCATCTAGTTGCGTGAAACGAAAAGATGACGTTGGACCCTTTGAACGCCGTAGCAGACACATCAACACCGGCGGGGCGTCGCAGACGCGTGCGCCGACGCCGCTTGGCCCGTGACAATGAGCCCTCTGAAAGCACGCCGTTCACAGGGCGCAAGATACCTGCATATAGTCTTCTGAGCGAAACGGCACTGACCCGGATCGAAGATCAAGCCGATTGGATTCTAAGCAATATTGGTGTCGAGTTCCGGGGGGATCGTACCGCGCTGGATCACTTCGCCCAAACTGGTGCACGCATCGATGGCGAACGTGTACGGTTTGAACCGGGTCACGTCCGCGCGCTTTGCGCTACCGCTCCTAGTGAATTTCAGTTGCATGGCCGAGACCCGGCCAAAACCGTGACACTTGGCGGCGACAACGTTGTGCTGATGCCGGGATATGGCTCTCCGTTTGTCAGCGATCTGGTGAACGGCCGCCGCTATGCGACGCTGGAGGACTTCCGCAATTTCGTCAAGCTGGCCTACACTGCCCCTGCCCTGCACCATTCCGGCGGCACGGTGGTCGAGCCGACAGATGTACCGGTGAACAAACGACATCTGGACATGATGCTGGCGCATCTGACGCTGTCGACCAAACCCTTTATGGGATCTGTCGCAGCACCCGAGCGTGCGCGGGATAGTATCGAGGTGGCTCGCTTAGTCTTTGGGCGCGACTTCATGAAGTGTCACGCGGTGATGCAGGCAAATATCAACGTCAATTCGCCGCTGGTTTATGATGATACCATGTCGTCAGCTCTGCGTATCTACGCGGAGGCAGGCCAATGTGTTTGCGTCTCCCCTGCCATTTTCGCGGGCGCTATGGGGCCGCTTTCGCCGGCGGCGGTAGCGGCGCAAACTCTGGCAGAAGCAATGGTTGGCATTGCGCTTGCGCAACTGGTGCGCCCCGGTTGTCCGGTGGTCTTCGGCTCGTTCCATTCCACAATGAACTTGCGCACGGGCGCTCTGACCTTTGGATCGCCCGAGGCGAACATGACCACGATGGCGCTTACTCAATTGGGACGAAGGCTTGGCGTGCCTGTGCGGTCCGGCGGCGGACAGATCACCGCCTCAAATGCGCCCGACGGGCAAGCGTTGCAGGATAGCACCGGTGCAATGTGGTCCACGCTTTTGTCCGGGGCCCATCAGGTTTGGCATGCGGCGGGCTGGCTCGAAGGTGGGCTTGTGATGTCCTACGAGAAATTTATCTTAGATCTCGACCACTGTGGCGCGATGCTGAAACTGTTGCAGGGCTTCGAAACGGATGACGAGGCCTTTGGCCGTGATGCCTATTTTGAAACGGGCCCGGGCGAAAATTTCCTGTCGACCAGTCACACGCTGCGGCACTATGCGACGGCGAATTTTGAGCCACAGATTTCTGACGCCGGACCCTTCGAAACCTGGTCCGAAAATGGTGCTCTTACAACAGATCAACGCGCCACCGGGCGGTGGCGTCAGATGTTGAACGACTATCAATGCCCCGAAATGGAACCCGAAATCCAAGCCGCGCTTGAAGACTTCGTGTCAGATCGCAAAGCACGAATGCCGGACGAATGGTACTAGAAAGGATTAACATGACCAAGGAACTCAGCCGCACGTCTGCCCTTGCCTCACGCCACACCGCGCTTGGCTCGGGACTGGAGGATTGGAATGGCATGGGCACGGCCTGGACCTATGACACTGACCCCAATGATGAACATGATGCAGTCCGTGAACGCGCTGGCATGTTTGATATGTCTCCTTTGAAGAAGGTGTTCGTACGTGGTCCTGACGCCCCTGCCGTGCTTGACCACCTAACCACACGGGATCTGTCAAAACTCGCACCGGGGAAGGCAGCATATCTCTGCGTTTTGACTGACAGCGGCGGGATCGCCGATGATGCTATCGTGTCCAACAACGGCGACAACGATTGGATGATCGTACATGGTTCGGGTGACACCATGGCGTTCTTAGAAGCTTCGGCGGCAGGACGTGACGTTCAGGTCGAATTTACCGAAGACTTGCATGACCTGTCCGTGCAGGGGCCAGCCTCGCTGGATATCCTCAACGCTCATGTCAACATCGATCTCGCCAAACTGGGCTACTTTGAACATGCGCCTGCTGTGCTCTTTGGTCATCCCTGCCGTATTTCGCGTACCGGATATTCGGGCGAACGCGGCTACGAGATTTTTGCGGGTGGTGCGGTGATCACCGACATCTGGGACAAACTGGCGGATGCAGACGTCATGCCCTGTTCTTTCACTGCTCTTGACAAGGTGCGTATCGAAGCCGGGCTGTTGTTTTATGGCTACGACATGACCGATGAAAACTCCCCGTGGGAGGTCGGCCTCGGCTTCACCGTCAGCAGGACAAAGGGCGACTTCCGAGGCAAGTCGATGGTCATGGCCTCAAAAGGCGCCGAAAAAGTCAACAATGTCTGTCTGGACATCGATCACTCCGACATGGTCGAAGGTGGGGAGAGGCTGTCCCTGGACGGCGAAGATATTGGGGTTATCAACAGCCCCTGTTACTCTCGCCGCCTGAACAAATCGCTTGCGCTTGCGCATGTTCATCCAGGGCTTGAAATCGGGTCCACTCTAAAGGTCTCAGGAAGTGATTTCGCCACAAACGCAACAATTGTGTCCAGCCCAATTTACGACCCTGAAAAAGCTCGCACACATAGTTAGGGAAGTCTTGGCCTGCAGCGACGGTGCCTGTGTTCAAATTACTATTCGCTGCTTTCTGGATACCCGCCCACCAGACGCAACCGTGCCAAAAGAAGCCTTTGGCTCAGGCCGCAGCATTTGGAGCTAAGGGCTCAATGCAGTCCCTCGCTGAAGTCGGCTTGAACGTCTGCTCTGCGAACGAAGCTGACGTTAGTGGCAGTTGGCAGAATGCGCGCTTTAGTAATTGGAAGTAGGTTTGACAATAAGCCTTGTACCGAGATTTTTCAATTTATTTACATTGAAAAATTATTATCAGCACTAAACAATCCTGTTCGCCGAAGGATATTGGAGTGGCTAAAAGACCGCTCAAACTTTCCGCCAGCTTTGCTCGGACATGACGACCTGGAAGGCGTTTGCGTCGCGTATATTCAAGAGAAGGCAAAGCTATCTCAATCTACAATCTCGAACTACGTGGGATTGCTGAAAAAAGCAGGGTTTGTGAACGCAGAGCGCCACGGTCAGTGGACGTTCTACCGCCGCGACGAAAAGAATATTCAAGCGTTTCTTGCTGCCATCCAAGACGAACTTCTAAAACCATAACATAACGAGAAGACAGGAGATACGCCCCGAGTTTCGCATAATAGAAGTGGAATATCGAAATATACCGATGGTGAGATGATTCTGAAAAACCGTGAAGCAACAAACTTATTGACCCAACCTTTGGATCTGCCCTGCGGCGTGCGACTGAAGAACAGGTTGATAAAGTCGGTAATGTCAGACTTCCTTGGCGATGGCGCTGGCAACCTCACCGCCTCTCAATTGCGACTCCTTGAACGATGGGCGGCCGGTGGTGCAGCGCTGTCGCTGATCGGTGAGGTGCAGGTGCAGGTGCAGGTGCAGGTGAGTCCGCACTATCCGGAGAAACCCGGCAACCTCGTTCTGGGACCGGATGCAGATTTGGTTGCATAGCAAGCATTGGCAAAACGTGGATCAGCAAACGGTGCGCACATCTGGCCACAGCATGGCCACGCCGGGGCGCTAGCACAAGGGCCGATCAGCATACCGGTGGGACCGTCTCCTCTCGACGTCGATGGGTTGCGTTGTGACCGTATGTTCTTGGAAGAAATACACAAACTGCCGCAATCATACACGCAAGCGGCGGTCCTCGCACAAATAGCTGGTTTCCGCGGATTTCAGATCCACGCTGGTCACGGGTTTCTATTCAGTCAGTTTCTGACGCCAGGTTTTCTTCATCAGACAGATGCTTATGGCGGCACAGTTGAAGCGCGTCTTTATGTCATTGGTGAGGTGATCGATGCCGTGCGACGCGCAGTTGGACCGATTTACCCGATAAGCATCAAAATCAACTCGACCAACGAGTTCGAGCGCGGTCTTACGCCTGACGATACGATGGAAATTTTGGACATGATCGACAACTTATCAATTGACCTGATAGACATCAGTGGAGGGACTTATTTCCCCGGCACCGCATCGAGGTCCGACAGCACGTCTTCCTCTGGGCCGCATTTCATCAATTTAGCCAAACGGGTGAAAGAGATCACATCGATACCGATCATGCTGACCAGGGGTTTTGAGATAAGGGACCAGGCTGAAAAAGCTCTGAAAGATGGCTCTGCTGATGCCATTAATCTTGCTCGCGCAATGGCGCTGAACCCGTCGCTCGCAAATGTCTGGTTGCAGAAGACTGGAGACGATCCAGAGTTTCCAATGTTTGCTGCGCCGCCGCGTGGGAGCGTCACTGCATGGTACTCTATGCGCTTGGCTGCTCTTGGCGAGGACAGCGAAGGCCAATTCGTTGTGAGCCCGCCGACGCGTTGTAGGCATATAACCTACGGGACGCGGAACGCTGTGAGCATTGGCGCAATCGGTTCGGCTGACTTAACCCGGCCAAGTGAAGCGGACGTTGGACGCACCGCAGCAGAATGGCAATTCTGAGCCCTTCGGGGCAATTCTCCGCGAGTAGTACTGATGGTTGCTTCCAGACGGTTCAGCAAGAAAATCATGATCTCTTAAGCCTCAAAAATTGAAAACGTAGATGCATGATTTTGTTGCAACCTGAGTCTCACCATCTAGGTGATCCGACATTCGCCGTAGCAAGTACGTAGGCAACGAAACCCGTCTCCCGTAGGATTCACACCTATTGTTCGACGACATGATGAACTTCCTTGATTGTGGAATATGCTCTCATGAGGTCAGCTCGGCTCAGTAGCCATAAACATCAGGAATGTATTCGTGATAAATACTCGGATCAATGATGGAATTGATTGCTAGTTCACGCTTGGGAAGCAGGTCCTCGAAAAGCACATGGGCGGCCTCAAAGACAACCAGTATCAGAATGCACAAGCCTTCCGGAAGCGCACCAAGCATCCGAGTTGGATCATTGGCCACAAAGTTGTACCCCTAAACTCCAAACGACAGGATCGAAACCTGATAGTTCATTACCTGCGGGAATTTCTCGGACGAGGTCTCGGAAATTGCCCCGTAGGTATGCGACGAAAAGAACGGCGAGCTGCTTTGGGTGACCAAAGCACCAACGTAGGTCAAAATGCTTTGGGCTATAGCATAAAATTCAATCTAATAGAGCTTTACAGCGCTTCGTTGTGAGGATCGGGAAAGTCTATGATGATCAGATCATATGATTGATCGGTGGATTTAACATAGTTGATGCGTCGGTGTTGTAGACGTTCAGAATCGAGGCCTCCACACTGGTCCCGGTCAGGCGTGCAATGGAAACCAGATTGCGCCCCAGATCAGTTATCGGCGGATCGAATTCCACCAGATCAATGCGCGACACGTTGGCGCTGTTTCAGGACCTCACGCACGGTCAACCCATCGCCTCACGATAGCGATACTCATCTGCTTCGGCAAATTGCTGGTGGCCGGCGATATGAAGGCGCACATCATTTTCCGCCAGATGTTAGTGGCAACCACGGACTAAAATTGCAATTGCTTGCGCCAGGCTATTCGGCCGAAAAACAGATGGTCCTGTGCAAACGCGGTGATGCGCCAGGCCAGTAAAGTCAGCGCGAATAGCAATACGATCGTTCCGGTCGCACTGGCCAACAGCCGTTTGGCGAATCCAGCTGGTCGCGCAGACAAGAGACGCTCAGCAGGGCGACCATCGCGTTGGTCAACCCAATAGCAAACGAAGACGAGATCAAGCCAAACGCGCTTGTTTGCTTAGATCATCTCTTCGAATTTGAAAGCACCGGTAAGCCAGTTTAGTTGAGCACCCTCAATACCTAAAAATTGGCACTAGGCGCGAGCGCAAAATACGATAAACAACTTCTCCAACCCTGGCCGGAGAGCATCACCGCATATCAATTCCCCTGAGTGCGAGCCTCAAGCCGTTCCAGATTAACAACTGTCGACAGCATCAAGCGATCGTGGCTCCAATCCTGAGTCTGGCGTACTGACGCCGAGCTGATGGCAAGAATGGTTGCCAATGCTAGGGTCATCCCAAGAAATACGGCAGGCAGAGGAGGGCTTGCCGTCGACGCTTCGGTCAAGGCAATCACACGCAAACGCAACACATGCTTTGCTTTTGTCCCGTTCACCAAGGCCACATGAAGAATACGTGGGCAGTTCATTGTAAGAGATTGCGAACAGTAATCCAGCAAACAGGCCGTATAGTCTTTGGCGTCTATCCCCTTACGCGAGACAACGGATTGGTCACAGGCCAACTCGCGCAGTCGGTCAAACTGGTGCTTAATCACCAGATATGCCGGGTTCCAGAACAGTAGCGGGCGCATCAGCTCAAAGCCCAGCTCCCACTCCACATCCATGGCACGGATGTGTTGAAATTCGTGTGCCAAAGCGAACCGCAATTCACGCGGTGTATTCAGCAAATGGCTGGGTAAGACGACGTGGCGGCGACGTAGGCCGCGCACAGCGAAGGGTACGGTTATCCGGTCCGACAAACGGATGTCTACCTTCGACGACCGCCGCCAAAGAAAGCTGGATCTCACGGTTTTGCGAATTGCCCATGCATCGCGAAGCACACGAATTGTCAGGAAAGTCGACACCAGGGCGAATGCAATCAAAACGCATGTTACAAGGACAGACGAACCAGAAAGAACGTGATCAAGCCAACGTTCGCGCGTGTTCAGCAGGGTTTCGAACTGCGCAGCCGGCATGGCAATATCACCACGCAAGTAGGCAGCCACGGCCAGATCCCCCAGCGCGACTGCGCGTCCAGGCCACAGAAAACCGATAAAGGCCGAGACACCCATTGCCAGCACCGGGCTCAGCACAACACAAATACAAAGTGCTTTGAGCGATCGAAGTTGTGCAACAAACCCATATCGCATAGACGATCGCGCGAACACGACGCGCACCGCCAGCCAGATAAGTGCCGACAATCCAAGTACAACATTTAACTCGAGAAAAGCGTCGAGAACCGGTTTAACCGCCGTCATTTTGCAGTCTCCTCTCTACCAGTGCTCGAATTTCCTCCAGATCATCTTCTGTCAGCCCCGCATCGTCGACCAACCTTGCAACCAAAGTTGCGGGGGTGTCGTCGAATAACGTCCGGGAGAGATTTTGCAGCGAACGCGACTGATACCTGTCTTTTTCCAGAAGTGGCCTATAAATCAACGACTTGCCGTTCTTTTCGCTTTCTACAAATCCCTTTTCATCGAGAATTCGCAAGATTGTTGCGCCGGATGTGTAGGCCAGATTTCGATCTGGCGCCAAACGATCAAGAACATCTCGGACCGAGCCCTGACCCAGCGCCCAGAGTTCATTCATGAACTCAAGTTCCACTTCGGTCAGCAAGTTTGTAGTTTTTTTCTTTCGCATCAGTCTCGGTGTCGCCATTTTTTAGTATGCCTGACAGACAAGCATCCTTTCACTGTTTCGCAAAGCCTAAACTTTCCAGAAGACGAAGATGCCCCAACCGATGGACAAAAACAGCGGCGTCCAAACCGGTTGTCCAACCAATCCGAGCCAGGCCAGAAAGATGTAGGCCGCCCCGAGAAGCGTGATGAAGAGACGATCGCCGAGCGTAGTGGTCAGACCCAATACGCCGCGCCGCTCAATCCCGTCGCGATATTTGAAGCCTTCGAGAACGCCAATCAGCGCGATGGCTGAGAATATCCCAACGAAAACTGCAAGTGTCGCAGGCGTCCAGGCCATCCAGAAATCGGGCCACAAAGGGTCGGTCCAGGAAAATCCCTTTTCCTCTTGCTGGCCAACGTTGCCCCATCCGGTCTGAGCCTGAGCCAAGGCCGTCGTGGGTAGGAAGGGGAGGATGAGAAGAAGTTTACGCATATTGAACCTCACACACGACCCATCGCGAAACCGCGCGCGATGTAGTTGCGGACAAACCAAATGACGATGGCTCCGGGGATGATGGTCAGGGTTCCGGCAGCGGCCAGCAGGCCCAGCTCGTACCCGGCGCTGGAGGCAGTACGCGTCATGACGGCCGCGATGGGTTTAGCCTCTACCGCAGTCAGGGTTTTGGCCAACAGCATCTCGACCCACGAAAACATGAAACAGAAGAAGGCCGCGACGCCGACACCCGCTTTGATGTTCGGCAGGAAAATCGTCACGAAGAAGCGTGGAAACGAATAGCCGTCAACATAGGCCGTTTCATCCAGCTCTTTGGGAATCCCGCGCATGAAACCTTCCAGGATCCAAACAGCCAACGGCACGTTGAACAGTGTATGGGCAAGTGCCACGGCCAGATATGTGTCGAACAATCCGATAGACGAGTACAGCTGGAAGAAAGGCAGCGCAAACACCGCAGCCGGCGCCATACGGTTGGTCAGCAGCCAAAAGAACAGCTGCTTGTCACCAAGGAACCGATAGCGCGAGAACGCATAAGCGGCGGGCAAGGCCACACAAACGGAAAGCACCGTGTTGATTGTCACGTAGGCAATCGAATTTATGTAGCCCCAATACCACGTCGGATCTGTGAAGATGGTGATGTAATTCTCCAGCGTGAAGGTCTGCGGGAACAGGGAAAAGCCCGACAGAATCTCGTTCGTGGTCTTGAAGGACATCGCTACCAGCCAATAGATCGGCAGCATCAGAAACGCGATATAGAGGATTGGGATAAGGGACCGCTTCTTCATTGCGCGTCATCCTTTGTCATCAGAGTGTAGAAGACCCAAGAAACCAGCAGCGTGATGGCGAAGTAGATCAGGCTCATCGCGGCTGCAGGGCCAAGGTCGAACTGTCCCAGAGCGATCTTCACAAGGTCGATCGACAGCAAGGTGGTTGAATTGCCGGGGCCGCCGCCGGTCAGAACGAAGGGCTCGGTATAGATGTTGAAACTGTCCATGAACCGCAGCAGTACTGCGATGGTCAGGACTGTTTTCATCTTGGGCAGCTGGATATAGCGGAATACCGACCACGGGCTGGCGCCGTCAATCTTGGCGGCCTGATAATAGGCGTCCGGGATCGACACGAGGCCTGCATAGCAGAGTAGTACGACCAATGAAGTCCAGTGCCAGACATCCATGATGACGACCGTGATCCACGCCGACAGCGGCTGCTGCGTCATGTCATAGTTGATGCCCAAAACGTCATTCAGGAAATAGCCCAGCAAGCCGATCTTGGGCAGAGTAAAGATATTCCACATCGACCCGACTACATTCCATGGGATCAGCATCGGCAGAGCCATGAGAACCAGACAAACTGGAACCCAGAACCCTTTGCGCGGCATCGACAGGGCCACAATGATGCCCAGGGGCACCTCAATCAGCAGGATCAGGAAAGTGAACAGGAACTGCCGTCCAAGTGCGGCTTGGAACCGGTCGGACCGCAGGATTTGTTCGAACCAACCCAGCCCTTCCCAGAAGAACTGGTTGTTGCCGAAGGTTTCCTGCACCGAGTAGTTGACGACCGTCATCATCGGCACCAGCGCGTTGAACGCGACAAGGGCCAGAACCGGTAAGACAAAGAACCATGCCTTTTGGTTTTCCGTTCTCATTGTGCCCGCTCCTCGCTTGCGATCCAGCCGTCGCGGTAGACGCGCGATTGTTCTGGTTTGAATTGCAGGAAGACTTGTGATCCCGGTTCCGGAACACTGTGTTCAGTTACTACTTTCAGGGCCGTGTTACCAACCATGGCGCTGACCACGTAGTGACGGCCAATATCCGAGACCTTTGTCACATGTGCCGGGATACCGGTGTCATTGAACCCCACATATTCTGGGCGGATGCCCAAATCGGTTCGACCGCCATCACCATGGATCGGACCTTCCAACATCACTTCGTGGCCTTCAAAAACGGCGCGGTCGCCCCTGGCTTCACAGGGCAGCACGTTCATGCCGGGTGAGCCGATGAAGTGACCAACAAACGTGTGCTGAGGACGTTCGAACAGTTCGACAGGTGTGCCGATCTGAACCACTTCACCGTCTTGCATCACGACCACTTCGTCCGCGAAGGTCAGCGCCTCGGTCTGGTCGTGGGTCACGTAGATCATCGTGGCTTTGACGCGCTGATGCAGTTCCTTCAGTTTCGACCGCAGTTTCCATTTCAGGTGCGGGTCGATCACAGTCAGCGGTTCGTCGAACATCACCGCATTCACGTCGTCGCGGACCAGACCGCGCCCCATCGAGATCTTCTGTTTGTTGTCCGGGCTAAGACCCGACGCGCGGGTTTTTAGCAACTCGGTGACGTCCAGCATCTCGGCGATCTCATCGACGCGGCGTTTGATTGTCGCGGCGTCGACACCCCGGTTTTTCAGCGGAAAAGCTAGGTTTTCACCCACGGTCATCGTGTCGTAGATCACCGGAAACTGGAACACCTGCGCGATATTGCGTTGATCTGGCGGCAAGGCCGTCACGTCGCGGTCATCGAACAGGATCTGCCCTTCAGACGGTGTCAGAAGACCGGAAATGATGTTCAGCAACGTGGACTTCCCGCAACCTGATGGCCCCAACAGGGCATACGCCCCGCCATCGCGCCAGGTCACGTCAATTTCCTTCAGCGCGTAGTCATCCGGGCCTTTTGGCGTCGGCATATAGCTGTGTTTAAGGTTTGAAAGCTTGATCTGTGCCATGTCAGGCTACCCTTTTGCCGTCTTGGCCGAAATACCGGCAATGGGCCGGGTTCATGAAAAAACGGTGGTCTTCGCCCACCTGATAGGGGTGTACACCAGCTGCCAAAGAGACCCACGCATCGTCCCCATGCTGGAAATGAGCGCTGGAATCCGACCCTGACAATTCGGTTACAATCACCCGACCGGTCAGTTCCACATCCGCATCCGAGGTGCGGATTGGTGTCACTCGGTGCGGCCGCACTGCGACCATGTACTCGCCATCGGTCATATCCGCGACCTGCCAGCCGCCTCCACCCGCCAATCGCGCTCGTGCACCGGACACGGTGACGCGGGCCACATTGATCGGCGGGTCTGAGAACACGCGCGCAGCGGCAATATTCTCAGGGTTGCGATAGATATCAGCAGTCGGGCCGAATTGCGTAACGCGACCGTCTTCCATAAGGGCAGTATATCCCCCCAAAAGCAGCGCCTCTTCGGGTTCCGAGGTGGCGTAAACCACCACCGCCCCACGACCGGCAAACAGGTCGGGTAGCTGCTCGCGCAGTTCTTCGCGCAGCTTGTAATCCAGGTTGGCCAACGGTTCATCGAGGAACACGGCTCGGCTTTCTTTTGCGATGGCACGGGCCAACGCGGTACGTTGTTGTTGGCCGCCTGACAGCTCATGCGGTCGGCGATGCAACATCGGGCGCAGCTGCAGCAAATCGGCGGCCTCTTCTACGCGTCCTTCAATTTCGGATTTCGCCAACCCTGCCACGCGCAAAGGCGAGGCGATGTTGTCAAAGACAGTCATATGCGGATAGTTCACGAAGAACTGGTGCACGAGGCTGATCTGCCGCTTTTGCGTGTTGAGCCTTGTGACGTCCTGCCCGTCCATCAGCACCTTGCCCGAAGCGATCGGGTCTAACCCGGCCATCATCTTGATCAGAGAGGTTTTGCCCGATCCCGTCGCGCCCAGCAGCACATTGAAATGGCCGGTTTGCAGCGTCAGGGTCGTGGGCTTGATATGGATAACGTTGCCAACGCGTTTGGTGGCATCTTGTAGTTCGATCATGTCCGTGGGTTCCGGTTCTTCAGTGCGTCGCACTGGTCTTGAGGTGGGGATGCCTGAAACGGCATCCCCGGGTTCCAATGGCTTACTGAGACTGCCAGCGCTGAACCAGTTCGTCGTAGTTGACGGTTTGGCCCTGCGGCTTTTCGTTCTCGAGCTTGGCTTTGGGCGAACCTGCTTTTTCCAACCAGAACGACGCATCCTGCGGTTCGTTCAAGCGGGGACCACAGCCACCGTAGACACCGGCACTTTCATCCGCGGCCTGCATGCGGGCCATGGTGATGTCCATCTCTTCGGCCAGACGGTCCATCGCCTCTTGCGGGGTGAAGGCACCCGAGTTCACGTCACCGATCTGCTGCCACCAGATCTGGGCCAGCTTCGGATAATCCGGCACGTTGATGCCGGTTGGCGACCATGCCACACGGTCAGGCGAGCGGTAGAACTCGACCAGACCACCCAGCTTGGGTGCACGTTCGGTGAACGACTCGTGGTTGACCGAGCTGTCGCGGATGAAGGTCAGACCCACATGGGACTTCTTCACATCGACAGTCTTGGACGTCACGAACTGGGCATAGAGCCAGGCCGCCTGAGCACGATCCGCAGGGGTCGACTTCAGGAATGTCCAGGAACCCACGTCCTGATAACCAACCTTCTGACCGTCTTCCCAGTAGGGGCCGTGCGGGCTTGGCGCCATCCGCCACAGCGGCGTGCCTTCGTCATCTACGGTGTTGTTGCCTTCGGACTTCGGCTTCACCATGTCGGCGGTAAAGGCTGTGTACCAGAAGATCTGCTGGGCCACGTTGCCCTGGCTGAGCGCCGGCAGCGACTGGTAGAAGTCATAAGACGCCGCACCCGGAGGTGCATAGTTCCGCAGCCATTCATCCCACTTGCGGATCGCATAGACCGCGGCTGGACCGTTCGCAGCACCACCGCGTGACACCGAAGCGCCGACAGGGTTACAGGTACCTGCTTCCATGCGGATGCCCCATTCGTCGACGGGGATACCGTTTGGCTCGCCTTTATCACCTGCACCAGCCATCGACAGCCATGCATCAGTCATACGCCAGCCAAGGTCGGGCGCACGCTTGCCGTAATCCATGTGACCATAGATCGTGGTGCCGTCGACTTCTTTTACGTCGTTGGTGAAGAAATCTGCGATGTCCTCGTAAGCTGACCAGTTGACCGGAACACCCAGATCATAGCCGTACTTCTCTTTGAACGCGGCTTTGTTGGCCTCATCATCGAACCAGTCCTTGCGGAACCAGTAGAGGTTGGCAAACTGCTGGTCCGGCAACTGATACAGTTTGCCATCAGGACCGGTGGTGAACTGAATGCCCATGAAGTCTTCCAGATCCAGCGTCGGTGAGGTCGTACCGGCCCAGTCGCCACCCATCATGTCGGTCAGCGGATAGGCCAGCTGCAAACGCGAATGCGTGCCGATCAGGTCACTGTCGTTGACATAGCCGTCGTACAGGTTCCGGCCTGTCTGCAACTGGGTCTGAACCGCCTGAACCACTTCGCCCTCACCAAGGATCTGGTGATTAACCTTAATGCCGGTGATTTCCTCGAACGCCTTGGTCAGGACCTCGGATTCATAGGAATGAGTCGGGATACCCTCGGACAGGACGTTGATTTCCATGCCAGCATAAGGCTGTGCAGCTTCGATGAACCACTGCATTTCCGACATCTGTTCGTCTTTCGACAAGGTCGATGGCTGGAATTCATCGTCGATCCAACGTTGTGCTGCGGCTTCGTCGGCCCAAACGGGACCGTGCCCCGCAATGACGGCAACAGCCGCCACTGCGGAAAGTAGATGTCTCCGCATCTCTTTCCTCCCAAAAAATTATGGTTTTCCGGCGCAAACCGGATAGCAGACAGCATCAGCGATTTTCTGCGCACCTGTCAAACTAAATTTTTAGTAAATAGATAATCTCTGAGCAACTTGTTGACTTTATTATATATTTTCAAAAACCAGCGCATCACCCAACGGCAAGATAGTGCCCGATCATCGTTAAAAACATCCTGCGGGAATTATGCTAAAGCTGACAAAAACCTTTGTCGAGGATATGAAACCGTTCACGAAACATATCGCCTACTTCACCACACACACGAGCCAACAGAAGACGCCATTCTCATCTGGATCTCCCGATAATACGCGCAAAATTTTTATGAAAGAATAGTTCGATAGCGACAAAAAACGCCGGTGCAGCGCAATCATGTCGCGTTGTCGCTTGACAGGATGGCAGCATACGACCTGATCAATTCAGTTCGCGGAATTTTCGATGACTCTGTCGACGGTTTTCCGAACAAAGCCTTATCGCGGTGGCCATGCTCCGCCGCACGATCGTGAACCGCGCTCTGACTATGCACAGGACAAATCTATGATCCAAGACAACCATGCCCTCATCGACGCCATCCGTGACCGGTTCGCCCATGTCGGCACTTGCCCGTTTCAGGGCGAACGCATCTTTTTCGAGAATGCGGGCGGAGCACTGACATTGAAATCCGTCGCTGAAACCTCGGCTTTTTATGCAGCAATCCCGGACAATCCCGGGCGCATAAATCCGGCAGGTCAGAGAACCCAAGGCGTTATTAACAAGGCAAAGGACGACCTGGCCGTGTTCATGAACGCATCTTCCGGGCAGTTCTTCGCAGGTGAAAGCGGAACCGAGCTGCTATTTCGCATGATCCGCACCGCGTGCCTGGTCGCCCCCAAAGGGTCAAAAGTGATAGGGTCATCCATCGAGCATCCGGCCACCCGAAGCGCAGCACGCCGCTGGGCTGAAATCGCAGGGCTGGAGTATGTGAATGTGCCCCACGGCAACGACACCGGGTTGGTTACGGCCGAGGACTATACCGCGCTGATGACGCCCGATGTCGTAGTGGCAACGATCCTGCATGCGTCGCCCGTGACAGGCATGGGTATGGACGTAGCTGCAATTTCCGCGGCGATCCGTTCTGTGGCACCGGATTGTTTGATCATCGTCGACGGCATTCAGCATGCGGCCCACGGGCAACTGGACCTGGATGGCTATAATGTCGATGGCTACGCGATCTCGCCCTATAAAGTGTTTTCGCGTCACGGATATGGCATCGCCTGGATTTCTGACAAACTCAGCGCTTTGCCGCATGACATGTTGATCGACGCACCCGCAACCGGGTGGGAGTTCGGGACCCGTGACGCGGGATCTTACGCAACTGTTTCGGACGTAGTGGCGTATTTTGACTGGCTCGGTAGCGAAGTCTCGGATGAGACCGAACCGCGCAAGCGGATCGAGGCTGCAGGTCGCGCCATTCACGCCTATGAAACCCACCTGACCAATACTGCAATCAACGGCACAGGCAATCTGCCAGGACTGCGTGATATGGACCACGTGACAATTTTGGCGGGCGCCGATAACCCGGCACGCGAAGGACTGGTGTCAATCGTGGTCGAGGGGTATGCATCCGAAGACGTGGTCGAAATATTGAATCAACAGGGCATTCGCACCCATACGCGAAAGGCCGATCACTATTCCGGCAACGTTCTTACGCCGCTGGACCTGTCAGATTGCATCCGCATTTCCTTCTGTCACTACAACACGGAGCAGGAAATCGCCCGTCTTCTGGGGGCGGTCAAGGTATTGGGCGAAAACCGCTGACTAGACTGGTGAATACATACGAGTGCACGGCCTGTAGCCGCGCATCCGAGCGTCATCAGATTCGCAGCAAAGACACGACTGGCGTCAGTTTGATGATGGCCGTGGTGAAACCTTGCGCACCCACCAAATGCCAGCGCAAACTTGCAATGGTCTTCTGCCAAGCAACGATCCTTACATTGCGTTGCCGTGACAGTTCCGCCGGCAATTTTTCACACGCACCTGCTGCAACTCTGTCAACCTGTTGTCAGGTTACATCATCGGTCACACGGACATCTACCAAGCCATCCCACCATCTGTTGAACATTTGGGCAATCGATCACAAAGAGCCAGAAGCAAGCCCTCGCCAAGGTTGAACAACATTGTCGACCCTACTGCGATACACCACAGCCCATGTTCCGCCCAATCCAAGCCTTGGGTATTACATCGGTTACCCATAGCTTTGATCACCGGGATCAACCGCAGACAGCCAAAGCCCCGAGCGTAATGCTTCACCACTGCATCCAGAAAAGCGGCCGCCGAGTGCAACGCTAGATCAAACCAGACATCCTACATCTCGGTTTCCATCCAGCCAGGGCAGATCATATTGAACCAGATTTCAGTGCCATGACCGACGGCAGTCGAGCGCGCCAAACTATCCACGAATGCCTCGGACGCTTTGCAAAGCACCGTCGAAGGGTCCGCGACTTTTCCCGTGAATAGCCCAATGTTGTTGATCGAGATCCCCTCGGGCATTCGCGGGGCTTAGGCGCGGTTGAAGTTAGACACTCTCCGGAAGTTTGTTCTGATCACGGCCTGCCGATCGGCATCCGTATAATTGGCAACAGCCATTTCGACCCGAACAGCCGCTTTGTTGACGAGGATGCCCGCACCATCTGTCGCTGCCGCCAGCTATTCTGAGGCGCCTACGTCTGTGACATCCAGCGGGAGCCAGATGATATCATCCGACGGCCCTTAGGGTTTATCCCCGCGGCAATCCCTTGCCGGCTGCCAGTGGGCACCGCTCTTTTCCAGCCGAATTTAGCGACCCGCCTCTGCTACATAACCCACAGGCGTGTTTGCCTCCAATGCATGGACCTACATGTCGTACACGGTGCCAATCCGGTTTCCTGGCCAAAAGCGCAAGTTGATGCCATTGCAGAGAAATAGATCGCCCGCTGGCATAGCGCGTTTTGTCCGAATCCGACCCGTTCTCCAGATTGGGAAAAACTTCCGCCGTGCGCCGGTGCGCATCAGGCGCACATCACGCACCGCTAGCTGCATCTACTCAAATTGGAGCCCACGCCTTACCCATCGCCGGGGAAAAAGCTCTGAAACATTGCTGTATTGACATAGCCGGGGCAAATTGCGTTCACACGGGTGATTTCTGGCCCACGATCGCAGGTCATTACCTTGGCCCAAGCGAGGACCGCCCCTTTGGGTGAGCAATAGTGACTAGGCCCGCGCCGGCGATGTAGCCGTCGAGGCTGCCACAGTTCAAGATCAAAGCCGAAGTCCCAGGCACCTCTGCTTTGTGCATCAAATTAAGCGTTGCTTCGAGGTAAAACACGCCCCAATCAAATTGACTGTCAAGGACAGGTTCCATTCCCCATGTAAGGATTCTTCAATGGTCTGTTCGATCTCAATCCCGTCCGCGTTCACAAGGATGCTAAGCCGGCCTGCTCCCGTGGCCACCTACTCTGTCTCAGCGGTTGATTTCTCTTCGCGAGTGACGCCGAGCTTCACGATTATACTGGCATCATCGCCATGGGTCGCCAGTGATCTTTAAGGCATCAGGTCTACTGTATAGACCCTCACTTTCACGCAGAATGCAAAAAACGCGCGCCCCTGCTTCCACCGTGATCACAGGCCAACAAGGTAGTTTTACTATCTATCAACATTTGTCTCTATCCAAGGGGGGCAGAGAAGTCGTGTTTTAGAGGTTCTGGCTGAATTCATGGGGACTCAGTTTGAATTGGTCTTTGGGCGACGGTTCGCGCATCAGAATCTCCACAGACCGAAGGCAAACAACGACCCTTTGTTTGGCTCATAGCGTAAGTATTCCAACCAATTGCGCGCAGTTCCTAAACTTTCCTTACCACTATTTGTAAAACGTCCACAGATCGGCAATTGCCCGTTTATACGCCGCGAGATTGCTGCACATCGACCATGCCCGAAACTCAAACGACATCCGACCCACCACCCGGTAGCGGATGAGCAAACCAAAACTCTCCTTAGTCGCGCGGCTGAAATGATTCTGACGGCAAATTCGGATGCAACTACCCGTTCGGTTTGGCTTACCAGATCCAACCGGATATCCCGAAAGTACCACACGGGCGTCTTCTTGACGTAAGTTCCAAACGTCGGTCCGGCAATACGCTACATTAGCTGTCTTTCAGATCTCGGGCACTGGCCTCGGATCTTCCAAATTCTAAATGGCCGCCCTGAGCTGGGCGGGAGCCGTCGGGCTCAAAGTTTAGCTGCCGTCTGGATGCTGCATGCCCGTAGGCTCCCTGAACCATTAACGAATTCTGGCGGCGACGTTGGGAACAACACTGCTATAAACTCCCTGCACGATTTCCAATCCAATACGCACCGAGGTGCTGTCGCCACATCAGTATGTCCGGTTTCAGCTTAATATGAATAGATATTCGACCACTTCAATATCGGTGCAAAGCTCGTGAAAGGCGTCAGTATGTTCATGGTGGACGGTGGTCCGCCACGCCTTCAACAGTCCGGCTTGCCCCAAGATGAAATCCTCTGCGTCCAGCGCACCCAATGTGGCACCGCTGCCCGCCTTGTGACACAGAGTACTGTCCGCTTTCCGGTTCAGATGCCGTTCAGTTATCCAACTCGTTGAAGCCACTAGGGCGTCGGCCACAACGACATCATTAAGCGCAACCACGCTTACCCCTGCACCATTGCTTTTGACACAATAGCCGCTTGTCTCGGAACCGAAGTGCCATTTTGTTAGGGCATGCCAACCACACAATTGACCGCACGAAATGGATCAATAGTCCCCATTGTAGCGGCAAGGTTAAAGCTCGGCGCGACCATGACAAGAACGCAACGTAGGGCACAAGATACTTGCCATGTGGGCTCTGCCTCGATTGCGTTACATGAAGGTCAAGAGAGTACCCTTTCAATCAATACGCGAGTTTGATGTCAATAAACCATACCCTAAACGCCGGTTACAAAACTCGGTCGGCGGCATATGGACTATCCGCAACGATATGTGTTTCCACTGCTGGGACATCAGTCTAAGGTGCGCGCGAATGCTAGCCCATTCGAAACCCGAGCAACAAACACGAGAAGCTCCGTTCGTGAATATTAAGAATCGCACGGCCGCACAGCCAAGACATGAAATGCAATCAGCGCGCAACCAAGGGATCACATTCCTGGTGCTGGCGTTTCTGTTCAGTATCTTCGTCAACTTGCTGATGCTGACCGGACCCTTGTTCATGTTACAGGTCTATGACCGCGTCCTTGGGTCCCGAGCAGTCGAGACGTTGGCGGCGCTGTTCCTTCTGGTGGCGCTTTTGTACGGCCTTATGGCAATGCTCGATTTCGCGCGGGGGCGAATTGTGGCGCGTTTCGGCGCACGGTTTCAATCGCAGTTGGACGAACGCGTCTTTGATGCGACCCTGCGCCGATCACTGCACCCGCACACCCGGGCTGCGCCAGCAACAGCGTTGCGCGATCTGGAGTCCATCCAAAACCTGTGTTCCTCTCCGGTTCTGCTTGCCGTCATGGACATCCCTTGGACGCCTATCTTTATTGCCGCAATTTTTCTGTTCCATCCGCTTCTGGGTTGGTTGGCTGTTGGCGGTGGCTCGCTTTTGGTTGTGATCGCGTTGCTGAACCAACTACTGACTCGTCACAAGGTCGCCTTGGCACAATCCGCGTCGGCAAAAGCCAACATCTTTTCCGAACATGCCCGACAAGCAGCCGAAGTCGTACGCTCGCAAGGCATGCAAGAGGACATCACGCGTAGATGGCAGCGTCAACGAACAGACGCCTTGCAACAAACAATCGCCGCCAGTGACTGGACCGGCAGCTTTACGTCAGTGACGAAATCGCTGCGGCTGTTTTTGCAATCTGCAATGCTGGCGCTTGGGGCTTTGCTTGTTCTGCGCAATGAATTGACCCCCGGCGCGATGATCGCAGGTTCGATCCTGCTGGGTCGTGCTTTGGCACCCGTCGAGCAGGTTGTTGGGCAATGGGCTGTCGTTGAACGCGCCCGAACCGCGTGGAACTCGTTGAGCCAGTTTCTGGATGCCACGCCGCCCGAAAAACAGCGCACCAAGCTGCCTGTGCCCCAAGCCCGGTTGAAGGCCAAGGGTCTGACGGTCATCCCGCCTGGAGCGAATACTCCAACCCTCCGCAACGTCTCATTGAACCTCGAGCCCGGGCGGGCACTTGGTGTAATCGGAAAAAGCGGGTCAGGAAAGTCCACTTTGGCCAAGGCGCTTCTGGGTATTTGGCGTCCTGCAGCAGGCGAGATCCGTCTGGGAGGCGCAACGCTGGATCAGTACGATCCAACTGATCTGGGCCAACATATCGGATACCTTCCGCAAGAAGTTACGTTGTTCAACGGAACTGTCGCCGAAAACATCGCGCGTATGTCGGAAGACCCAAACCCGGAAGCCGTTGTAGCGGCCGCCAAAAAAGCCAATGCGCATGAGCTGATTCTGACGCTGGAAAAAGGCTACGATACCATTCTGGAAGGCAATGACAGTCAGCTGTCAGGCGGTCAGAAGCAGCGGATCGCGCTCTCGCGCGCATTGTACGGAGACCCCGTTTTGTTGATTCTGGACGAACCGAACTCGGCGTTGGATGCCGATGGAACCGAGGCGCTGAACGCCGCTGTCCGCGATCTTAAGGCCGCAGGAAAGTCTACGATCATTATGACTCACCGTCCCCAAGCGATCTCGGAATGTGATGATCTTGCGGTGGTCGAACGGGGGCAGGTTGTCAAATCCGGCCCAAGGGATGAGGTTTTGGGTGCAGTCGTTCAAAACGCCGGATCGATCAAGCGCAACCTCAGCAAGGCTGGCAACTGATGCAGGACAAAACAAATAAACAGCGCCCCGTATGGCGCATTACCATCCCTGCCCTGGTCGGATTTGCGGCCCTTGGCATCCTTGTTGGCGGTTTGGGTGTTTGGGCAGTCAACACGCGTTTGGCCGGGGCCATTATCTCTCAGGGCATTATCGAGGTCGAAAGCAACCGTCAGGTGATTGAACACCCCGACGGCGGCGTTGTTGGTGAGATCTATGTGCGCGATGGCGATGCCGTCACCAGCGGCGAATTACTATTGCGGTTGGATGATACGTTTCTGTCGTCCGAGAAGACCATTGTCGAAGCCCAGCTGTTCGAACTGCTGGCCCGCCGGGCCCGTTTGGAAGTCGAGCGCGATGGCGCAAATGCCGAAGCTTTGGCCACCCGGTTGGCTGAGATTCAGCAACAGGAAAACATAGACCCTGATCTGATCGCCGGTCAGCAACGCCTGTTTGAGGCGCGATTGAATACATTGGACCAGCAAACTGAGCAACTGGGCAAACAGACCGTTCAAATCGAAAGTGAAATCGACGGTACCGAAGCGCAGCTTGTCTCGCTGCGGCGTCAGGTTGAATTGATCCAAACCGAACTGGACGATCAGCAAAGCTTGCTTCAGCGCGGCCTTACCCAGGCCAGCCGTGTTTCGGCCCTACAGCGTGAAGAGGCCAGCCTCACAGGGGATATCGGTCGGTTGGAAGCTGCCGCCGCGCGCCTAGGAGGCCAGATATCAGCGACCGAAATCTCGATCCTTGAGCTTGAAGCAACACGGCGAGAAGAAGCCATAACGACCCTGCGTGATATTCAGTCCCAGATTGCCGAATTGGCCGAGCGCCGTCTGTCGCTGGACACCCGCCTTTCGCGACTGGATATCCGCGCCCCAGTTTCGGGAACGGTGTACGGCAGTCAGGTCTTTGCGCTGCAGTCCGTGATCCAACCCGCGGAACCTATGATGTATCTGGTACCGCAGGATACGCCCCTGGTCGTCGCCGCGCGCGTCGATGCAATTCACGTGGACCAGTTGCATGTTGGCCAGCCGGTTTTGTTGCGGTTTCCCGCGTTCAATCAGCGTGAAACGCCTGAAATTGACGGACAGGTGATCAATGTCTCGGCAGATACATTTACAGACGAAAACACTGGCCAGACATTCTATCGCGCCGAGGTCGTACCACAGGACGGGCAAGTCGATCGTCTGAATGGGCAGGAATTGCTGCCCGGCATGCCAGTGGAAACATTGATCAAGACGGATGAACGTACGCCCCTGTCCTATCTGGTGAAACCGTTGGCAGATTACTTCAACCGAGCGTTCCGAGAGTGACCGCCAGGCCGCACTAAGGCGCTTCGAGGTTGCCCAGCAGGATCGAGGTCATGTCGGTAGCAATCAAGCCATCCACAGCCACTACATTGGCCCCGGTATCATAAGAAACATCGGTGCGCGTGATCCCTGAAAGGTCCGCGTCACTGTCGATGAAAACCCATCCCGGGCGAACGGCTGTCGGCTGTCCGACTGCTACTTGCAGAATCGACAATGCATCGAGCGCATTCACCGAACCATCCCGGTTGAAATCTGCCGCTATCAAATTCTTAGGCGAGGCCGGTCCCCATGTCGGGTCCAGTCCGACCGAAATTCGCAAAACCTGCAGCGCGTCCAATGCGTTGATGTCCTTGCTCGCAGTGGAATAGGTCTTGATGACGTCAAACTCGCCCTCGAAAGTGCCAGACGGTAAATTCAAATCGAACCGCCCATTGCTGTCTGCACGAGCACTGATTGTGGCTCCGCCATTTGGGGTGAAGCTGATTTCAGCGTCACTGAGGCTGGGGTTGGCGGTCTCTGAATTGATTGAGACATCCCCCAAAACCCCATCGGAACTGCCCGGATCGAGCCCCCCGAAATCGCCAAAATCGACAGGAATGTGATCGGGGCCGCCAAAACCCGCGCCAAACACCTGAGCACTGGTCAGCAGACCACCAGTGGCGGAAATCACGTTTATCGTCTCGTTGAGGTACTCAATCCGGGCTCCCTGCGCCGTCGCGGTAAAGGTCAACTGTCCAGGCGTTCTGAGCAGCGGATAATCGAACATGTCCAACCGGTCGATACCAGCCTGAAAGTCCGTGATCGTGGTGGTTTCCGCTCCGTATTGCATGACAAAGATGTCGGCACCGGACCCGCCCGTCATTGTGGTCGCGGCCGAACCCGCAATCAATATGTCATCCCCTGCCCCACCAATAAGGGTCGTCGGAAGGATATTGCCGCTGAGCATATCGTTACCGACGGTCCCGTTAACGGTTCCCAGGCCACTACGCACGACGCCCAGACCCGCGACATCCACCGTAAGTTGGGTCAGCCCCGCATCCTGTTGCGACGCGACCAGAATCTGCAGCTCATCACCAACCTCAGCGACGCTGAACGACGCCACATTCTGCAAACCGCTTTGGAGCGTATCGGCAAAACTGTCCAAATGCACCAATTGTCCGCCGGGCGTCATGACGAACAAGGTTATTCCATCATCGCCACCGCCCGAGACAACAAACACATGCCCATTGACCTCAACCACTGAAAGATCCTGAACCGACTCGAACCGTGTGTGCAGCGAATCCAGGACATGATTGGTTGGGATTAGACGGCCATCGGCGGCCAATTCCATCACACTGAGAGAGTTGCTTTCAGCCCCCGCGACCACCACCCAGGACTTGCCATATGCCTGTATCACTTCGACCGCCGTGGGCGCAGCAATTCCCAAAGTCGTCAGGACCTCGCTGTTGTCTACCACTGCTATGGCTGCTGTTCCCCCATCAACCCTGTAGGTCGAGACAGTGTTGCTGGCCTCGTCGGCCGCAATAACAAAGTTGTCTGCGCCAATGCTCAATGACTGCATCGAATCAGATCGTGCCACGATCACGCCCGAGGACGTCAACGTGCCGTCCCCATTCACGGTATAGGTGACAATCCGCCCGGTATCTTCATGCGCCATCATCAGCAGATCGCCGGACCCGGTCGACAGTTTCACCAGGGCCGAAATGTCACCGCCGCCAGTCAATGTCCCGGTTTCCCGCAAGGATCCAACGGTCCCATCCGCGTTCAAATCATATCCCACAAGCCCATTTGCAGTGTCGATATCCAAAACGAGCTGATTACCGCCACCAAATGAAACCGGTGTTCCGGTGCTGCCCACCTGAAACGTGATCGAACCACTGAAATATTCGGTATCGACCAGTTGCGGCACAGCGCCATCAACAAGCTTCCAGACCGCAACACCGCCGCCGGGGCCGGTCAAACTGTACAGATACGTGGCCCCGTTAAGCGTTTTTAAAGCCGTATCACGGATACCTGAATCGAGCGCTGCGCTCCCTGTTGCAACCACGCTTTCGAACTGAAGCATCATACTACATCACCCCACGCCAAACTTGGCAATGACTGCAGGATGATCCGATGCCCGGCCCGATACCAAAGCGGAATTGTGGTGAAAACGAGGAGTTCGGTTTCAGTTTAACACAATTTTTCCTGGTCCGACCGCATGAGTCACAAACGCGAAAGACTGATGAACAAAACCTGGCCCATCCAGGCGGACACAGACATCACATGTGAGGGTAAGATGACCAAAGAACATGATCCCAAGGCCAAAACTGCAGACCCCGGATCAGACAATGGTCGCAAGGACCACATTCGCCGGTGGATTGATGGCAAGATGCGACGCTGGATTGGACGCGGTATCGCTGGGGGGCTTGGCTCGACTCTCATGGCGCTACCCGCCTTGGCGCAGGCAACGATAGAAGAGCTTTATGCCTATCAGTTTGCAGAAACGATTCCCGGCGTTCAGTCAGTGAAGCTCCTGAAAAACGGGGATGTTCTGCTGAAGATGATAGATGGCAGTACAATGATTGTCGCTGCGGAAAACGTTCAGGTTCTGGACAGTGGCGCGATCATGATCGCCGAAAATACCGTGAGTGAAATTGCGCAATTCAGTCTGGCTGCCGAAGCAGGTGGTGCCGCTGCGGCGGGCGGCGGCATCAGTGGCGTAGGCGCTGCATTGGGCGGATTGGGCCTGGCGGGGGCCGCCGCTGCGGGGGCCGGCGGCGGCGGCGGTGGAGACGATGGTGATTTTCAACCCACGCCGCCTGCACCGCCTCAGGTTTTGAACCTCGCACAAGCACAATCCACAGCGCTCAGCAGTACAGAGGCGAATATCAGGGTTCCGGATGGAACCGAAACAGTGGAACTTAGGATCGGGTCTTTGGTCAAGTCCGTGCCACTCAATCCCGATGGAAGTTGGAGCATTTCGCTGACAGCTGTTGAAGCGGCCAGTCTGCCACAAGGCGTTCAGAACGTCACGGTTCGTCACTTGGACAGCGGCGGGCGAGAACTTTCGGTAGAGACCGTATCTTACAACATCGATACAGTACCCCCTACTCTGACAATTGCCGGATTGTCGGACGGTTCGGTCATAAATGCGGCGGAAAGCGCAACGGATCTGACCGTCTCCGGGACGACAAACGCGGAAAACGGTCAGACCGTGACGGTTATTCTGAACGGCGGAACATACTCTGGCACTGTAACTGACGGTCAATGGGCCGTCACTGTTCCTGCCAGCGATCTTGCCGCGTTGCCGGATGGCGAAACCATCGTGTTGACCGCAGATGTTTCAGATATGGCGGGGAACCCGGCAGCACAGATCAGTGACAGCATTGAGACAGACTTTACGGCACCGACCGTTACCTTGGATCCTCTCCCCGTCGACAAAATCGAATTGGTGGACGTTCAGAACGATATGGAGCTGAGCGGATCGACAACAGCAGATGATGGCCAGGCAGTATTTGTCGAATTCGGGGGGCAGACCTATTCGACAACCGCCTCTGACGGTAGTTGGAGCGTCACTATTCCATCCGCTGATCTTGCAAATCTGCCCTCTGGTACTCCTGTGTCGATAAAGGTCGTTGTCAGCGATGAAGCAGGAAACACTTCGGTTCCGGCAACGACCTCCGTTCCGGTAGATCTGGCTGGCCCTGCAATTTCCATATCGCCGCTATCAGTTGGATCCGCTGTGAACGCGGCTGAAGTCGGTTCGGATTTAACGGTTTCGGGAATTACCGGGAACGTAGAAGACGGCCAGCAAGTAACAGTCGTGCTGGACGGCCAGAGTTACACAGGCGCAGTATCCGGCAACAGCTGGTCGGTGACCATCCCAGCGGCCGACCTTGGAGCATTGGCAGACGGGGGCACATTCACCATCACCGCAGATGTATCCAATACGGACGGGCTCGCAGCCAACCAGGCGAATGCACCCGTATCCAAGGATGTCACCGCCCCAACCTTGACCATCGACGGATACTCTGATGGTGCCGTCCTGAATGCCGCTGAGCGTGATACAGACCTGACAATCACCGGATCAACTGATGCAGAGGACGGACAGACCGTAACCGTATCGTTAAACGGCCAGGATTATCCTGGTACCGTCTCTGGTGGCGTCTGGAGCGCGACTGTACCCGCGGCAGATTTGACGGCACTGTCCGATGGCGCAACAACCCCGGTGACTGCAGACGTGACAGATGCCGCCGGAAACCCAGCGCTGCAGGCAAGCGGCAGTTTTGACACTGATTTCTCGCCTCATTCCATCACCATCACCAATTTGTCCGACGGCCCGGTCATGAACTTGGCGGAACGCGGCACGGATCTGACGGTCTCAGGCACATCGGATGCCCCGGACGGCACCACCATCACCGTCGAAATCGTCAGGGCAGATGGCACTGTAGACCTGAGCAATACCACTACGGTCAGTGGCGGCACCTGGACGTTGGTTTCGCCGGCGGCCGGCTTAAATGCCCTGCAAGACGACGAAATTTACGGTGTGAATGCGACGGTTTCAGACACGGCCGGAAACAGCGCCAGCGCGAGTGATGGGTTTGGATCAGACTTCACAGCACCAACTGTGACGATCAACCCATTGGCTGTAGGATCAGTTTTGGACGTCTCCGAAAAGGGAAACGATCTGTCCATTTCCGGGGCGACATCGGCGGAAGAAGGGCAAATAGTCACCGTCATGCTGGATGGCCAATCATATACCGGTGTCGCTACTGGTGGCACTTGGTCGGTCATTGTACCTGCGGCGGATCTGTCCGAATTGGCGGACAGTACAAATTTCCCCATTTCTGCAACGGTCAGTGATCAGGCCGGCAATAGCGCCAGTCCGGCGACCACAACGCTCGCTACGGATTTCCGGCCGCTGTTAGACCTGAATTCTATAGGGGCGAACAACTCAATCTCACTCGGCGACGCGCAGAGTTCTGGCGTTGTTGTATCTGGAACATCCGTTGGCCTCGGCGTTGGCCAAGCGGTGAACGTAACACTCAATAGTAACTCTGTCGGCACCGCTACTGTCGCAGCTGATGGCACCTGGTCGCTTGCAGTTCCGGCGTCGGATTTCACAGGTATTTCAGCAGGTGATGACCTGAACTTTCAGGCGCATGCCACGGTTTCCGGCGGCCCTGATCCTTTACCGGCAACCGGTGAGACGACGGCGCATGTACCGGGCGCATATGTCATTGCAGAAGCGGGTCGGAGCGGTTCAACTATCACGTACCAAATCTTCGCAGACGTTGACCGCGACGTTTCCAGCGGGCTAGCGATGACGATCGAGTTGGGATTTGATCCGTCCGTTGTGACCTTCGACGCAGGATCCGATGTTGGGAACGGGGCTTTCGGTCTGTATCTGTCCAACCCAGTTGGGGGCTCCGTGGTCAACTTTGCAGGTGTTGCGACCAGCTTTACGGATCTGAACCAACCTCTGGTAACATTCAATATGACCGTTCAGGACCCCCGGAAACCGGTTGAACTGTCGCTTACCACCCCGGATGGGGGTCCAACGACCGTCATAATCGGCACTGATGGAAATGACACTTTGGTCGCCAGCGATGTTGACAGCTTTGTTCGTGGTCATGGCGGTGACGACGCCATCAATGTCTCGGACGCGGGTCGCAACGTTGTTGTGTTCGAAGCCGCCCCTGCGGCCAACGGGGTGGACACGATCACCGGCTTTTCACTCGGCGCGGCAGCGGATGTGTCAGATGCGTTGATGTTCAGTGGCCTCGATCACTCTACTTTGCGCGGCGATGGCACGGACGTTGAGACATTAAATGTAGGCGGCACGGTCGGTGCCAACATAGGCGTCATCGGCTTGACCACAGCTCTGGCCGACCTGTCGATCAATACCATCGAAACTGCCGTCGAAAGTTTGACCGGGCTTCAGGCCGGTGACGAGATCTACGTACTCGCGACAGATGGAGACGACAGCGTTCTGGTCAGGGTCGACTATTCATCCCCGACTGCAGCCACCGTTGAAACCATGGCGCATTTTTCGGGGTTGGACGACCTTAGCGGATTGAGCGCGGACAATATCCTGATCGCCGACCCGACCGGAGCAACGGCTTGATCAAAACACGGACTGCCGGCTTTTCAATCGGCAGCCACTCCATACACCAAAGGATCAAACATGGCAGAGAACGGCCTGTTTCCAGTCACATATGAGCGGCACAGTGGCAAATATTGGAAGCGTTTTTCATCTTACCACTTTGCGGAAACCCAGCAGGCTTGCTCGATTGTCGAGAAAGAAATTCTGTTCGTCGCGGCCACGTACCCGGTATTGTTTCGCGAATCCGAGGGGGAAATAGAACCTGTAGCGCTTTTGTCATTTAACACGGACGCGCCAACCCCTTTTGTGTCCGACGAAGGCCGATGGTTGGCCACCTACATTCCGTCCGCGTTACGGTGCCCGCCCTTTCAAGCGGGTTTGCCGAGTAAAACGGATTGTGAGCCACAACTTCAGGTCGATGAATCTTCTGGCCTGGTCACTGACACTCCGGAGGACGAACCGTTCTTTACCGACGCTGGTGAGTTGACCGCTGAACTTTTAAACGTCCTCAGGTTTATCCAAGCACGAGAGGCTTCGGCAAAGGACATTCGGTCCGTGTGTAAAGTCATTCAAGAGATGGGTCTTTTTGAAAAAATGACCAGCTACGAAAACGTCGCCTTGCCGACGGGGTACCTGGTCCTGGATGTCCGACGCCTGAAGGCTCTTTCGCAGACAGAGAAGCTTGCGTTGTTTGATGTCGGTGCAATTCAATTGCTGCACGCCCACCAAGTATCACTATCACACATTTCTTGGCTGTCGCAGGCACAGGAGCAGCTGGCAAAGCCAAAACTTCAAAAGCAATACACCGAAAATTCAGACATTTCGCGTTTCCTTACCGCCATGGCACACGCGCATAATGACGAACTTTTAGTGACCGGTGAGGTGTGAATATGCCTCTGATCTGCTGCAACTCTGGCCTAAAGTATCTTGCCTGTCTGTGTATTCCTTTAATGGCGGCTTGCGCACCTCCGCCTGACCTTACGGGCGTAGAGGTTTCACTGTCAGCAGGTTCTGTTGGGGCTGGCGCGCAGCGGCCCCTTCCACGTCTGACGCAAAGCGAATTTGGTCAAAAGGTGCGGGCCGCTGTCGAAACGAACCCAAACCTCGCGCAAGGCGCGACACGGCTGGAAGTCGCTGGTGCCAATGAAAATGCGGCCAAGGGTGCTTTCCTTCCTCGCGTATCAATGGGAATCAATGCGCGATCACAGCGTGTGAATTCCGATATTGCAGACTTCACCCCGTATCTGCGCGTTTCGCAACTCGTCTATGACGGGGGCGCTGCGTCGGGCGAACTGGCTGCGGCTCAGGCTCGCGTCCTCGAAAACCGGGGCGGTCAGCTGCAAACCGCAGCGGCGTTGGCCCTCGCCGCGATCGAAGCGTATGTTGTGGTCCTTGATCGGCGCAAGATCCTGGAAATCTCATCCCAGAACGTTGAGGTGCACGCCGAGATCGTGCGCCAGATCACGGAACGCAGCACGCAGGGCGTGGGCTCAAATGCCGACGTTTTGACCGCACGCTCGCGTATGGCAGACGCGCGAACGCAGCTTGCCGATGCAGAAGCCCGGACAGACAGGGCCGAGGCACAATACCAGGAAGTCTTCGGACGCCCACCGGGGGCACTTACCGCTCCAGTCGCTGCGCCCAAATTGGCCAGAACGGATTCGCAAATCGTTTTGGACAGCCCACAAATACGACGTGCGAATGCCGCTTTGATCGCCGCAAAGGCCGAGCAGACCGCAGCCATTGCGCGGCGGCAGCCAGGTGTAGAGATCGCGGCTTTTGCTGATCGCGATGACAGCAATGATGCTAATTTCGGTGTCGACCTGTCCGTTAACTATGAACTGGACAGCACCGGTCAACGTAAGGCCGCCATAGCTGCAGCCCAAGCTCAGGTAAAAGAGGCCGAATTCGCCCGTGAGACGTTAATTCGAGAAATCCGCCGCGAGTTAGAGTTCATCCGGTCAGATCAGGACGCGGGAGCGGTTCGCCTGCAGGCGGCTCGTTTAGCTGCCCAGGCTAACGCCGAAAGCGTGGAAGCTGCGCGGGCTCAATTCACCATCGGCCGACGCAGCTTGGTCGAGATATTGGATGCCCAGCGAGACTATGTGAACGCGCAGCAAAGGCTGATTTTGGCGGAACAAAGCTTCTTCCTCACAAACTACGCCGCCCTCAGCCTGACCGGGGACATTCTGGATTACCTCGGTATTTCAATTGCAAACACAGGTGAAGATTCATGGCCGCGTTGAGACCTTTGACACCTAAACAAGAGCTTTCTCCGTTAGAAACCTGCCTGCTGCACGTCGCCGCGCATCTTGATCGCTCACTTACGGTCGGGGCACTTCACGCGGCGCAATCCGGCACAACAGGTCATTTGACCCAGCGAGATGCAATTGAGGCTGCCCGCCATGCCGGGTTGCAGGCGGGATTTGGGTCGCGCAGAATTGCGGATTTCGATGACACACTGGTCCCAGCAATTTTTCTGTTGGAGAACGACAAAGCAGTTGTGTTTCACGGGCGTACTAAGAGCGGCCTTCTTCTAATTTTCGACCCCGAGATGGGTGAGGGCGTCGGAGAGGTTGAAGAAAAAGTTATAGGAAATCGCTACACCGGTTACGCACTTTTGTTTCGGCGCAGCCACAACGAGGAAACACCTGGTCGAAACAAGACCGCATCCGGGCATTGGTTTTGGTCAGCCATGTTGGCAAACCGCTGGTCCTATGCGCAAGTGGTGCTTGCCGCGGCGGTAGCTAATTTCCTAGGTCTTTCCACATCCGTTTTCATCATGGTCGTCTATGACAGAGTTCTTCCGAATGAGGCGACGGAATCCCTTTTCGCACTGACCGCAGGGGTTGGTCTTGCCCTTTCCTTCGATTTCGCCCTCAAACTCTTGCGCGCTGGCTTTATTGATCGGGCCGGGCAAAAGGCCGACATGTTTATGGGGCGGCGCGTTTTTGACCAGGTTTTGAACATCAAAATGAAATCGCGGATCGGATCGACCGGTGCTATGGCCAGCACGATCCGCGAATTTGAAACTCTGCGCGAGTTTTTTACATCAGCAACTCTGGTCGCCCTCGTGGACCTGCCCTTCATCGCCCTTTTTATACTGGTCATTCACCTCGTTGGTGGACCTCTGGCGCTGATACCTGCCCTTGCCGTTCCGATTGTTTTGATTGCGGGCCTGGTAGTGCAACCAATGTTATCGCGTTTGGCCGAAAAAAGTTTTGCGGACGGTCAGTCAAAACAATCCGTACTGGTCGAGACGGTATCTGGTCTTGAAACCATCAAAACAACCGCAGCGGCAAAACAAATGCGGGCGCGATGGGAAGATGCTATCGAGCGGCAGTCCTCGCATGGGATCCGCAGCCGGACAGTTACCCAATTCGCATTGCACCTGACAGGATTCACGCAACAGGCGGCGCAAGTCCTGATTGTTTTCTTCGGCGTGTTCCTGATCACTGAAGGGCAGGCAAGTATGGGTGCGTTAATCGCGTCTGTAATGCTGACTGGACGCGCGCTGGCGCCATTGGGGCAGCTTGCCCAAACACTCACACGTGTGAACCAGGCGCGCAGCGCGTATCGAAATCTGAACGCTTTGATGCAGGCGGAAAATGAGCGGCCCGAAGGGCGCAACTGGATCAGTCGACCACATGTTGAAGGCCGCATCTCTTTTAAAGATGTGCATTTTGCCTATCCTGAACAGGCAGATGATGCCCTTTCTGGTGTCTCATTCGACATAGAGCCGGGTGAAAAAGTTGCCATTCTGGGCGCGATCGGATCTGGCAAAAGCACCATCGCGCGTCTGATGCTCGGTCTATTTGAGCCGAGGACCGGTTCGGTAATGCTGGATGGGGTCGATATCCGTCAGATTGACCCTGGCGACTTACGTCGCAATGTCGGTTCAGTTTTGCAGGACGTTTGGCTTTTTTCCGGCTCAATTCGCGAAAACATTGCCAGCGGCGCGATCGGGGCCAGGGATCAAGATTTGATCAGAGCCGGCCAGGTGGCCGGGGTTGAAGATTTTATCGCGCATTGCCCCAACGGCTATGACCAACAACTGGCAGAACGTGGCGAAGGAATATCGGGCGGCCAGCGTCAAGCCATCGCGCTTGCCCGCGCGTTGATTGGACGCCCACCAGTGTTGCTTTTGGATGAACCCACCAGTGCAATGGACGTGAAGACCGAAGCCGAAGTTATCAAGCGTCTGAAGCAAGAAACCATTGACGCCACAATGGTTATCGTCACACATCGGAGCAGCCTGCTTGATCTGGTCGACAGGGTCATTGTTATCGAACGTGGCCGGGTCGGCGCAGACGGTCCAAAAAGCATGCTGACCCAGCGCGCGCGCTCAACAGGGAGGCATCTGAATGTCGCGGCATCCTGACCTTGCCATGATGGCAAGAGAAATGCGGGGAAAATCTCCGTTGGGGGGGTCTCTCCTGTTGCTTGTTATCCTTGCCTGTCTCGTCTCCACCGGGCTTTGGGCCTATATGACGGAACTGGACGACGTGACCCGCGTGGACGGGCGGATTGTGCCGTCGGCAGACGTTCAACTAATCGAGGCGACAGAACCCGGAGTATTGCAATCCTTGCACGTCGCGGAAGGGTTGGTTGTCAACAAGGGAACACTGTTGATGGAGTTCGACACAACGCAAATCGACAGTCAGTTGAGCCAGGAACAACAGCGTGCATTTGGATTGATGGCTCGTGCCCAACGATTGCAGGCAGAGATTGACGGCACCCAGCTTACCTTCTCAGGAAAGCTGATCGAAGGCGCGCCAGAAGTCGTCAGATCCGAAACTGCTTTGTATCAGGGTCGTCAGGCGGAACTGGCTGCTGAAGTTGCCATTCTGGAGCGACAGCGTGAGCAGCGCCACCGCGAGTATGAGGAAGGATTGGTAGACCAGGTAACAGCCGAAGAGACGCTTGGGATCCTGGCTGAAGAACGCGCCATCATGACCCCCTTGGTGGAAAAACGGATGGAGCCTGCGACAACGCTTTTGTCGCTGCGCCGCAGTTCCGCCGAATGGGAGGGTCGCAAGGTCCGTGCAGTTGCAGTGACCAAAAGGTTGAAAACCGGATTGGAAGAAATCGATGATCGTATTCAAGCCGCGCATAGCAGGTTCCGGAGCGCAGCTCTAACCGACCTTGCCGTCTCAACAGCCGAACTCGCAGCACTTCGGCCGTCCTTGCCCGCCTTGCAAGACCGCGCGGATCGCGCTCAGATCAGATCACCGGTACGAGGAATCGTAAATCGCGTTCACCGGACAACGATTGGCGGTTTGGCACGCAGCGGCGAAGAGCTGATCGAGATTGTTCCACTAGACGATAGGCTTCTGGTCGAGGCCTATGTTCGCCCCGAAAATATCGCGTTTTTGCACGCAGGCCAGCCTGTTAAGGTAAAAATTACGGCCTATGACTTTGCGCGTTACGGCGCGCTGGATGGTGAGATCACCCGTATAGGCGCGAACACGGTGACAAGGCCGGAACGTAATGATGAAGAGGTATTCGTCATCGAAATCCAGACACGTCACGCTATTCTGGACGCAAGCGGCGTTGCCGTCGAGATCATACCCGGGATGATTGCCGAAGTGGATATCTTATCAGGCAAGAAAACAGTTATGGACTACCTTTTGAAACCCGTAATCAAGATCAAGGATCGCGCTCTGCGCGAATAATACAGCGCAGCGTCAAACGACAAACTGGTGCCCCAAGTATTAACGCGGCAGGACGTCGTTTAGACCATTGCTTACCATTCAACATCACCCAAAAATATATATCCGGCACCATAGATAGTCTTGATCAGGCGAGGGTTTTTGGGGTCTTCGCCCAGTTTGGTCCGCAACCTGGAAATTCTGACATCCATCGCACGATCGAAACTGTCGCCGGCAGCGCCACCCAGGGCATCCTGCATCTGAGTGCGGCTGATCAATCGCTTGGGACTTTCCAGAAACAGCCTCAGAACTTCTCCCTCTGCATGACTGAACGGGGTCTCGGCGCCGGATCCGTCTTCTAGGATGTAGCGATCAAAATAAGCTGTCCAACCGTTGAAACGCGCCACGTCAGACTGTGTGGTCTGCGCCTTGGGGGACCGCAACCGCGCCCGAATGCGCGCCACAACTTCGGCAGGGTCGAATGGCTTGGTAATATAGTCATCCGCCCCCAGCTCCAAACCGGTGACACGATCCTGAACCTGAGCACGACCGGATATGATAATGACCGAAGCCCCCTGCTCCAGCGCCAACCGATGGACCAGTGCCAACCCGTCCGTATCCGGCAATGACAAGTCAACCAGACATACGTCGGGCGTGACCCGTTTGAGCGACGCTTCGAATTCCCGCGCGCGCGCAAAACTCTGGGTGCGAAAGCCTGCTTCTTCAAGCGCGTCGGTCAGAATGCGCCGGATCTCGGGCTCATCATCGACGATGGTCACCAGCGGTTGGGTCATCAGGCAGCCTCGTCACGGATCAGGGCGGACAGTTGTGCCCGGGTAAAGGGTTTCCGCAACACCGGCGCACGTTTCAGCGCCTCGCGATACAACGGATCGGAATAAGGCAAGGATGTCATAAGGATACGGGGCAAGGCGGGCTCCAGTTTTGCCAAAAGATCCAAACCCGTCTCCTGCCCTTCAAGGCGAATATCGGACAGCACCAAAGCAATGTCTTTGACATCTTTTGCCAGGGCGATGGCTTCGTCACAAGACGTCGCCTCAATCACTGCAAACCCGATGTCGACCAACATATCGCGGAATTGACTGCGCAGATCGTTGCTGTCTTCGACCAACAGAACCAACCCCTCCTGTACAGGCGGCGCCGCACGGTAAGGCAATCGCAAAATGACCGACGCACCTGACGGGGTGTTGCGCAGACTCAGGTCGCCCCCGGCCAGCTTGACGGTGTCGTAGACCATCGGCAGACCAAGGCCCGACCCTTTGTCGCCTTTGGTTGTGAAAAATGGGTTCAGCGCCTTATCCAACGCATCTTTCGAAAACCCGGGGCCCGTGTCTGACACTGCTATTTCCGTCCAGATCTCACCGATTGTGTGGGCGCTGATTGTAATCTGACCAGTTTCACCACAAGCATCGCGCGCATTCAAAACCAGGTTCAGCAAGGCGTCCTGAACCATCCCAGGATCCAGCATAAGGGCATTGTCCGGCAACGCATTGACCACCGACAAGCCAACCCCGCGCGGTAAGGATGGAGAGGCCAGAATCCGCAAATCCTCGAGCAACCCGCGCATGTCCGTCGCTTTGGGTTGAGGTGTCCTGTTGCCCGTCATGTCGGCGATCCGGTTCAGCAATTGTCCGCCCCTGCGCGCTGTCTGCTTGGTCGCGTCGATCAACTCACGGGCGTCTTCCGGCAAATCCATCTTTTCCAATCGGGACTGCATGCCCAGGATAATAGTCAACAGGTTCGAGAAGTCATGTGCCAACCCACTTGTCATCTGTGCGGCCATCGCGCGGCGACGGGTTTGTTGCAGCGCGACACGCGCCTGCGTTTCCTCGGTGATGTCGACGGACATGATGTAAACACCACCTTCGCCATCAGGTGTGAAGGATACGCGAATGCGCCTGGAATCCTGATCTTCGGTAAATTCAAAAACAGAGGTTTCCCCGGCATAGGCCTTTTTCAGATGCGTCTGGACGCGTGTAAAAGCGGCAGATCCCAACGCCTGAGAAATATGCATACCCAAAATCTCGGACGGGCGACCTGGCATGACCGAGTTTAGCCGCCGGTTGGAGTAATCGTAACGGCCGTCAGCATCCAGATGTGCAATATGGGCCGGCATCATCTCGGTCGTCATACGGGTGCGCGCTTCGATCTCGGTTAATTGACGCTTGGCTTCTTCCAGCGCCGAATTTGTTGCCGCCAGTTTTCTGTTCGTTGCTGACAGTTCTTCAGCCCGGTCGAGCAACTGACCAGAAAGCTCCTCGGAGCGGGCACGCAACAGGGCCTCAGCCTGTTTGGTATTGGTGATGTCTGTGTAGACCGCCACCCATCCGCCTTTGGGCAGAGGGGCCCCTTCGACCGATATGACCTGGCCATTGGCCCGAACACGTTCAATATAGTGAGATTCGAAGGTCAGAGCTTGATTGACACGCAGATCGACAGCCGCTTCGACATCATCGACATCGCCGTATTCGCCACTGGATGCGAGGTGTCGAATTGTGTCACTGAACAACGCACCAGGCTGGACAAGATGGTCCGGCAAATCGAACATCGTCTGAAACGGTCGATTGCTGACAACCAGCCGAAGCTGGCTGTCATAGATCGACAGGGCCTGGCCGATCAGGTTCAGACCAGCCGTCGTCATGGATTTTATCTGTTGCTCGGTTATTTCCAAATCCATCCTCCCCGCGACACATGCGTAACACCGGATCTATTGCAGGTGTAGAGGGCAACAGCGCGACAGGTTGGAAAAACGGGTCGCACATATTTTGCGTTCAATACCTGGATTTGGTCTTGGGACCATCCGCCGTAATGGAATCCAGGGACAGCGTATGATCCATATTTTGCATCCGATGGCGCAACATTTGTCTGGATAGGCGCATCAAGACCGACATACATTCGGGATCATCTGCTTTGTTTCGCAATTCTCCACCATCCTGCTGATCAAACAGCATGGGCGGAAGGTCTGCGGCGAATTCGACCAGAGTGAAACGATCATCCCTCAGGATGCCAAGGCACGAGTCGCTGTTGCCCGTCCCCAAAACCTGCTGCCAGATCGTAGGTTGCTCTGGTTCGGCAAAATCCAACTCGCTGAAGGAATTGCTGCGCCAATCGTCAGGGATTTGCCCTTGCATCAGCGGCAGCAACGATCGACCGTCCATGGAATTTGGGATCGGCTGGCCGATCCAATCCAAAATAGTCGGCGTAATGTCGATAGATTCCGTCGGTACCGAGATCACCGACCCGGCATGCGATTGATTGTTGGGGTCCCTAATCATCAATGGCGTTTTATAGGCGGCGTCAAAGACCGCCATCTTGCCCCAGCTGTGTCGGTCGCCCAGCATCTCTCCGTGGTCCGCAGTAATGACAACCATCGTGTTGTCGTATTGGCCACTATCCTTCAGGAATTGGACGACACGCCCGATGTGATGGTCAACCTCGGTTGCGAGACCCAGATAAACCGCGCGCAGCGTTTGGATGTTTTCAAGCGTCGGCTCAACCCCTTCAAAGCCCAAAACAAAGTCACCGGCGGACGTATTGTCAATTGTCGGGCCAATAAACGGATGCATCGCCCGTTCATCCATCGGATCAGAGAACCCTGCGGGCCGAGGCAGGGTCGCTGGGTCATACATATCGTTGTAGGGTGCCGGGGCGACCAATGGCGGGTGTGGTCGAATATAGGTCAGATGGGCAAACCAGTCTTGGCCAACATAAGGCGCCATACTGTTCAAGAACACGTCCGTCAGAAAGGCTGTATCACTGTCTTCAGCCCGGTACATCGCCGGGTCATTCAACCGGGGTTCACCCCCATCCGGCGCGACCGGCTTGTGAACATCCCAGTAATCCTCGAACGCATAGCCCTTTTGCATCAGATGTCCGCGCCAAGGATAGGATTCCTCCAGCCGCATTTCGAGAACCTCATGAAACCCAGCCATTGGGTGTTCATAGGATTTCAGGATCGGATCGTTATGGTCATGTACCCGAGGGTCGGCAGATGTATCCGTGTATCCAAACAGCATGGGCAGATAACCGGCTTTGCGCATTTCGGTCGCGATGTTCGGGGTATCATGCCGCAACGGGGTTCCATTGCGAACCGACCGGTGGTTCATCGCATATTGCCCGGTGAGGATTGACACACGCGATGGACCACAGGGGTTGGTCACCGAAAAATGCCGGTCAAACGTCACCGCCTCGTCCATGAATGCACGCAGGTTTGGCAGATCGACATGGGCCGCTAAAGCGCCGTTCAGACAGTCGGCGCGCAACTGATCTATGATGATGAACAAAACATTCTTAGCGTGCCGCATTTCGCTCTCCCTGATTCCACGTCAGTGGCGCCATAGCGAACTCTGTCTTGGTTCGCAGAACCCCGCAACACCTGAGTCACGACCCATCGGATTTTCGCCCGGCGCGCCCATGCAACAGAAGCAACAGATTTATTTGAAATGATCTTGCGCCGGTCGGCCCAGTTGAGCGCAAAACCAACCACAACCACGACCTTCGTGTCTGGAGATGTCACTTAGACGCTATTGAGCGCCAATAAATACAACACAGTTCGCAAAAATCCGTTGCAGGTCAATGTCCTTTGCCATCACATACGCTCATGACGCAGCCAGTGATACAGTCGGACCGTGACGCCAACGGCGTTTACCTGCGGGTTTCGGGTGATCTGGTGACTCAATCCCTGGACATGGTCGAAAAGGCGTTTGAAGGGTTTCGAGCAGACAGTAACGAACTAACTGTCGATCTTTCGAAGGTCGGAGCACTGGATACCGGTGGCGCATGGCTGATTGCCGATGTTGCACGGCGCGCAAAGGCAAGTGGCGCGATCGTACATTATGAAGGGTTAAAGCCCGCCCATTCCGCTCTTTTAGAGACCGTGGCGGAAAACATTCCCGACGACCCCGGTGTGGCAACTGAAAAGCGCAGTTTTACCGACTGGGTCGCAAGTGTCGGGAAACGCACCGCCCAGGCCGGAAAAGACATGCTATCCCTGCTGGGCTTCCTGGGTCTGACGCTGCATCGCCTTGTCCGTACAATTCTAATGCCGCGCCGTCTGCGCAAAGCGGCCTTGGTCTCGCAAATGGAAGAGACCGGCCTCAAGGCCATCCCGATCGTTGCCCTTATGGGGTTCCTGATCGGCGTCGTACTGGCCTTTCAGGGCGCAACCCAGCTAAAGCAGTTCGGCGCCGAGATTTTCGTGGTCGAATTGATTTCGATCTCAGTTTTGCGTGAGCTCGGCATTTTGCTGACAGCGATAATCGTTGCGGGGCGTTCAGGATCGGCTTTTACCGCCTCGATTGGCTCGATGAAGGTTCAGGAAGAGATCGACGCAATGCGCACGTTGGGTTTGGACCCAATCGAGGTGTTGGTGATCCCGCGTGTTGTTGCCCTGTTGATCATGCTGCCGATCCTTGGTTTCATCGCCGACCTTGCCGCCCTTATCGGCGGCGGATTGATGAGTTGGATTGACCTGGGTGTTAGCCCGGGCATGTTCGTCACACGCCTGAAAGAGAACACCGGTATTTGGCAATTCGCCATTGGCATGATCAAGGCCCCCTTCTTTGCTTTGGTCATCGGCGTAATTGCTTGTTGGCAGGCCATGCAGGTCAAGGGGTCTGCCCAATCCGTCGGGCAACGAACCACGGCTTCGGTTGTGCAATCCATCTTTCTGGTGATCGCTTTGGATGCTTTGTTCTCGATCTTCTTTTCGGTGATGGAGGTCTGAGTTGGACGGTACGACGCTGGAACAAACTTCTAAATCCGACGCTCAACGCGAAGCGGTTATCCGCGTTCGCAATCTTACAAACCAGTTCGGTCCGCAAGTTGTACATCAGAACCTAAATCTGGATGTGTGGCGTGGTGAAGTTTTGGGCATTGTCGGCGGATCAGGAACTGGCAAATCGGTTCTGCTGCGCACGATTGTGGGCTTGAACAGACCCGCGGCGGGCAGCATCGAAGTGCTGGGTGTCGACGTATTGAACGGCCCAGAGCAGGAACGCCGCCGGATCGAGCGCCGCTGGGGTGTTGCCTTTCAGGACGGGGCGCTGTTTTCGTCGCTGACGGTTTTGCAGAACGTGATGGCCCCACTGCGCGAACATACGGGGTTGAGCGAAAACCTGATGTGCGCGCTTGGTAACCTGAAGATCAGCCTTGTCGGTTTGCCGCAACTGAGTTGCGGGAAATTGCCTTCCGAATTGTCCGGCGGGATGCGCAAACGCGCCGCCCTTGCCCGCGCCTTGGCTTTGGACCCCGAGATCGTATTTCTGGACGAGCCAACCGCCGGTCTCGACCCAATCGGCGCGGCTGCGTATGACGAGTTGATCGGTGAATTGCAGCATGCTTTAGGCTTGACCGTCTTTATGGTCACACATGACCTCGATAGTCTTTATGCCATTTGCGATAGGGTCGCAGTGCTCGCAGAAAAACGGGTTCTGGTTGAAGGTCCGATTGAAGAAATGACCAAAGTCGACCATCCTTGGGTTCAAGAGTATTTCACCGGCCCCCGGGCCCGCGCGGCGCAAGAGAAGGGGCAGGACAGGTAAAGGCTATGGAAACCCGGGCAAACTATATCCTGATTGGCGCGTTCACAATCGCGGGCATCCTTGGTGCCTTCGGGTTTTTCCTATGGCTCGCGAAATTCGAGGTGTCGCGCCAATACGCATATTACGACGTTCTGTTCGAAAACGTATCGGGCCTCTCCTCTGCGGGCGGCGTAAGCTTCAACGGCTTGCCCGTTGGTCAGGTGATTTCGTTGAACCTGGACGAGGACGATCCTTCAAAGGTGCGCGTTAAGCTTGAAGTAGATGCCGACATACCTGTCACCGAAGATACCATCGCGCAGCTACAATCTCTGGGTGTTACTGGCGTCAGTTATGTTGAGCTGACGGGCGGCAAAAGCGGCGACAAACCCTTGCCGGAAAACAGCGTAATCAAAAGCAAGCGCAGCGCGATTCAATCCTTGTTCGAAGGTGCCCCGAAAGTTCTGGATGAGGCGGTTACCCTGCTTGAGAGTCTGAATTCGGTCGTTGACGACAAGAATCGCCAATCCGTCAGCAAAATTTTGGACAACCTGGCTTCTGCGTCCGGCAGGCTGGACAAAACGCTGACAGATTTCGAAAGCTTGTCCACCGACCTTGGCGGCGCTGCCAAGCAACTCGGCAACTTTACAACGCGGCTTGATAAATTGGCCGACACAGCCGAAACCACGCTGACGACAGGGACAGACACACTCAAAAGCGTAAAAACTGCATCCGAGTCCGCGACAGAAACACTGAACAGCGCCAAGACTACAATCGAAACCGTCGATCGCATAATACAGGACGACGTGAAACCATTTATCGATCGGGCCTCAACATTGGCAGAACGCCTGACCGGCCTGTCCGACGAAGGCAGCGTTGCCTTGGCGACCGCGACCGAGACCTTTGTGAATGCAAACAAAACACTGGGGTCGATCACGGCAGCGATGGATACAGCAAACACCACATTGGCTTCTGCGGAACGCGCTTTTGACTCGGCCAATGAGGTCATCAACAAAGACGTCGGCGCAGTCATGGACGATATCCGCAATGCGGCCAATCAGGTCGCCTCGACGGTGTCTAATGTCACAAGCAAGCTGGACGAGATTTCGGCAGATATCCTCAATGCATCGCGATCGGCATCCGAGTTACTGGGGACCATCGACGGCATCGTCCAGGACAATCGGCGGCAATTGTCCGACTTCCTCCGCGTCGGCCTGCCCCAATTCACACGTTTCATAGAAGAGTCGCAACGACTGGTGATCAGCCTGGATCGGCTGGTAGACAAAGTCGAACGTGACCCAGCAAGGTTCTTACTGGGAACCCAAGCTTCGGAGTTTCGCCAATGATCAGGCTGTTTCTTTTGGTTCTGGCGTTGGTGTCGCTGGGCGCATGCACCGGGTTGGGTACGCTGAGGCAGGCCTCCAAGCCAAACGACCTGTATCTCTTGACGCCCAAAAGCACCTTTTCGTCTTCGTTACCGCGTGTGCAAAAACAAATCGTTGTACAGGAACCGACGGCTACGGCCGCGGTCAATACCGATCAGATCGCTGTTCAGCCAACCCCATTGCAGGTGCAATATCTACCGCGCGCCAGATGGGTCGACCGTGCACCGCTTATCGTACAGGCGCTGTTGGTCGAAAGCTATGAAAACAGCGGCAAGGTGGCCGCTGTTGGTCGCTCAACCGTGGGTCTGCGCGCAGATTATGTCATCGTTCCGGACCTGCGCGAATTTCAGGGGTTCGTCGTCAGCGATGTTGAGGGGACAAAAACCATTCGCGTCGAAGTGCGCATGAACATTAAGATCATTGATGAATTCGAAGACAAGATCATCGCGTCCAGTTCATTTCGGGAAGTTGTTGCCTCTGCCAGCGATGCGACGCCTGACCTTGTGAAAGCCTTTGACGAGGCTTTGGGCAGGACCATGCGCGACGCCGTAGAGTGGAGCGTGCGCCGGATCAATACACATGCGGCCAACAACCAAAGATCGTATTGACAGGACACGGGCGCTGCCCAACGCAGCGCCCCATTGCCCGCTGTTACCTTGACAACGTTTGCGCAAGCCGCATGAGCGTGGCAGCTTCGGCCCTGTACCCAAAGGGATCTTCGCCACGCGCAGCGTTTGCCAATCCGATCGCATCGTCGTAGGACCAGTTCCCCAGATACTCTGCACCGCGCAATAACTGCCCGAATCCGGCGATGGCATAGGAAAAGCGGACATCGTCTGTAGCCTCGCCCTGCAGCGCCGCAATGGGCTGTTCGATCAACTGACTTTGGTCAGATCCCGACATTTTGTAACGCAGCTTGAAAAACCCGATCTCATCCGAACCATCGCGCACCGATTGGGCACCATAGCGCAACGGGTCGTTCAGGATGGCGTCTGAACCAACAGGCGTGACCTCGTAAATCGCCGTGACCGAGTGACCTGCCCCAATATCACCGGCGTCAACTTTGTCATTGGTGAAATCTTCCCGACGCAACGCGCGGGTCTCGTATCCGATAAGGCGATATTCGGCGATTTGTGACGGGTTGAACTCAACCTGGATTTTGACGTCGTTTGCGATTGGGAACAATGCGCCGGTCAACTGGTCGCCCAGGACTTTTTGCGCCTCGCTCAGCGTATCGATATACGCGGCCTGTCCGTTTCCGTTCTGGGCAAGTGCCTGCATCGTGGCATCATCCAGATTACCCCGGCCAAAACCCAAAACACTCAGAAACGTACCGCTGTCTCGCTTATTTGCTATGAAGTCTTTCAGCGCATCAGGATCAGACAAGCCAACATTAAAGTCGCCATCCGTTGCCAGGATGACGCGCGTGACCTCGTCGTCGGCGCTCATGCTTTCGGCTACCTGATATGCCTGTTGCAACCCAGCCTGACCTGCGGTCGAACCGCCTGCCTCCAACTGGTCGAGCGCGCCGAGGATTTTGTCACGTTCCACGGCCGCGGTGGGTTCCAGAACTTGCCCCGCGCTTCCGGCATAGGTCACGATCGAGACCTCGTCCTCGTCTCGCAACTCTGACAGCATCAAACGGAACGATTGTTTTAACAGTGGTAGTTTGTTGGCATCATGCATCGATCCCGACGTATCGATCAGAAAGATCAGATTCAGCGGTGGTCGGTCCTCAATCTGCGGCAATGCCCCTTGGATACCGACATGCACAAGCTGAGTACCCTCATTCCAAGGCGTCGGTGTTACTGTGATCGTCGGCCGGAACGGCGCGTCCCCTTCCGGTGCGGGGTACGAGTAAGGAAAATAATTTACCATCTCTTCGACACGGACGGCATCCTTGGGTGGAAGCTGGCCGCGCATAAGAGAGGACCGGACGATCGAATATGAGGCCGTATCAACGTCAATTGAAAAGGTGGAAACAGGCTCTTCACTGGTGACTTTCAGAGGATTGGCTTCAGCGTTTGAAAACGCCTCGGTATCCGAGAGGGGCAGAATTCCCACCTCTGGTTCAACCATCATATGAGTGGCATCGCCCGAAGTGACGCCAAGTCGCGCAGTGTTTTCAGCAACCAAGCCCGAAACGCCTTGCTGAGGGGCGGCCGCTTTGGATCGCACGGGCGCGGCATACTCTTCAACAACGACCGGGGCCTCAACGACGGGTTCTTCCAATGCGGCAGAATCTGCTTCGGGTGCGGGCGCAGGGCTTTCGCTGCGCGATAGTGGCTGCACAACGATGTCGCGGGATTGCGGCACGAACATAATCAGCGCAACAGCGGCAATTGCGGTTGTCGCGGTTAGGGCGCCGCGATGGGACAAAGCATTCAACATGGATTTCGCTCCTTCTGTCATGCGGGCCATTGGGCCTCGCTTAACAGTCGGACGCATCGCAGCATGCGATCCTTGGCTGTGTGCAAAATTTTTCTGAGCCCGTTTTAAGTTTTGCGCCCGCCGTTCGGCATCTGGTGCCGGCGTCGCAGCATCCATCAAGGCTTTGAAGTCATCAAGATCATCGGTCATTGTGCCAATTCCTCTTGTCGTAGGGCGCGCAGACGTTTGCGAATGTCGGACATGCGCCAGGACACGGTGCCTTCGGACACACCCAGAACTGCAGCAGCTTCGGCGTGTGTCATTTCATCCTCTAATGTCAGGGCCAGAGTATCTTGCAAATCGAGTGGCAGAGACCGCATGGCGCGCTGCAACCAATCCATTGCTTGGGCCGTCTCGGTCGCTTCTGCCCGTCGCAATTGCTCCACATCACCCCACCCTGCGGCAGCGCGACTGTGACTTGCTTGGCGACGCCGGGCGTCCTCGGCCGCGTTGACGACAACGCGATAAAGCCAGGTTGTGAACTTGGCCTGCGCCCGAAAACCCGCGATTTTGGTGGGCAACGCCGCACAGATATCCTGTGCCAGATCCTCGGCCTGATCAGCCCGTCCGGTCAGGCGAAAAGCCAGACGAAAGATCCGGTCATAGTGGCGCTGCAACAGGGTCGCAAACGCATCAGCGTCCCCGTCCGCAGCGGCCCTGGCCAAGTCCTCATCCGATGTTTTCATACGCATCACACTGAGTATGACGGATCGAAAACGTCAATCCTTGGCGATGTCGCCAAAAAAATTAAAAGTGGTCCGCCGAGGCGAGTTTCCAATCGGCCGCGTAGTCGGGCGGAATTGTGTCGGTCAACAAAACGCCTTCGTCAATAAGGGTATAGAGTTCGGCATAAGACCGTTCCCGCTCGTCTGCCGTACGACGGCGGATATCTACCGGGTGAAGGTCCGACACCTTGTCTTTGCCCATAGCGCCCAAAAGTTCGCGGAAGCTTTCCAATGTCGCATCGTGAAAGCGGTGTACGCGCTGGCGTTTTTGCGGAACATTGACCGCCCTGCCCCGTATCGGGTCCTGAGTGGCCACGCCGGACGGGCAGCGGTTCGTATTGCAATGCAGCGCCTGAATGCATCCTACGGCAAACATCATCGCGCGCGCCGCGTTGCACATATCTGCCCCCAGCGCGAATTTTTCGACCATATCGTAGCCGGTGGCCACCTTACCCGAACAGATGATCCGGACTTTGTCGCGCAAACCGACGCCACGCAGGCAGTTGTTTACGAAAATCAGCGCCTCGTTCAGCGGCATGCCCAACCGGTTGGTGAATTCGACCGGGGCAGCACCGGTACCGCCTTCGGCACCGTCAATTGTGATGAAATCCGGCAGGATTCCTGTTTCCAGCATCGCCTTGCAAATCGCCATAAACTCGGACGGTCTACCAATACAAAGCTTAAATCCGATCGGCTTGCCGCCAGACATTTCCCGGAGATGTTGCACAAAATGGATCAGCCCTGTCGGACCTTCGAAGGCCGAGTGAACGGGCGGAGATATTACGTCCTGATGTTCGGGTACGCCGCGGATTTCTGCGATCTCCTGATCCACTTTTGCCGCAGGCAATACGCCGCCATGCGAGGGTTTGGCCCCCTGAGACAGCTTGATTTCAATCGCTTTGACAACGTCCTTTTTGGCCTTCTCGGCAAACAGGTCCTTGTCAAAACCACCCTCGGGCGTGCGGCAGCCGAAATAGCCTGTTCCGATCTGCCAAATGATGTCGCCACCCTCGGCCAGATGATGCGGGGACAGGCCGCCTTCCCCGGTGTTGTGCGCAAATCCTCCGTCCTTGGCGCCGCCATTCAAAGCCCGGATCGCATTGGCGCTGAGTGCCCCAAAGCTCATGGCGGAGACGTTCAGCCGCGACGCGCTGTATGGCTGCGTGCATTGCGGCCCACCCAGCATGATCCGTTCTTCGCTTTCATCCACATGCTTGGGCGCAAGCGAGTGGTTAGCACGATGATATCCGACTGACAGGACGTCGTATTGCGTACCAAACGCCTGCGTATCCACCTGTCCTTTGGCCCGCGAGTAGACAAGCGATCGTACGATCCTATTAAAAGGGCGACCGCTTTCGTTGGTTTCCACAAAGTACTGCCGGATTTCCGGGCTGACGAATTCCAGCATGTACCGGAAATGCCCCAGGACCGGATAGTTGTTCAGCACGTTGTGTTTGGTCGTCAGCATGTCATAGAGGCCGATCACGGCATATGGAATAAGCACCACCAGCAACCAATGGGCGGGCGGCCAGAAAAAACCCCACAACAGGGTCAGCGGCAGACACACATATGCAATGAAGTAATAGAGTCTGCGTACAATCATTCGTGCTCTCCCAGGGTCGCGTGCTTGCCAGCCTGCTGCAGCAGGCGAGGTGTTTGCCAAACGTGGGGCAAATCGCTGTTAGATTGCAAGCGATTGTGCCCGCCTTCACGCAAACGGGCGAAGATGTGAAATGTAGTCCGGACATTGGTCACGGTTGATCCGGGCAACATCAGCTATTATGCCCGAAGAAACGGGATAGAGGCAGGACAGCAGGCTGTGACACAAAAACGAACGCATGTTCGGACCACGGCATTGATGTTCGGAGCCGTGTTCATTGGTGGCGCAGTTGGGTCGCTGCTGCGCGAGTTGTTCTCGGTGAGCATGCCGCATGCCGGATTTCTGACTCAGACCTTTGGCATCAATATAGTGGCCTGCTTCATACTGGGATGGCTGTATTCGGTGCGAAACCGCGTCCATGCCCATGTTCTGCATCTTGGTGCTGTCGGCTTTTGTGGTGGCCTGTCGACCTTTTCCTCTTTTGTTTCCGAATTGGAGCGGTTGGCCTTGTCTAACATCTGGGTTGCGGCTTCGGCCGCCGCGTTTGAAATCGCGGTGGGACTGGCCGCAGCCATTCTGGGTGAGGCAATCGGAAGGCGCTTTCATCCACCGAGGGCGACTGAATGAACGAATTGTTCCTGCACGCCATGTTCGGATTGGGCGGCGGTTTAGGGGCCGTTTTTCGCCACTGGATCGCACTGCGGATTGTTCATGACCTGCCGTTTTCGACCCTGATTGTAAACGTTCTGGGTAGCCTGCTGCTGGGTTTGTGGATCGGCTATCTCGGCGGACCAATAGAGATGGGCGAAGAACAAAAACGCTTGGTCTTTGGCTTTTGCGGCGGCTTCACGACGTTTTCCAGTTTTGCCTATCAGTCGCTGGAACTCAGACGCGAACGGACCGTCGCGCTGGCGGCGGCCAATATATTGCTCAGCCTGGGTCTTTGCTGGGCGGCGCTGGCATTTGGCTTGTTCCTGATGCGTTAATGTGCAGGCACTGACGCCTGCGTTCCAGGTTTAGGTGCTTTGCAAAAGAACAGCAGCGGAATGGTCGCCAAAGCCAAAAGCCCCAGATTGTTGAAGACGGTTAGATATGAAATCAGTTCAGCCTGCTGCGCGATCTCCTGCCCCAGAATGGCCGCCCCCTGCGCACTGTCCGGTGTCAGGTTCAGTGGCGCAAGATAGGCTTGGGCGGCGGGGTTATAAGGCGTCACGTTTTGGCTGAGAACTGCAGTGTTTGTTTGAAGGCCCCGAACGACCCAAGTTCCGACCAAGGAAATTCCGACTGATGATCCAAGCTGACGGGTCACATTGAACAGGCCGGATGCCTCGTCCTGCCGCGACTTGGAGATGCTTTCAAACGCCAATATCGACATCGGCACAAACACCAGCCCCATTCCCAGACCGCTTACCGCCCCTGGCCAGGCAAGCTCCCAAAATCCAGCATCCATGTTGAGCGCCCCCATCATGAAATTGCTGACAGCCGTCAAAAGCATACCCAGCCCGGCCAGAACACGCGGATCGAAACGCGTAACCAGAACAGCGCCGGTCAGCACCATCGACAGCCCGGCGGCGACGCCTCGCGGTATAAACAGATGTCCGGATGTGATGACTGGATAGTCCAGCAAGTTCTGAACGAAAGTCGGCAGGATCGCGATACCTCCGAACAGGGAAATGGCAAATCCGGCGATAACCAGATTGCACAGCGCAAAATTGCGATCCGCGAAAAACCGCAAATCGACAACCGGCTTTTCCGTGGTCAGCACATGGATGATAAACCCAACCGCGCCCAAAACCGACGCGATGAGGGCAACCTGAATGACCCGTGATGACAACCAGTCCTTGGTCTCTCCCTGATCCAGAACAAATTGCAGGCAGCCTATGCCAATGGCCAGAAGAGCAAGGCCTTTCCAATCGATGCGAACCTCTTCGGTTTCGTCATCCGGCAACTCTCCGGCCAACAAAAGCAACGCCATCGCGGCTACCGGCAGGTTCACGAAAAATACCATCCGCCAAGAGAAATACTCGGTCAGGATCGCCCCTACTGTGGGGCCCAACACCGGTGCTACGACGACTCCCAAACCGAAGACCGCCATCGCCTGCCCACGTTTTTCACGGGGATAGGCGTCGAATAGAATGGATTGGGACAACGGGATCAGAAACGCCCCGAACATGCCTTGCGCCAGGCGAAAGGCAACAATGGTCTCAAGGCTCCAGGACAGGCCACACATGACCGACATCGTCGCAAACCCGGTCACAGCAGTCAGGATCAGGCGTCGACGGCCAACACGGCGGGCGACAAAGCCCGTCAGCGGCATGACCACAACGGCCGATACGATATAGCTTGTCAGTATCCATGTGGCTTGATCGGTTGTCGCGCCGAAAGCGGCCTGAATATGAGGCAGCGCGACATTGACGATAGTGCTGTCGAGCACCTCAAGAATAGCGCTGAGGACAACAGCAACCACAATCACCGGATTGATGTGGCCTGCTGCCGGGGATGTCATTTTTGGGCCTGCGGTGTGGTATCCACGGTCACCTTGCTACTGCCGCCCACGCGCAATGGGGCATCCGTGGGATCAAGTTCAACCCGCACCGGAAAGCGCCTCGTCACCTTGACCCAATTGCCGCTGGCATTTTCGGACGGCAGAAGCGAAAACGTATCCCCCGACCCCCGTCCGATTGACGCAACTTTGCCCGTCAGGGTGACGCCCGGCATCATGTCGATCTTTACCGTGACCTGCTGACCCGGACGAATGCGCGGCAGTGATGTCTCTTTGAAATTGGCATCCACCCACCAATCAGACGACTCGACGATCGAAAACTGCGGCGCGTTAGCTGAAACCGACGATCCGGGCCTGAGAGTCAAGTTGGCGATCCACCCATCTGCCGATGCAAAGATCTTGGTCCAATTTTGATTGGCCTGAGCAATTTCCACTTGGGCTTGCGATGACAGTATATCGTCCTGTTTGGCCGCCAAACCACTTTGTAAGGCCAACAGGGCGGATTGGCTTGTGGTAAGTTGCGCCGCGGCGCGCGCAAATTCCGAACTGGTCTGATCCAGTGACGCCTGCGCCAGATCACCATCTGAAAACAGCGCCTTAGCACGTTCCAGATTGCTCTGAGCCGTATTGTAGGCCGACTGCGTGCTGTCGACCACTGCTTGTGCAGCCGCGATCTGCGTACCGTAAGACTGCGCCTGCTGCACCGCGCTGTCGAGGTTGGCCTTGGCCTGATCGACCGAAGCTTTGAATTGCGTATCGTCGATTGTGAACAGCAAGTCCCCGGTTTTGACCGGCTGGTTCTCAATCACAAGCACTTCGGCAACCTGACCGGTGACTTGTGGTGCCACGTATATGATGTTCGCCCCCACATAGGCGTCATCGGTCGAAGGGTATCGTTCCTGATGGCGCCAGTACAACAGCAGCCCGACGGCAATTGCGCCCAAGATGACCACCGCGCCAACGACCTTAAGAGATTTCATGAACCAGCCCCCTTCATTTGGCTTGGCCGAACGTCACATTGGAAACGTGTGCATCCGAACCGCCAGATTACCCATGATCCAAACAGTTCCAAGAATGATGATCAGCAGCACCATCGTGGAAAACAGGATAAGGTCCAGATCTTCGCGGCTGCTGCGACGTCGGTCGATGTGCAGGAAATAAACCAGCTGTACGATCAGCTGAGCCAACCCAAGCAGACTGATTGCAAGGTAAACGCCCTTTGTCTCAATGCCGTAACGATAAGCGATTCCGAAAACTGCAAAGGTCAACAAAAGCGACCCACCATAGCCGATCACATAACGGCGGCGCTCGCGGCGATGCATTTCGCTACGTTTATCCATAAGTCAGCCCTCCGAAATAAACGATCGTGATGATGCCGATCCAGATGAGGTCCAGAAAGTGCCAGAACAACGCCAGCCGCACCACGCGTGACATCAGGAGATCAGTCAGGCCAAAGACCCTTAGCTGAATGCCCAGCACGATCAGCCAAATGCACCCTGCTGTAACGTGCAGGCCGTGAAGGGGTACCAAGCCATAAAACGCGGACAGAAAACCGCTACGCTGAGGGATACCGCCCTTTTCCGCCATCGCCATGAAATCGCGGATCTCCAGAACCAGAAAACTGAGACCAAGAACCAGAGTCACGAAGAACCAGAATATGATCCGCCACCGCGGAAGATTGTATTTGAGCGCAAGCAACGCCAGACCCACGGTAAGGCTGCTGGTCAAAAGGATCAGTGTCTGCGCAAAGATGCTTTTAAGGTCGAACAGCTCGTGCGGCCCGGGTCCGCCTGCCTGTGCGTCGATCATCGTGATGTAGATCGCGAACATCAGCCCGAAATAGACCAGATCGCTCATCAGAAAGACCCAGAACCCAAAGGTGACGACTTCGCTTGCCTTGTCGGCACTTGCGTGCCGCCGTCCAAGGTTCAGGCCGGGATAGCTGTGGGTGGGCGCGCGTTTCATGTCACGGCCTCCAGATCAGAGCGGGCCAATCCGCGATTTTCCGGGGCAGTTTCGTGATCACGGTCAACGGGCGTAGAATTGTGAACCAGATCCAACCAGGCTTCGTGCTGCTTACGCACGTCGTCTGCCGGGATGACCCGCTCTGTTTCGGCCTTAAACGTCCACGCGATAAAGGATGCAAGCATCAAGATTGTCATCAACGCTGCCAACCACCAAATCCACCAGACCAGCGCAAACATCCAAACCCCACTGAGCACGCAGAGACTGAACCCTATGCCAGTGTTTAACGGAACCGAGATATCCTCATAGGCATCAGGCGACGGATACGCGTTGCCGCGCTCTTTCGCGGCGGCGAAATCGTCTCGATCGGTCACATGGGGGATGATGGCAAAATTGTAGGAAGGCGGCGGGGCCGGGATCGACCATTCCAACGTATGCGCATCCCACGGATCACCGACTGGAACGCGTGCCTTTTCCCGATCACGGATACTAACCCACAGTTGCACGATCACCGACAGCAAAGCCGCCAATATGATTAGCGCGCCGACGACGGCGACGATCATGTACGGGTGGAAGCTCGGGTCCTCCCAACTGAAAGACCTGCGTGGCATTCCCATCAGGCCGACGAAATACAGCGGCAGGAATGTCAGCATGAACCCGACGGTCCACAACGCAACCGAGACGCGGCCCCAGAATTCGTTCAGGCGGAACCCGAAAGCTTTGGGGAACCAATAGTTGTATCCGGCAAGCAATCCGAACAGCACCCCCGGCAACAGGACATTGTGGAAGTGGGCGACAAGAAATAACGTGTTGTGGACCTGATAGTCCACTGTTGGGTTGGCAAGGATCACACCGGAAAGCCCGCCGATGACAAATAGCATCAAGAAAGATAACCCGTAGAGCATCGGCACCGAAAACCGGATGCGCCCGCGGAACAGGGTAGCCATCCAGTCATAGACCTTCACGCCGGTCGGGATAGCGATCAGCATTGTCGCGATGCCAAACACGGCGTTGATCAGCGCGCTTTGACCCATGGTGAAGAAGTGGTGCAGCCAGACAGTGAATGACAACACCGCGATCGACATGGTGGCGATTACCAGCGAGTTGTAGCCATACAGGCGCTTGGCCGAGAAGGTTGCGAAGACCTCAGAGTAGATACCGTAGGCCGGCAGAACCAGCAAATAGACCTCGGGATGACCGAACAGCCAGAACATATTGGCGTAGTTCATCATGTTGCCGCCAAGGTCGTTGGTGAAAAAATGAAAGTCCAGATACCGGTCCGCTGCCAGCATCAGGGCGGCAACACCCAGAGGCGGCATGGCAAAGACAATCAGGATTGAGCTACAGATAATTGTCCAGCAATACATCGGCAGCCGCATGAATTTCATGCCAGGTGCGCGCAACTTATAGATCGTGACAGCAAAATTGATGCCCGTCAGTGTTGTTCCGACACCAGAGACGACGATCGCCCAGATCCAGTAGTCTGGACCGACACCAGGGTTGAACGCCGCACCAGTGTACGGCGGGTATGCTGTCCAGCCGCCAGTCGAAAACTCGCCCACCACAAGCGACACCATCAGCATCATCCCGGCTGAGACAGTCAGCCCAAGGCTAATCTGGTTCATCACGGGGAAAGCCACATCCCGCGCACCGATCATCAGCGGGATCAGGAAATTTGCCAACCCAAACACAAAAGGAACGGCGACAAAGAAGATCATGATCGTGCCATGGGTACTAAAAAGCTCGGCGAAATGCTCGGCCTCAAGAAATCCATCGCCCGGACCGGCCGCCTGCTGCGCCCGCATTACCACGCCTTCCAAAACGCCGCGCGCAAGCATGACGATTGCAAAGACGATGTACATGATGCCGATCTTCTTGTGATCCGCACTGGTTAGCCAATCGCGCCACAATGGTCCCCAAAGGCGAAACCACGTTAATGATCCAACGACGACGATGACACCGACAATCACTATCGCAGCGGCAGTGTTGGCGACAATCTCGTTCGTGTTGGGATTCTGAATAAGCCCTGTAATCGGAAACGCGTCCCAATTCAGGCGGCCGAAGAAGCCAGAACCATTGGTGGTCATTGCTGCGCCTCCTGCCCGAATTCTACCGTCCCTGGCTGCTGGTCGGCGGTCAGAGCATTGTTGCCGTGATACCGATGCACAATTGAATGAAACAGGTTGCTGTCCTCCAGCGTGAAATACAACGCGTTATCTGGCATTTGCGCGGTTCCCAACGCGGCTTGCACCTCGTCCCGGTCCGTCCGCATGGCCAAAATGCGATAGGTCTCGTCATTCAGCGCAATGCCGTTACTGCGCACCTTGTCGACCCATTCGTTGAATTCCTCGACGGACATGGCAACGGTTTGGAACTTCTGTTTGGTGAACCCGCGCCCGTTATACTGGGTGTTCTCGCCCTGCATTGTTGCAGCCACATCCGACACGACATGCAATTCCGTAGTCATACCGGGCATTGCATAAATCTGGCCTGCCAAAGCAGGGATCATAAAGGACTGCATCACAGTATCGGTCGTCAGTGTCATTGCGACTTGCTGTTTGACGGGGATGCCAAGCTCTCCGACGCTGGCGATGCCAAGATCGGGGTAGATGAACAGCCATTTCCAATCCAAGCCGACGACCTGAACGTTCAGCGCAGGCATTTCGCCAAAGCGATCCGAATATGGGTCCAATCTGTGCGTCGCCTTCCACAGATAGAAAGACAGCAGCACGACAATTAGGACCGGCACGCCCCACATAACGAACTCCAACGGACCGGAGAAATCCCACTTGGGCCGGTATATGGCTCCGCCTTCTTTGCGCCGCCGATACCGAAAGGCAATCAGCGGCACCAAAACAAGAACCGGAACAACCGCCAACAGGATCAGGACAGTTGCGCGGAAAAGATGCACTTTTTGGACAGCGGCAATCGGACCTTGTGGGTCCATGAAACTGTCACTTGCGCCGGCAGCTTGCGCCGTAGCAGAGAGAGCTGCAGCGACAATCACAACCTGCATCGCCTTTGGTGACATTCGGAATAGGGCCACGCCTGATTGTCCTCCTAAAGCAATCTCTCGCGCCAACTATCGGCAGACAAATGAAATTTCTCAAGGCTTTTTCCCAAATAGGTTGGTGCTCTGCCGCCGACCCTGATCAACGGCGGGAATAGGCGCAGACAAAACCACGGGAAAACCGCTGTTGACTTGCGGCTTTGACCAAGCCAGACCTTAAGCGATGCGATGGATCATGTTCGTCCTGGGTCTTTGGTGCCTATCCACAAGTGCAACCGCGCAAGATCATGCTGCGGTTGAAAGACAATTCCAGTACTGGCTGCAAGAAACTATCTGGCCAAAGGCCAGAGCCAAGGGTGTTTCCAGGCGTACAATGCAACAAGCCTTTGACGGTGTGACGCTGAACTGGAAATTGCCGGATCTGGTGCCTCCGGGGCAACCGATCAAAACCCCGAAACGGCAAAAACAGGCTGAATTTGGCTCTCCGGGTCGATACTTCAACGCGGGTTCCGTTCAGGGCGCGACATCCGTCGGGCGGCAGATGGCCCGGCGACACGCCGCAGCCTTGGCGCGCGTCGAGACCGAAACAGGCGTGCCCGCCCGCATCATTCTGGCCATCTGGGGTCGTGAGAGCGGCTATGGGCAAGTTCCCATTCGACACAACACTTTCGAGGTGCTGGGCACCAAAGGGTTCATGAGTACCCGCGCTGACTATTTTACCAAAGAGCTGATCGCGGCGCTGCAAATCGCCGAAGCGGGCGATGCACCGCCGGGCACAATGAAAAGCAGCTGGGCGGGCGCTTTGGGCCAACCGCAATTCATGCCCTCCAATTTCCTGACCTATGCGGCCGACGGGAACGCGGACGGGAAAGCTGACATTTGGACTTCAGCCGAAGATACAATCGCCTCTATCGGGAACTATCTGGCGCAGCATAGCTGGAGGGCCGGGCGCGATTGGGGGTTCGAAGTCGTTGTTCCTGACACCATATCCTGCGCGCTGGAAGGCCCTGACCAAGGCAGACCCATTAGGGACTGGGCCGCAATGGGAATTGCACGCGTGTCAGGCAAGCCGTTTCCAAAACATGAACTGGCCGGAGAGGGGTATTTGATGATGCCCGCAGGGCGGAACGGACCTGCCTTTGTCGTCACGCCGAACTTCTATGTCCTCAAGGAATACAACAAAAGCGATCTGTATGCCTTGTTCGTTGGACACGTCGGAGACCGCATTCAATATGGCGTTGGCGATTTTTCTGGTCGCTGGGGCAAGATCGACGCCATGTACCGATCCGATATCGCTGCCATGCAGCGCAAACTGGAACAACAAGGACACGACGTGGGCGGAGCAGATGGCCTACCGGGTTTCAAAACCCGTCGCTCGATCGGACGCTGGCAAGAATCGATCGGCCAAGCTCCTACCTGCTTTCCTGATGCGGGAATGAAGGCCAGCCTGAAACAGTAGCGATTCGCCCTGATCCAGATACCACTCAGCTGTTTGACCCGACGGAAACAACCAAACGAAAATCGGTACCCTTCACGAAAATGTCACGAAGCCTCCGAGTTTCAACATAAAATTTCCACTGCACCCCCTTTTCCATTCACATTCCACCTCTGGTTGCCCAATTTTAAGGCAAAGGCTTTAACCTTTTTTGAAATAATGCCACGTTCGACATCAGTGAAAGGCGACTTTTGCAAACACGTTCCCGACTGCAAACCGAAAGACTGCGACGCGGTGTTCATTGCGATCTGAAAAAGCAAAATTCGAACCAGTCCCGGTCTCTTTCTGGGTCGGACAAACATGGTGGCCCTCAGCCATCCTGAAGGGATGCGCGTGGGTTGCTGAATAAAAAACGGGAGTTGAAAAACATGAACAAGTATATTCGTACATCTCTTGCGGGGCTATTGACCTCGACCATGATAACCGGTGCTGCATTTGCCGCCGGAACCCATCCGACTACCGGCGAAGCGTTGGCGGATGACCAAACCTTTACCTATCGTATTCTGGACGAACACAGCTCGGTCGATCCTCAAGTTGTTGAGGATGTTTCCGGCGCCGAGATCGTGCGTGACCTGTTCGAAGGCCTGATGAACCAGGACGAAGACGGCAATCTGGTCCCCGGTGTTGCCACCGGTTACACCACCAACGACTCCAAAGACGTTTACACCTTTACCCTGCGCGACAATGCGAAGTGGTCGAATGGTGATCCGGTAACCGCCAGCGATTTTGTTTTCGCCTGGAAACGTGCCGTCGATCCCGCCCTGTCCTCGCCCTATGCATGGTTCATGGAACTGATGTCAATCGAGAACGCATCTGAAATCATCGCAGGTGACAAGTCGGTTGACGACTTAGGCGTCAAAGCCATCGACGACCACACGCTTGAAGTGACGCTCAGCGCACCGCTGCCGTACTTCCCACAAATGACTACACACTCGACCACATTCCCTGCCCCGCAGAAAGTTATCAAAGAGTTTGGCGACGCCTGGACCAAGCCTGAAAACATCGTATCGAACGGTGCATACGTCCTGACCGAGCATCTGCCGCAGGAACGTTCGGTTCGTGAGCGGAACGAAAACTACTGGGACAACGACAACACGATCATCGAAAAAGTCGTGGCACTGGTCATCAACGACGAAAACGTCGCGCTGACCCGTTACCTGGCAGGTGAGCTGGACCGCACAGAAGTTCCCGCAGGTCAGTTCCCACGCTTGCAAAAAGAGCATCCGGAAGAAGCAATCAGCTTCCCGCGCCTGTGTAACTATTATTACACGTTCAACCTGTCCGATGGTGGCCCCGAAGCCTTCAAGGACCCGAACGTCCGTCAGGCGCTGTCGCTGGCAGTTGATCGTAAGATCATCACCGAGAACATCATGGCAGGTGGGCAGCCGCAGGCTTATACCTTTGCCCCGGCAGCAACCGCAGGCTTTGACGTTCCAGACGTAGAAATGGCGTCCATGTCGCAGGCCGAGCGCGACGAACTGGCCAAGGAACTGCTAGCCGCAGCTGGTTATGGTCCCGACAACCCACTGAGCTTTGAGATGGTTTACAACACCTCGGAAGCGCACAAAAAAGTTGCCGTGGCCCTGAGCCAGATGTGGAAGCAAAAGCTGGGCGTCAATGCCGAGCTGGCCAACATGGAATGGAAGATCTTCCTGGAAGAACGCGGAAACCAGAACTTCGATCTGGCCCGTGGCGCATGGTGTGGCGACTATAACGAAGCGTCGACCTTCCTCGATCTGCTACAGTCGGACTCCGGCTATAACGACGGCAAGTACAACAACGCCCGCGTTGATGAACTGCTGTCCGAAGCCAAAACCTCTGACGATGCCGCTCCTCTCTACACCGAGGTCGAGCGTATCATCGCGCAAGAGACGCCCGTTATCCCTATCTATCACTATGCTGGCGTCTACATGATGGACAGCGATGTCGGTAACTGGCCGGTCAAAAACGTAGAGCAGAACTGGTATTCCAAGAACCTCTACAAAACCGCCGAATAATCTTCCTTAGACCAAGCTTTGCCCCGGAGTTCTTTCCGGGGCAATGCCAATAATGGGGGCATGAAATGCTTGCCTATATCGTCCGGCGATTGCTGATCGCCGTCCCAACGATCCTTTTGCTGATCGTTGCAAGTTTCTTTCTGATGCACTTCGCGCCAGGTGGACCATTCACCTCGGAACGGCCACTGCCGCCCGCTGTGCTGGCCAATATCGAGGCGCGGTACGGTTTGGACCAACCGCTGTGGAAACAGCTGTGGGACTATCTGTACAACATCGTCGTGCATTTTGATTTCGGCCCGTCCTTTAAGTTCAAGGACCGGGATGTGAATGACATCATCGCGCAGGGTTTCCCGATCTCGCTGACCTACGGTTCGCTGTCCTTCCTGGTGGCAACAACCGTCGGAGTCGCGCTGGGGATTGCCGCGGCGATCAAGCACAACAGCTGGATCGACTATTTCGCTGTTGGCTTGGGTATCGCAGCGCAGGCGCTGCCGAACTTCATCATGGGTCCGATCCTGATCCTGACCTTCACCTTGTGGCTGGGATGGCTGCCGGGCGGTGGCTGGAATGGCGGCCAGTGGCCGTACCTGATTATGCCCGTTATCGCGCTTGCGACTTCATACATGGGATCCATTGCGCGGATCACGCGGTCATCGATGCTTGAAGTTCTGAACTCGAACTTCATCCGCACGGCTCGCGCCAAGGGTCTGCCGACAAGAACCGTGATCTGGCGCCATGCACTGAAACCAACCTTGCTGCCCGTCGTGTCCTATCTGGGTCCGGTTTTCGTCTACGTACTGACGGGTTCGGTCTTTGTGGACATCTATTTTTCGACCGGTGGACTGGGGCAGGCCTATGTGGGGTCCGCGCTATCGCGTGATTACGCGGTGCTGTTGGGTGTCACGATCCTATATGGCGTCCTGACCGTACTCGTAAACCTGCTGACCGACCTGGCCTATGCCTGGTTCGATCCGAAAATCCGTTACTGAGGGGCTGGCAATGCTTGGTAAATCACAAAAAGCCGCCCACCTGGCCGAAGACATCACCGATTACACGGTCATTCAGGGGCGTTCACTCTGGCAGGACGCACGGATGCGTTTTGTTCGCAACAAAGCCGCCATGGCGAGCCTGTTCATTCTGGCGATGATCGTGTTGTTCACGATCATTGGCCCCTACTTTGCCGTTTGGAGCAACGAGGAAATCGACTGGAACGTCATGGGCGACGTACGCGGCATGGGAATGCCGTCCGCAGAGACTGGACATTTCTTCGGCGTCGACGATCTGGGGCGCGATCTATACAGCCGCATCATTCAGGCGACGACGACATCGCTGCTGGTGGGTCTGATCGGTGCCGCAACCGCCCTGATCGTCGGTACATGTTACGGTATTGCCGCAGGGTATATCGGTGGCCGCACCGATGGTGTTATGATGCGCTTCGTCGATATCCTGCTGGCCATTCCGGCAACTCTGGTAATCATCCTTTTGCTGGTTGTCGCGGGTCGATCATTCGTCATGCTGTTTATTGCTCTTGGCGCGGTCGGCTGGCTGACGATGGCACGAATTGTTCGGGGGCAAACTCTGACCCTGAAGAACCGAGAGTTCATCGAGGCCGCGCGCGCAGCTGGGGTCAGCGAATTCACCATCATGTATCGCCATATCCTGCCCAACCTTCTGGGCGTGGTGATTGTGTATGCTTCGCTGCTGGTGCCTGAGATGATCCTGACCGAAAGTTTCATCTCGTTCCTCGGCCTTGGGATTTCCGAACCCTATACCTCTCTGGGTCGATTGATCGCCGAAGGGGCCGGGACGATGGGCTATGGCACGCTGTGGCAGTTGTTGTTCCCACTGACATTCTACGTCGCAATCATCATCACCATGTTCTTCATAGGTGATGGCTTGCGCGACGCTTTGGACCCGAAGGATCGCTGATATGAGCCTGTTTTCCGTAAAAGACCTGAGCGTCCAGTTCAACACCGCCGACGGCGTTGTAGAGGCCGTCAAAGGCATCAGTTTTGACATCAATCCAGGCGAATGCCTGGGCATCGTGGGCGAAAGTGGGTCCGGCAAAAGCCAGACATTCATGGCCGCGATGGGCCTGCTGCCACCTGCCGGGCAGGCAACCGGTTCCGCCATGCTGAACGGTCAGGAAATTCTGAACCTGCCGGTCAACAAGCTGAACCAGATCCGTGGCGACGATGTCGGCATGATCTTTCAGGATCCCCTGACCGCCCTGACCCCGCACCTGCGGGTCGGTCAGCAGATGCGCGAAGTTCTGCAGGTTCACGAGGGGCTGCAAGGATCGGCCGCTCGGGCACGTTGCCTGGAATGGCTGAACCGTGTTCGCATCCCGGAAGCCAAACGGCGTTTGGATCAGTATCCACATGAGCTGTCCGGCGGTATGCGCCAGCGGGTCATGATCGCCATGTCCATGTTGTGTAATCCAAAGCTGTTGATCGCTGATGAACCGACAACGGCGCTGGATGTAACCGTTCAGGCCGACATTCTGGACCTGATGGTACGCCTGCAAAAGGACGAAGGCACCGCGATTGCGCTGATTACGCACGACATGGGCGTTGTCGCACGCATGTGCGACCGCGTTCAGGTCATGCGGCTGGGTCAATTCGTTGAGGCCGGCGAGACGCGTGAAATCTTCCGGGCGCCCAAACACGACTACACCAAGACTTTGCTGGCCGCGATGCCCCGCATCGACGCCGGTGACGCACCCAAGGCGCTGGAAAAAATCGATGAGCCGCTGCTGAAAGTCGACGACGTCAAAGTGCACTTCCCAATCCACGTCTCGGGCGGTTTGTTCGGGCAAAAAGTACCTTTGAAGGCCGTCGATGGTGTCAGTTTTGACATCCGCAAGGGCGAAACATTGGGAGTTGTGGGCGAGTCCGGTTGCGGTAAGTCAACACTGGCGCGGGCCGTTCTGCAGTTGATCGAACCCAGTGCGGGAAATGTCAGTTGGCTGGGCCATCCAATTGTCGGACTTAGAAGGGCCGAGTTGAACAAGTACCGCAAGGACTTGCAGATCGTGTTCCAGGATCCGCTGGCCAGCCTTGATCCGCGTATGACCATCTCCGCCTCAATTGCGGAACCGCTGAAGACCTATCGCCCTGACCTGACGGAGCGGGAACGCAAGAAGCTGGTCGCCGAAATGATGGAACGGGTCGGCCTGAAGGCCAACATGATCAACCGCTACCCGCACGAGCTTTCGGGCGGTCAGAACCAGCGCGTCGGCATTGCGCGAGCGATGATCAACAAACCCAAGCTGATCATCTGCGACGAAGCTGTGTCGGCGCTGGACGTGTCGATTCAGGCGCAGATCGTGGAGTTGCTTCGCGAATTGCAGAAAGAGTTCGGCCTGTCGATGATCTTTATCAGTCACGACCTGTCGGTCGTGCGGGCGGTATCGAACCGGATCATGGTGCTGTATCTGGGCCGGATCGTGGAACTGGGCGACGGAGAAGTGATCTGTTCCGATCCGATCCACCCCTACACCAAATCGCTGATCTCGGCCGTGCCAATTCCGGACCCGGACGTGGAGCGCAGCCGCACGCGCCTGAAACTGCCGGGCGAACTGCCCTCACCGATGGATCCGAAAGCTGCGTTGCGTTTCCTCCCAAGTCGTTTGGCGGCTGGTGAGAATGACTATGTTCCTCGGCTGAGTGAAGTGAAGCCTAATCATTTTGTAGCCGAACACGACCCGCTCGAGGCGATCATGGCGAAGGCATAAACCCGCTTGCCCCGAAGCAAGTAATTGCCTTCGGGGCAAGTTCAATTTTTTGGGCGTTTTGGCGACTCATTTTTGTTTCCTCATTGCGCCCAATACGTGCAAATTCATCTACTTTGCCCCAATATCGACAACTTCAAAGGTTAAGTTGCCGCCAGCATGAGCAGAGCATTTTGACTTCCGTTTTTAACGGTGGCACGATCTCTCCGAGTTGACCGGCTTTGCCTAATTGCGTTGATTGTTCTAACCGCGCGCAATATGAGGTGGCGTCGACAAAACACTTTCATACGGACAAGACTTTTGCTGAGAGGTAGCATGGCACGTAAGGTCACAAAGGCGATTTTTCCGGTTGCGGGTCTTGGTACTCGCTTTCTGCCCGCGACAAAATCGGTACCTAAAGAAATTATGACCCTGGTCGATCGCCCGCTGGTTCAATACGCAATCGACGAAGCCCGGGCGGCCGGGATTACCGAATTCATTTTTGTAACGTCCCGCGGAAAGTCAGCGCTTGAGGACTATTTTGACCACAACCAAATCCTTGAACAAACGCTTAAGGAAAAAGGCAAAGACGACCTGTTGGAAACGCTAAATGCGACCAACATGGAAAGCGGGGCTATCGCCTATATCCGGCAACACAAAGCTTTGGGCTTGGGTCACGCCGTGTGGTGCGCACGCCGCCTGATTGGAGACGAACCATTTGCGGTCATGCTGCCCGACGACGTCATCGCAGGGGAAAAGCCCTGCTTGCAGCAGATGATAGAAGCCTATGAAGAAACCGGCGGCAATATGGTTGCCACCATGGAAGTTCCCCCAGAAAAGACAAGCTCTTACGGCGTTTTGGATGTGGGCGATAACATCGGAACATCGGTGCGCGCGCGCGGCATGGTCGAGAAACCGAAACCCGAGGAAGCACCGTCCAATCTGGCGGTAATCGGTCGTTACATTCTGCGCCCATCGGTTCTGTACAACCTTAACCAGAACAAATTGGGCAGTGGCGGCGAGATCCAACTGACGGACGCAATCGCCGAAGATATCAGAAACGGTGTCCCGGTTTTCGGATACAAATTCGACGGCCAGCGGTTTGACTGCGGGTCCAAAGCGGGCTTCTTGCAGGCAACAGTCGCGTTTGCGCTGGCGCGCGATGACCTTCGAGAGGATTTGCAAAAATACCTGCACGACGTTGTCGCCACGGGTCAGGCAGCCCAGTAACCAGGGATTGTGGCCTCGAAAACGAGGTAAACGGTATCGAATTAAGGGCAAACTGCAGGCATTGCAGTTTGCCTTTTTCTTTCGGTGTGGATCAAAAGCCCTGGGGTGGTTGGACAGCCCTTCGCTCAGGCAAAAAATTGGCACGGCATTAACCGAGCGTTCGCATAGGTCAGGCGGGATTCATGTGAGGCGCGGCAGTCTGGCGCGCAACGCAATTGTCGATCCGACAACCAACGGAGAATGCCCTTTGTCCCAAAATTCGCCCAGATTGAACCTGCCATTCCTGCAACCGTCGCAAGCGCAAAAGCACGTCACGCATAATGAAGCCCTGAGACGCCTTGATCTGGTTGTCCAGCTTTGCATTGAGTCTACTAATGCCTCGACCCCGCCCGCAGTTCCGGCACAGGGTGAGCTTTATGCCCTTGGGTCGACGCCCTCCGGCGATTGGTCGGATCATGAGGGAGAAATTGCAGCTTGGTTAGACCATGGCTGGCATTTCATAACGCCGAAATCGGGCTGGCGCGCGTGGGACCAAGAGAATAATCGTCTGACAATTTGGGACGGGTCGGCATGGGTCGAACCCCCTACCACGACGCAGAACCTGCCAGGCGTCGGAATTGCCACCGGGCATGACACGACCAACCGTCTTTCGGTGCGCGCGCCGGCAACCTTGCTGAGCCACGAAGGTGCCGGGCATCAACTGAAGATCAACAAGGCAAATGCGGGTGAGACCGCATCCCTTTTGTTTCAATCCAACTGGACCGGACATGCGGAAATGGGTCTGTCCGGTAGCACAGGCTTTTCCATCAAGGTCTCGCCGGATGGGAATAATTGGTCCGAAGCGCTGAGCTTTGATCCAACGTCCGGGGTGGCCTCTGGCACGGCCGTGCAAAACAGCGCGGAAGATACAACTGCGGGCCGTCTGATGCGGGCTGACTATGGCTATGGGCCCGGAAATCTTTTGGGGGCGGTCACGCAAAGCGGCGGAACCCCAACCGGCGCCGTGATTGAACGAGGAGCCACACCGAGTGGTGATTTCGTCCGGTTTGCTGATGGTACCCAGATTTGCACCGCTTCACTGGATGCAACGACCTGCACAAACACCGAAGGTGCACTGTATGCGAGCTCGTCTGCAACATGGGTTTTCCCGGCTGCCTTTGCTACTGGCACCAACCCGGCAATCAGCGGCAGTGGGGGCGCGATCAACAGGTTCATGGGCTTTGATGAACCGTCCGAAACTCAGGTCGTGTACAAAGTTCTTTCGTCTGCTTCTGACGCGACCGCTTTACCTCCAACGGCCATAGCAATTGGCCACTGGTTCTGATCCGCCAGACTGCCCGGATCTTTGTCCGGGCGGTCACTTCGCGCGAAGTTCTGCCTCGGCTTGTTCCAGAAACCAGACATAGGTTTCGCGAATACCGTCTTCGATCCCGATAGTCGCGCGCCATCCCATATCTGCCAGCCGGGAAACGTCCATCAGCTTCCGCATGGTACCGTCCGGCTTGCTGACGTCTTGCGTAATCCGCCCGGTGAACCCGGTGATCTTTGCAATCATCGCTGCCAGTTCCGCGATTGATATATCTTCACCACATCCCACATTGATATGGCTCAGCATGGGTTGGGTATTTGCCTCATATGCAGCACTCGGTAGGTCCATTACGAACAAAGACGCCTCAGCCATGTCGTCAACATGCAGAAACTCGCGCCGGGGCTTACCTGTGCCCCAGATGATAACTTCTTCCAGCCCATTCCGCTGTGCCTCGTGAAATCGGCGGATCAGGGCGGGTAGGACGTGACTGTTTTTAGGGTGAAAATTATCGCCAGGTCCGTACAGGTTTGTCGGCATCACGGAACGATAGTCCACGCCGTGCTGCCGATTGTAGCTTTCACACAGCTTGATTCCGGCAATCTTTGCCACGGCATAGGGTTCGTTTGTCGGCTCTAGCACACCTGTCAGCAGGGCATCTTCGCGCATTGGCTGCGGCACAGCGCGCGGATAGATGCAGGAACTGCCCAACTGCAGCAGGTTTTTGACCCCCGCGGCAAACGCCTGATGGATCACGTTGCACTCGATCATCAGGTTTTTGTAAATGAAATCAGCCGGGTAGGTGTTGTTGGCATGGATACCGCCGACTTTAGCCGCCGCCAGAATGACAACGTCTGGGCGCTCGGCATGCATGAAATCGGCGACAGCGGCTTGATTGGTCAGATCAAGTTCCGCATGGGTCCGTGTTACAAGTTCCAGCGCCTCACCTGATGCCTGACGGTCTTGCAAGCGACGCAGGATTGCGCCGCCGACCATGCCGCGATGCCCGGCGACGTAGATCTTGCGCATGCCCCCCGCCTCAGCCATTTTCCAGAGTGAGCGGCAATTCATAACCATGCTGTTTCAGCAAGGCATGCCGTTTGGCTGTCTTCAGGTCCTCGGTGATCATTTCAACGCACATCTGCTGAACCGTCAGTTCCGGCTCCCAGCCCAGTTTGTTTTTGGCGTTCGAAGGATCGCCAAGCAATGTTTCCACTTCGGCCGGGCGGAAATATTGCGGATCGATGCGCATGATGACATCGCCGGGCTTCAACGCAGGTGCACTATCACCCTCGACGGATTTGACCGTAGCGATTTCATCGACGCCTGTACCTGAGAATTCAAGCGTCACGCCCAGTTCAGCGGCAGACCATTCGATGAATTGCCGCACTGAATACTGCACACCCGTTGCGATAACAAAATCCTCGGGGGCGTCCTGTTGCAGCATCAACCATTGCATCCGGACGTAATCCTTGGCGTGCCCCCAGTCGCGCAGGCTGTCGATGTTGCCCATGTAAAGGCAGCTTTCCAGACCTTGTGCAATGTTGGAGAGACCACGGGTGATCTTGCGCGTCACAAAGGTTTCGCCCCGGCGTGGGCTTTCGTGATTGAACAGGATGCCGTTGCAGGCATACATGCCATACGCTTCGCGGTAGTTCACTGTAATCCAATAGGAATACAGCTTGGCCACTGCGTAAGGGGAACGCGGATAAAACGGCGTTGTCTCGCGTTGCGGTGTTTCCTGGACCAATCCGTACAGTTCGGACGTGGACGCCTGATAAAAGCGTGTCTTTTTCTCAAGACCCAGAAAGCGGATCGCCTCGAGCAGGCGCAACGTACCGATTGCGTCGACATCAGCGGTATACTCGGGCGATTCAAAACTGACCGCCACGTGGGACTGTGCGCCAAGGTTATACACCTCGTCCGGCTGAACCTCTTGAATGATGCGCGTCAGGTTCGATGTATCGCTTAGGTCACCGTAATGCAGGTGCAGGCGCGGATTGGGCACATGCGGGTCCTGATAAATGTGGTCAATACGCTGTGTGTTGAACGAAGATGCACGGCGCTTGATCCCATGGACTTCATACCCTTTTTCCAGCAATAGCTCAGCAAGATAAGATCCGTCCTGCCCTGTAATACCAGTCACTAATGCTGTTTTTGTCATAGCCGCGATCCGAGAATATCTGATTTGCTTTTCGCCGCCTCAGAAACAGCAATATACCCCTGAATGCAACCCTGCGCCACGATCGGGCTTTGATTCAACTGCAGTTGACCATCGTTTGCGCAAGCGCTTCAGGACGACGCATATAACGGTACTGAGTCTTTTGCACCTTCTGCCAGCGCTGCGCTTTGATCGCTGCGAACCCTGTCGTACAGCGCAAGCGCATCAGCAGAAAACAACTCGGTTGGTGGCTCGACATGAACAAAATTGCTTTGGCCGTCCTGCCCGCGCGCCAGCATGGCATAGTCTCGCTCGGCAACCAGTTGCTTGGCATTCGGGTTAAGATAGCGGATCGCAAGACCAATACGCCGGTCACCCGATTGATTGGGACCCGAACCGTGGATCGTCAGCCCATGATGCAGAGACATCTGCCCTGGTGCCAATTCGATGTGGGTCTTGTCTTTCTCGGCGACATCCACAGCAACCTCTTGTCCGCGCGACAGAAGATTGGTGTCTGAATAAGTGTCCTTATGGGGAAGGATCGGGTTCTTGTGGCTGCCGCGCACAAAATCCATACACCCACTTTCAACCGTTGCCGGCGACAACGCAATCCACGCGGTGACCTGATCCGGGGTTTCACCCATACCCCAGTAGGTCAAATCCTGGTGCATCCCGACGGTATGGGCTGTGTGCGGCTCTTTAATGAAGAATTCAGCTGACCAGACCATGATATCCGGCCCCAATACACCCTCAACTACATCCAATACGCGGGGATCCGTCGCGACACGCGCCGCAAGCGGCATCACCAGATGTGCGTTGACCCGTTTATAGGTGTTCAACGGCAAGGGCAAATCCGCGTCAAGCCACTCCCGCTCAATCCGCTCAAGCTCAGCGCGGGTTTCGGCAGCCTCCTTTTCGGAAAAGATGGTCAGCGGAAAAAGAAACCCATCCCCCCAATATTTGTCGGATTGCGCCTGGCTAAGTACGACGTCGCGCGTTGGGGTGCTTTCAGACATCTGGCATACCTTCTTGAAAACTTGCTTTCCCAGAGTTTTACCCTGCGCTGCCCGCAGGGTGCTTATCCTACGTGCGACGATAAGTTCAGCTTAGCCTTTGGGGCAAGTCACCTCGCGTTTCATTTCTGAAACGCTTTCGTGCTTTCAAAACTCCGGCCGGATCCACACGGATCAGACCTTATGATTAGATTGAGGGCACGACTAAACCCTCCCGGATCAAACGTGTCGCCGGAAAGCCAAAACCAGAGTTCACGTTTCAGCATCCCAGCTGAGCGAAAGCACCTATGCTGCCTGCATTCACCAGCCCGCTGCCGTTGCCGCAGCGGATAACAAGGGTGTTCGGGTCTATCATCTCGGGCTGATCGCTATAGGCGATCAAGCCACTTCCCAGCACCGTATACAACCCACTGGGCTGGGGTTCCGAGTAATAGCCCTGAACCTGAACAACGCCGACCGCACCGGCGAACAGCCCGGCTTCTAGACGCTCGGCCACAATCCCGTCGCGTGTTGGCTGCCCGACAACTCGAACAAGATCACCCGGCGACAGATGTTGCGGCTCAAGCCCACTGACGACGCTTGCCCCGATCACTGTTTGGGCCTGAGGGTCAGACCCAAGATATGTGCCGGACAACCGCGCCCGATGCCCAACGCTTGTCAGTTTTTCGATGTGTGAAGCGCGCACTGACTGACCTTGCCACAATCCGCTTATAGCGACCCAATCGCCGACTTGAATGTCTGCCTGCCGTTCAAACGCAACTTCGGTTCCAAGAACCGATATCTGGCCGTCCTGCACGCTGGACACTGGTCCGACCAGAGGCAGGACCTGACGGATATGTTTTGCGTGCCACCCGCCATTTTCCTGCGCTACAATAACCGCAACAGTATGACCCGGTTTCAAATCACCCGCAGAGATCAGTGGAACCGAGTCGGCCACCGGCATCTGGTCATCGAACAGAATATGCTGCCCATTTACATGGATGCTGCCCAGATCGGTGATTGTTCCCACGATACCGGTGCCGATAATGCCACCTTCACGATCAGTTTCACCTTTGTCTTCGGCCTGAATCGGAGCAGGCAGCCAAGACACCATGAAAAACGCCGCGAGCACACGAAAAAAAACACCCATACTTACTCATCCTCTATCGGGTTTTTACTTTGCGCATTTTGCGGCGAGGGCAGGACAAAAGCGCCCGCTGCAAATCGACCACTGTGATCGCCATTACTGTCTTTATCCTGCAGCTCGCGGGCCAAGGAATTGATCTCTTGCAGCAGCCTTTGCGCTCTGTCTGACGAGAATAGACGCAACTCTTCAATCGATTCTGACGACAGATGAGAATACCGCACCGCACGGTCAAAATTGCGTAGGGCATCCGCTTCTGCCAGCAGGTTCTGTGTTGCCACTGCCAAATGCGCAGACAGCGTCGCCTCGTAGGCCGCCACTTGTTCAGTGCTTCCAGCAGAAGGAAGAAAGGCTTGGGACAACAGGCGAAGCTCGCCTTTTCCGACCTGTTCCACATTCTTTTGAACGACCAAGGTTTCCAGAACGGTACCTGGGGCCATGTCCACACGCGCGCGCCGCACCAGATCATCAAATCCCGGCCCAGTTTCGTCGCCTTTACGGCTTAGAATCCGAGGCGCGCCCAAGTCGTCCAGAAATTCGGGCGCCGTCGACCAATAGCTGATGACCAGTGCCGCCGCATTACAACTGCGCTTCAACGGGGCATCATCGTCGATGTGGCGTAGCCTTTTAACATCCTTGCGATGCAGACCCGTCAACAGACTGGCGCGACTGTCGCTTAGCTTTCCATCTGTGCTTTGCTCAGCTGCCGTCAGCAAGGCCAGTTTTAGAGCTTCGGTCGCAGAGCCAAGCGTGACCCCATGCGCAACCATTGCCTGTGCCAGTGGGACCAGCAACGCAGACAGCGCGGTTTCAAGAGGAGGTTTGGGATCATTCGACATTTGGGAACTCGTCACGGATTGGTAGTTGATAACATTTTCCTAGAATTAACGAATTCAACGCTTTCGTGTTCAAAATGTGATCGAATGTGACCTTTAATGGGAATTTTTCCCATTATCACTAAGGTGTGACCCCTTCTTGAACTGGAGAATGCCATGCACCTCATCGCACCCGATCCCCAGACAAACTACCCCCCCCTATCTCAGACAGATCTAACTCGCACAAAAAAACCAGGTGCGCTGGACGCGCTCAGCCCCGAAGATCAAGAACTGTTTCTATCCTTTGGCTGGGGGCCGCAGGTTCCGCCACGCCATGCCACTATCGCCGACGCGCTGCGCCAATCGTTGCGAGACCAACCCGATGCCAACGCGGTGGAATGCGCGGACCATAACCTTAGCTACCGGGCGCTGGACGTAGCCTCGAACCGATTGGCAAATGTCATGCGCGCCCATGGCGTGAAACGCGGCGACGCGGTGTGCCTGTTCCTTCATCGTTCGGTCGAGATGGTCGTAGGTATCGTCGCCGCCATAAAGCTTGGGGCCGCCTATATTCCGCAGCATGTTGGTGTCGCGCCAACGGAAACCTTACGCCATGTTGCGAAGGTAACAGGTGCAAAAATAATCCTCAGCCTAAGCGAACTGGCAGACCAAGTCCCCGTTGGATTGGATCAGACCCTGATCACCATTGATACGACGATGTTTGACCCGATGCTGGACGCACCGGCCCCCGGCCCTGCCTATCTGGCCAGCGCCGACGATTTGGCGATGATATTATTTACGTCCGGCACAACCGGCGTTCCAAATGGAGTACAGGTCAACCATCGGAACCTGGCCAATATCTTGCTGACCGCCCCCGGGGATCTGGGGATGCGACCGGGCTTGCGGGTCGGACAGATCCTGTCGATCTCATTCGACATGGCAGCGTGGGAGATCCTTGGCGCTTTGTCCAATGGCGCAACATTGGTGATCCGTGGCAAATCGATTCAAGAAACGGCCGAGAAGGTGGATGTACTGATCGCCACACCTTCGATCCTGAATGCACTGGACCAGACCCGCTGCACGCAGGTCAAAGCTGTCGCCGTAGCGGGCGAACCTTGCCCCCGCCCGCTGGCCGATCGCTGGTCAACCTTTTGCACTTTCTACAATTCCTGTGGTCCGACCGAGACCACCATCATCAATACGGCCGAACCGCATCACCCCGACAAACCGGTTCTGTCGATCGGGCGCCCGACACCGAACAACACGGTCTATGTTCTGAACGACAACCTGCGCCCTTTGCCCATCGGCGAAAAGGGCGAGATGTGGGCCGGCGGCGATTGCGTCACAGCCGGTTACCTCGCCAACCCCAAACTGACGGCCGAGCGTTACCGACCCGACCCATTTCGACCGGGACATATGATGTTCCGCACCCGTGATCTGGGACGCTGGACGAAGACCGGTGAGTTAGAACATTTCGGGCGCATTGACGACCTAGTCAAAGTACGGGGCTTTCGGGTTGAGCTGGACGGCGTTACATCTGCGCTTGAGGCCTCGCCCTGCTGTCAGCAGGCGGTGACCTTGCAATATGACAGCCGCAATCTGGTCAGCTTCATCTCACCGTCGTCGGCCTGCCCCAAGCAGGCGGCGCAATCCGTCTCGGATCGCCTGCCATACTACTGCAGCCCCGCCGTTGTGGTCCCGATGGACGCGCTGCCCCGCACTCCGCGCGGCAAGTTGGACAAGCGTCTTTTGCTGGATTTGGCGCGCAACCATATCGCGAAAACTGGTGCGGAGTTGAACTGATGACGACGCAGACGACAAATCTAGACACAGGCGGCCTGAATTGGCGACGGGTGACCCGCCACCCGGCCCTGATGGAATACCGCCGCCTGGTGATGCTGGTTGCATTGGTGAATCTGGCCGTCTTTGTGGTTGGATTGCGCGATGGGACTTGGTTCGCTGAGAATGCATTCACGCTCGGCCCGATTGCGGATATGGCGCTGATCAACCTCAGCCTCGGCATCCTGATCCGGCAACAGCGGGTGGTCAACGCCCTGTTCTGGCTGGCCACACGCATTCCCACATCATGGCCACTATGGATCCGTTGGGGGGCTGGCAAGGTGTTCCACTTTGGCGGGTTGCATTCCGGCGGCGCCGTCACTGGAACCATCTGGTTCGGCTTTCTTTTTTTTGCGGTAATTTGGAACCGCGCCAACGGAGCCGCCTTGCCCTCAGACCTGACACTGGGCCTGAGCGCCACAATGGTTGTCTTGATGACATTGATGGTGATTTCGGCCCTCGGCCCGATCCGCGCGCGGTTTCACAATGCGTTCGAGAAAACGCACCGCTTTGTCGGCTGGACGGTTTTAGGATTGTTTTGGGCGCAGACGATCTCGATCACAAAGGAAATGGGGGGCATGTTGTTGCACAGCTCGGCCTTCTGGATGCTCTGCCTGATCACCCTGTCGATCCTGTCCCCTTGGCTGACCCTGAAACGCGTGAATGTCCGGATCGAAAAGCCGTCAAACCATGCGGTAATTGCGCATTTCGACTATGGAGATACGCCATTCCCCGGCAGCTCGAACGCGATCAGCCACACCCCGTTTGGTGAGTATCACTCTTTCGCCAATATCCCCGCTCCGGACCGGTCGGGCTATCGATTGGCCATCAGCCGCGCCGGGGACTGGACCGGGCGTTTTATCGACAACCCGCCAGACAAGGTTTGGGTCAAGGGTATCACGACATCTGGTGTGGCGCGGATCGAGGTGCTTTTCAAAAAAGTGGTTTATGTGGGCACCGGTTCGGGCATTGGGCCGATCCTGCCGCATCTGCTGGCCAAAGAGGTGCCGAACCGCCTGATCTGGTCCACCCGAAGCCCGCGCAAAACCTATGGTGACGCGCTTGTTGACGATATCGAAGCAAATACCGAGCAGCCTTTGATCTGGGACACCGACGAAGACGGCAAACCAAACCTTTCGGCCCTTGCCTTGCAAGCCGTTCGCGACAGCGGGGCCGAAGCGGTTATCGTGATCTCGAACCAAAAGCTGACCCGCAAGGTTGTACATGACTTGGAAAGCCTTGGCATTCCCGCTTACGGCGCAATTTGGGATAGCTGATCATGTTTGAGACAATCGAAACCGAAACACGGGGGCGGGTCGCAACGATCCGCCTCAATCGGCCCGATCAGCTGAACGCATTGAATACACAACTCATGCACGAGGTGCTGACCGCCGCCACCGAATTCGACGAGGACCCCGGCATCGGCTGCCTGATCCTAAACGGTAATGATCGTGCTTTTGCCGCCGGGGCAGATATCGGCGAGCTTGCGGTGCAAACCTACGCGACCATGCAGGCAAGTGACTACTTTGCCGAATGGGACAGGTTTGCGGCGCTTCGGCTGCCCAAGGTGGCAGCGGTCAGTGGCTATGCCCTGGGCGGCGGGTGCGAGGTTGCGCTGATGTGTGACGTCATTCTGGCCTCGGACAATGCCAAATTCGGCCAGCCCGAAATCAAAATCGGCTGCATTCCCGGCATTGGCGGCACGCAGCGACTTACGCGGCTGATCGGCCGTGCCAGAGCTATGGACATGATCCTGACCGGGCGCATGATCGACGCGTCAGAGGCCCTGCAGATGGGCTTGGTCAGTCGGGTTGTCCCGCAGGACACCCTTTTGGACACCGCGCAAGAGGTGGCCGAAACCATTGCAGATTACGCTGATGATATCGTCAGTATGGCGCGTACTTGCGTAAACATGGCCGACCAGAGCACACTTGAATCGGGTGTGCGGTTCGAGCGGCAGATGTATCACGCGCTTTATGGATTGCCGGCCCAACAAGAAGGCATGAATGCCTTTCTGGAAAAGCGAAAGCCCCAATTCAGGCGCAGGACCCAGTGATCATATCCCGCATCGTCAATCACCGCTCGGAAAACGAGCGGTGATATGACCAGTCTTATCGCTTCAGTGCGATTTCCCAGCCGTACTATACTCAAAGTCGTTAACCTTGCGGGCCATGGATTCAGAATCCACAACCAGGTTCGCAAAGATCGTTTCGACCCATGACAATGCGCCCGAAGTCAGCAAGAACGTCTCGGGAATAACGATCCATTCGCCAATCCACATACCACCCGAACGTTCGTGTTGATGGGTGGTGAATTCGCCGATCTGTTCAGCCCGCTGTCGTCCAAGCCGGGCGACGGCCTCTCCGAATTCTGACGCGCGCTGGTTCTGTTTGTGCGCCATGGCCGACGACGCACCCTTACCGGCTTCATGTACCTCGGACCATTCGGAAATTTCCGATGAGGACAACAGATTGACGTTATGCGAGATCTTGCACAGCGTCGCACACAACCCTCCCAGTGCAGTTACAACATCGGCAAGCCCGTCACGGGCGTTTTGCCAATGGGGTTCGACTACATTCAGACCCAAAGTGGCCGCAACGCCTTCCTTGATGCGATGTCCGGTCCCGTTTTCGTAACCGCGCAGATCGCCAACAGGGCCACCCATCTGGACATTCAGTCCGCGAACGCCTGCTTCTTCCAACGCTTGTGCACGCCGCTGCAGTTCAACTTTCCAGACGGTCAGTTTGGTTTCAGCCCGAATAGGCAAGGCATGCTGTCCATTCGTGCGGCCGATCATGATAGTATCACCAAGCTGATCGATGTGTTGCTCAATAGCGGTGGTTAGTCTTTGCAGCCCGGTCTGGATGTGCTCCAGACCGATCTTCATTTGCAGGGCCAGTGCAGTGTCCATAATGTCCTGCGTGGTTGCCCTATAGTGGACCTTTTCTGCATAGTCGCCGACCTGTCTTCGCAATTGTTCGACCAGACCAACGATCGGGCGCCCGACAAGCATCATGTCTTCGTGCAACCGCTCGGTGTCCAGATTGCAGACTGACACCGCGTCCAATGCATCTGCAGCCTCTTGCGGGATCTGGTTTTCCAGCGCTTGGTGACGGGCCAGCGTCTGTTCAACTTTCAACCAGGCCGAGATCGTGGCGTGTTCCGACCAGACAGACCGCATATCGGCGCTGGAAAAGCAGTCGCGGTAAAGGGAGTGCTCAAGCATCTTCCAACGCTCCCTTTGCGATCTTGCGTTCTTTCATGATCCCGCGGATGCGGAAGGCAATTGCCCCAGCACCGATGACCAGAAAGGCCAAAGCGATTGGACGTTCAACGAAGATCAGGGCGCCACCATCCGACATCAACAACGACTGACGGAATGTCTCTTCAGCACCTTTGGCCAGCACGAACGAAATGACAAATGCCGCTACGTTGAAGTCGTATTTCCGCATCAGCCAGCCTGCAAAGCCCGCACAGGTCATGACCGTGACGTCAAACATTGATCCACGTGCAGAATAAGCTGCGACAAACGCGGTCAGGAAGATCAGCGGGTACAGGACATTGATCGGAATCTTCAGGATAATTCGTGCAACCTGAGTGGCACCGAAGTAACCGATCAGACCATAGGCCACGATACCCAGCATCCCGCAGGCGAACAGTTTGTAGACCAGCTCTTTGTCAGTCAGGAACAGGGTTGGCCCTACCTGGATGCCGTGGATCAGGAAAACACCCAAAAGGATCGCACCAATCGTAGACCCCGGGATGCCCAGCGTCAGCAGCGGGGCCATCGACGGACCGGACACCGCGTTGTTTGCGGCTTCGGGTGCTGCGACACCTTCCAGCGCGCCCTTGCCCCACTTCTCGGGGTTTTTGGCGCGGCGTTTGCCTTCACCGTACGAAATGAAGGCCGCAATAGCCGAACCCAAACCTGGGAGCACACCGATACCTGCACCGATGAAGCCACCACGGAACGCATGGGGCAAGCAAGGTTTGTACTCTTCCCATGTCAGGCTGTTGCCGTCTTCCGTGCTTTCATTTTCTTTGGTTTCACCGGTTGCCTTGCGGCGCGTTTCCAATTGGGCAAAAACCTCGCCCAGAACGAATACGCCGATCATCAGGGGCACAAGGCCAATCCCGTTGGACAGGTCGAACGAGCCAAAGGTATAACGCTCTTCGCTTGAGATTGGGTCCAATCCGACCATAGCGATCAAAATACCCATCAGGGCAGATGCCAACCCTTTGACGATTGAACTGCCGATGACCGAACCGATGACCACGAAGGCTGCAAAGTAGATTGCAAAGGTTTCGGGCGGGCCAAGCTTTAGGGCGATAGCCGCAATAAAACCGACGCCGACGACCAGCAGGATATCCCCCATGAGATCACCGATGACTGATGATATGGTCGCGACCTTCATCGCCTTGCCTGCCTGACCAGCGCGAGCAAGGGGATAACCGTCAATCTGTGTCGCGGCACTGGCTGCAGTGCCCGGCGTGTTGAACAGAATAGCCGCGATCGAGCCACCATAGCGACCGGATTTACCTATCACATACAAGAAGGCGAGCGCGAATAGTGGCGACATGTAAAAGGTAATGGGCAGCAGCATGGCAATCGCTGCCGATGCGGTCAGACCGGGCGTGGCCCCAACGACCATGCCCACAGCTGCAGCCAGCACGATGGCAAACAGCAAACTGGGGTCGGTTATGACCGAAAGAAGTGCGGGAAAAATTTCCATGACGATTTACCCCTGTATCCAGCTGAGCAGGTCAAAGACCTCGCCATAAGGCGGGTACACACCAAGCAGCACAAAAAAGATGAGGTGGAAGATCAACGGGCACAGAACGACGGAAACCGCCAGACCGATCCAGCTTCGAACTCCGAAAAAGTACAAAACGACCGGCGCAGCAATCGCTGTTGGCAAAAGATAGCCAAACCAGCGGAATGACTGCTGATAGATCAGGGCGATGATGAACAGACCGATGATCTGCAGGGTTGCGCCGTCATCCTGTTCCTGACCGGTATCGCCAGCCGGTTGACGGACCGCACCTAACAATAACAGGCCGGAAAGAAACAGCAGCGCGATGGATGCTGAAAATGGTACGATACCAGCCCAGGTATCCCCCGGCGAAGCTGCTGGCACTTGCCAGGCGCCCCAAATGGCAACGATGGAAACAAGGGCAAGCACAAGGCCTTCTGCATAGGCGCGCATATCGTTCCTCCCTGATTGCGTTAGATAAAAAAAGGCCGGGGGAAGAATATCCACCCGGCCCCGAGGACTTTAGTTGGTCAGACTTTCGACCAGGGGAGCGGCGTCCTCTTTCATGGCGGACAGCGTTGCTTTTGCGTCCGCACCATTCTGATAGACCGGGCCTGTTCCGCGCGAGGCCAGCAATTCGGCAAATTCGGGTTTCGCGGCGATCTGCTCCAGCGCGGTTTCCATCGCGGCAACGACCTCGGCCGGTGTGCCTTTCGGAGCGAAAACGATTACCGGCGAAGATACAGCGGCAAACGGGATGCCCAGCTCGCCAAACGCAGGCACATCTTTCATGATGCCATCACGTTCTTGGCTGTTGACCGCCAGGGCGCGAAGCTGCTCTTCAAATCCTGCGAGCTGCTGAACACCCAGAAAACCAAAGTCCGCCTGTTCACCGATCAGTGCAGCACGGGTCGGTCCGCCACCTTTGAACGGTACGTCCTGAGCTTCGATGTCGTTACTGGCCAGGAAGCCCATGCCGCCAACGTGGTGGAAGCCTCCGCGACCCGAATGGGCCCAACGCAATTGACCGGGGTTGGCTTTGGCCGCGTCGATCACGTCCTGAACGGACTCGAACGGGCTGTTCAGCGGCACCATCAGCGACGTTTGCAGCTGACCGACCTGAGCAACAAACTCAAAGCTGTCCAGTGCATCGATATCGGTGTCACGTGTCATGGTCGACAACAGGAACGAACCGCCCGAAGTCATCATCAATGTATAGCCGTCGGGGCGTGCACCCACGACCGAGTTCGCACCATTCAGACCGCCCGAGCCGGGTTTGTTCACGACGACAACTGGAACGTTCAGGATGCCTTCGGCTGCTGCCGAAATAGCGCGGGCATAAGCGTCTGTACCGCCGCCAGCTTTGTAAGGAACGACCAGGTTGATCGGGCGCTTCGGCCAGTCGGTTGCGAAACTTGCTGTTGCTGTTGCAGCCACGGTTACTGCCGCCAGAACAGCAGTGAGAATTGTTCTACGCTTCATAGCATCCTCCCTAAGATGCGATCAAAATTAGCTTAAATTCAGTGTTAATAAAAATGCAAAGATGTTATCTTAACTTGCAAAATAGTAAAGAGTCTGCCTGATGAACATCAAAGCCCTTCGCGCCTTTCGTGCCACCCTTTCCGAAGGAACGCTGGTTGCTGCCTCTGAAATCCTGCACCTGAGTCAGCCTGCAATCAGCCGACTGATTTCCGGGCTTGAGGCAGAATTGGGCCTGACCCTGTTTGACCGCAGTGGCCGCAACTTGACTCCGACACGCGAAGGGTTGGCATTCTACCGCGAAGCCGGGCGTATCCTGGACAACCTTGATGAAGTGCCCCGCATCGCTGCAGAGATTAAAGCCGGACGTACGGAAACACTGCGCGTGGTCACGATGCCGCGTATCGCACGGGCAATTTCGGCGCCTGCACTTGCGATGTTTTTGCAAGCCCACCCTGATACAAACGTAACCCTGGACATCCGGGCACGACGTGAGGCCAGCAAATGGCTTGCCGGACGTGAATATGACATCGGCATCGGAGCATTGCCGGTCGAGCATCCGGGCGTCAGGACAAAACCCCTGCTGCGGGTGCGGGCGCAGGCCGTTTTGCCGGTTGCGCATGCATTGTCTGATCGCAAGTCGGTAACCGCCACTGATCTCGCCCGCGAGCCGGTCATTCGGCTGATGAACGGGCTTCTATTGCGCGAACAGCTCGATGACATCTTCCGGTCTGCGGGCGTCAATCCCAGACATACCTGCGAAGTCGCGGCGTCCCAACTTGCCTGTTCGCTTGTCGCGGAAGGCGCCGGTATAACCATTGCTGACGAGTTGGTCGCAGCACAGGAAACAAAAGAACGTTTGGCCCTGGTTCCGATCGTACCAGAGCGTTGGATGACCTTTGGTTTGTTGTACCCCGCAACGCAGGAGAAATCTCAGGCGCTTCAGGATTTTGAGGATGTTCTGTTTTGGCAGGCGTCCGAGCTATGCAAGAACAGCCCAACTTTGTCTCTTGCCTGACAATCGTTGCCAGGCGGGTTCAGGCCCATGTCCCATGCCATACATAGGCCAAAGCAACGATTGCAACAGAGCCGATGCTCAAGCATCTTGAAACCCCCGATCCACGATCATTCATGGGCTGCGCGAATTGCGTGGCGCAGCTGACGGACACCAAAATGAAAAAGTTGAGCGCAATCGTTGCAGACTGCCGGGTCATCAATTTACCCGATAACAAAAGCAGGCGGCTTCAAATGACCAACTTGATGAACAAGCACGGCATCAGTTTTTCATTTTCAGAAGGCAGCACCGGACAAAGCCATGCGTTAAACTGCGCCCGCGCCCACCTTGCAGCGCTTGAGTCACTCAAAACGTTCCCGGCATTGGTTCTGGAGGATGATGTCTCCGCGTTGACCGAAGACCTGACCATTCCTGAAATTCCAAAAGATGCGGACGTCGTTTATTTGGGGGTTTCGCCCTTCGGCTGCTTTCCCTGGACACGTCGCTATGTTCAACGTTTCAGCCACCGCGCGCATTACAACCTTGCACTCGCTTCGACTGAGAACAGTAATTGGCTGAGGCTGCATTCTATGGCCGGTGCAATAGCTATTCTCTATGTGTCACCAGCAGGTTTGGATGCGTGGCGGTATTCCATGCGGGCGGCCATAAAACGGAGCAAGCCGTTTGATGTGTTCACCGCCTACAAGATGACTTCCCTGAACGTTTATGCACCTCATCGCCCCGTTTTTTACGAAGAACCCAGCCTGCAGCGCCCTCTTAAGCATGTTACCCCGGAACAAAGACTGCAATGGACGACAACACCCTTGTCGCCCGTCAAAGAAGGCACAATCGTCACTATGCCCACCAAAGGCGGGGCAATGCGCGCTCGGGCTGAAGTGTGCGGAGATAACCGTCTTGAATGGTCATTGCTTCAATGAGGTCGGAAAAGGGGTATTCTCAAGTTGCTGGCCACGTAATGTCAGTGTTGTTAAGTAAGGTGCGCCTGCTGATACCACCTTCGACACAACGCCTGGACCCACAGATTGCAACCAAGTCGGAGTGCCAAAGCCTTGGCATGCCCCTTTGCAAGGAACCCAACGTCTTTTCAGTACAGCGTTGCAACCGATTGCAAACCCGACGCAATAAGGCGTAGTATTTTCCCATGAATTTGACTGAAAGCCACCCCCGAACCCATCGGTGCCAGCCATGAGTGTGACCCTCAAAGAAGTGGCCGCACTGGCCGGTGTATCTCGCTCTGCCGTATCGCGGACTTTTACCGAAGGCGCGTCCGTATCACCAAAGACACGTAGTAAGGTGGAGAAGGCTGCAGCCGAACTGGGGTACAGCCCGAACGCGTTGGCTTCTTCGCTGACAACCGGACGCACCAAGTTGATCGGTTTGATTTCTAACAACTTCCACAACCCCATTTTTCTTGAGGTCTTTGACCAGTTCACCCGCGCTTTGCAGGAACGCGGCCTGCGTCCGCTGATCGTGAACCTGACCGACGAAACCGAGCCGACAAATTCGGTCCGAATGCTGCGGCAGTATTCTGTGGATGCTGCCATCGTCGCCTCATCTACCTTGCCCCCAAGCTTTGCCAAGGCGTTCCACGATGCAGGTGTTCCGGTAGTGCACACTTTCGGTCGATCTGCGACCTCACCTGAGGTGCATGTTGTAGGCATAGACAACGTTGAATGCGGACGCATGGCCGCGCGCGAGCTGTCGTCGCGGGGGTATCGTCGTATCGGCTATCTGGGCGGCCCGAAAGATGCGACATCGGCGATGGATCGGTATCGCGGCTTCATGGAAGAAGTTGAAAAGCACCCGGAACTCGAAGTGACGCATTGCTTCGCAGGCGCCTATTCATTTGAAGCCGGGCGAGAAGAAATGCTTCAGCAACTGGCGGAAGGCCCTGCAGAAGGGTACTTTTGCGGCGACGACATTCTGTCCATAGGTGCCCTGTCCGCATTATCCGATCACGGGCTGAAACCGGGCAAAGACATCGGCATCATCGGCCTGAACGACATGGAGATGTCGCGCTGGGAAAGCGTGAACCTGACGACGATTCATCAGCCGATCAAACAAATCATTACCGCATCCGTCGATCTGGTCGAAGAGATGCTGAAAGACCCTGAGCGTTACCCCGAGGCCCGTATTTTCCCCTGCCGTGTGATCGAGCGGGGCACATTGCGGCCCCGACCCTGATCAGCGATACATCGGTGGGCGCGCGTCCGTCCATGCCCCGTTTTTTTTCGCCGACGCCACTGCGGCATGCACGGCTGCGATCGACCTCACTCCGTCGGCAGGTGTAGGCAGACCATCACGCGCCTCTCCGCGAATAGCGTCGGCAAGATCGCAATAGATGTTGGCAACGGCCAGCGGGAACCCTTCGGGATGGGCAATCGCCACACGGGACAATCGTTGCGCATCGTCGTGAAGACCGCCCTCGCCCTTTTCGATGATCTGCGTGCGGCCACCTACAGGCGTATAAATCAACTGATTGGGTTGCTCGGACGTCCAGCGAAGGCCTCCGGTTTCGCCAAACACCTGAATATCAAACCCGTGCTGACGCCCAATTGCCACCGAAGAGGTCCACAACCGCCCGACAGCTCCGCCTTCGGTCCGGAAGTTGACCATGGCATCGTCCTCAAGTTCGCGGCTTGAAATCGTAGACGCCATATCTGCAGACAAGGTTTTGACTTCATCGTCACTGATGAAACTGGCCATGTGCAGCGCATGGATACCGCAATCGGCGAATTGGCCAGACACACCCGCCATCGCTGGATCATAGCGCCACCGCACCCGCGGGTTATCGGCGTCAGTCGCGTCGCCATGGTGGCCATGGCTGAAATTCGTCACAACCAGACGCACCTTGCCAATATCCCCGGCGCGAACCATCGCGCGCGCCTGGCGCACCATCGGATAAGCGGAATAGCAATAGTTCACGGCACAAATCTTGCCCGAGGCCTCTGCAACGCGAACGATCTCTTGGCCCTCTTCCACGGTCATTGTCATTGGCTTTTCGCAAAGCACATTGAACCCGGCTTCAAGGAACGTTTTGGCAATCTCAAAGTGGGTGGAATTCGGAGTGGCGATTGTCACCAGATCAACCCGGTCGGAACGGTCCTTTTCCCCGGCCAGCAGTTCCTGCCAGTCGCCATAGGCGCGATCCGCCGCCACGCCAAGTCTTTGCGCATATTCCCGCCCAACATCGGGTCGGTGATCCAAAGCACCCGCAGCGAATTCAAACATCCCATCCGCCAACGCTCCTAACCGGTGTGCGGGTCCGATCTGACTGCCTTCACCACCACCAATCATGCCCCATTTCAGCTTTGCCATGGTTCTCGTCTCTCTTAGATGATCTCTTAGTTTTTGTGTTCAGACGGTGCTGACGTCCTGCCATTGCCGCTGCTCTGACGACATTAGCGCAGCAGCAAGGACGCAGTTGACCTCATGCCCATCTCGGAATGTGGGCCAGATTGATTTGCCCGTGTGAATGGCCTCAAGAAAATCTTTGGCCTCGATGATGATCTGGTCCTGATAACCTGTTCCATGACCAGGGCCCTGACAGAAAGGCTCGTAGTCGGGGTGCGCCGGACCCGTCAGGATCTTAGTGAAACCTCTTTCTTCCTCTGGTCCTTCGCGCCGATAAAGCCACAGGGCGTTCTGATCTTCTTGATCGAACCGGATTGCGCCTTTGGTGCCTGTAATTTCATAGGCATAGCCCATCTTTCGCCCCGTCGCGATGCGGCTGACATAGATATTGCCCATCGCACCATTGGCAAACCGGCACATGATCTGCGCGTGGTCATCATTGGTGACAGTGCCGCCTGGGCGTTCACTATGAACCGTTTCGACTTCGGCCATAACCTCGACAATTGGACCGATCAGGGCCAAAGCACCGTTGATCATATGTGGGGCAAGATCCCCGATCGTGCCGTTGGCCATTCCGGACGTCCGCCATGTAGCCGGGGCGTCGGGGTCGGCATAGAAGTCCTCAGTATGCTCGCCGCGAAACCAGGTTATGTCCCCCAATTCACCGTTGGCGATCAACTGACGGGCAAACTGTGTTGCGGGCGTTCTGACGTAGTTGAACCCGACCATATTGGTGACGCCCGTGGCTTCGGCCGCGGCAACCATTGCGCGCCCATCATCCAAAGAAGATCCGAGGGGTTTTTCGCACAACACAGGCTTGCCCAAGGCTAATGCGGCCTCTGCAATCTGTCTGTGCGTTGTTTGAGGCGAGGCAATCACGACGGCATCAACTGCCGGATCATTGACCAGCATAGACCAATCCGAGGTCGCGCGACGAAAGCCGTAAGCCGCGCGGTATCGCTCGGCGCTTTCGGGCGTGGAGGCGCAGATCATCTCAAGTCGTGGCCGCAAGGCTGTGTTGAACACTGCGCCTACGGCTGACATCGCGACTGAATGAGCTTTGCCCATATAGCCGCCGCCAATAATTCCAATTCCGATTTCAGGCATCTGCAACGGCTCCGAACAATGTATTTGCAACCGGTTGCAAAATCAGTATCGTGTGAATCGATTCAACGCAAGGACCAACGATCCTCGCCAGCCCATTTTTGCCGGAGGACATGACGTGAGCGCTTTGATAGACGGTATCAAAGGAAACCGGTTCGCGGTCTTTGGACGCGCGGGCATGGACCTGTATGCCGATCCCGTTGGTGTCAAAAGCGAAGACGCCGACACGTTTCACGCCGATCTGGGCGGGTCATCAGCAAATATCTGCGCCGGACTGGTCAAACTGGGCAGCCAGGCATCCTTGATCACTTCGGTCTCAGATGATGCGGTTGGCCGCTTCTGCCTGAATAAACTTGCTCACTACGGTGTAGACACGTCCTATATCCGCGTCGTCGGCGGTGAATACCGCATGTCTCTGGCCGTTTACGAAAGCCGGATCGAAGAATTTCAAAATGTCATCTACCGCAACGGCGCAGTCGACTTTCAGGTGACCGAGGATGACATGGACAAGGTCGACTACGGCAAATTTTCAGCCGTGATATCTGCCGGAACGGTGTTTGCCGCTGAACCCTCGCGCAGCGCCACGTTTCGCGCGTTCGACAACGCCCGCAAGGCGGGGTTGCCGGTGATTTTTGACATTGACTACCGTCCCTACAGTTGGCCATCACCCGAGGTTGCCGCCGAAGTCCTGTCGCGCGCGGGCGAAGCAAGCGATCTAATCGTCGGCAATGACGAAGAATTTGGGTTCATGGCAGGCGGCATCGACAAAGGCTTCGCCAAAGCCAAGGAGTTGGCGGCGAAACCGGGCCGGATCGTGATCTACAAGATGGGCGAAAAAGGCGCGGTAACTCTGGTGGATGGGCAGGAAATCGAAACCGGCATCTATCCCGTCACAGCAGTCAAACCCAACGGTGCTGGCGACAGTTTCATGGCCGGCCTGCTGGCCTCGATCGCCGCTGGAAGCGAGCCTAAAGAAGCAGTTATGCGCGGCTCAGCCTGCGCCTCAATCGTCGTGTCCAAGCCCGGCTGCGCCCCGGCCATGCCAACAACTCCGGAACTGGACGCATTTCTTGCCGCCCATCCCGGCCCAACGACATAGGAACCCCTCATGCACATCGCTCCCTTTGACAATCAGAACAAACCGATCGTCGACGCCGATGATCCAACGGTTCCGCTGAATTACTTCAACATCGTCAAACTGAAAAAAGGCGAAGCGTTCGAGTATCAGGTGCCCGGTTATGAGACGTGTATCGTACCTGCCACGGGCAGTGTCGATGTCGATGTAGAAGGCGAGCAGTTCGCCAAGCTGGGCAAGCGGGGCGAAGACGTCTGGGATGGGGATCCGGAAGGCGTTTATGTGCCGGTCGGCGCTAAGGTCCAACTGGTCTGCGTGTCGGATGAAACCGAAATCTTCATAGCGGGCGCCAAGTACGACAAGGTACTGGTTCCGTTCGATGTGCGTGAACACGACCTTGTGCAATACGGCAGCGACGACACGAAAACTCATCGCAAAATTAAACACATCCTCGGCCAGAAACAGCACGACAAAGTGGGTCGTCTGCTGATCAGTGAGCTGTTCACCGTGGGTCAGGGCGGTTGGTCCGGCTTCCCCAGCCACAAGCATGACACGAACCGTCTGCCCGACGAGACGCGGCACGATGAGACCTACAATTTCCGTTTCAAACCCAACTGGGGATCGGGCCTTCAGATGTTGCAGCGTGAGGACAACGAACCGGGCGATGCGTACCACATCGTCGACGGCTCAACGATCTGCATCGACAAGGGGTACCACCCCTGCTGTGTTCTGCCGGGATACGAGATGTACTATTTCACCATCCTGGGCGGTCTGACTCAGCGTTCGCTGGTTCAGTACTTTCAACCAACCCATGCCTATCAGGTCGAGACCATTCCGGGCATCAAAGACATGATTGCCAAATTCAAATGACCCTCGCCACGCTCAAAGACGTCCTCACCCCCGCATACGAAAACGGCTACGCTGTTGGCGGGCTTGTTACGCTGGGATGGGAGGATATGCGCGCTTATGTAGCCGCAGCCGAGGCTGAAAATGCGCCGGTGATCCTACAAGCCGGCCCAAGCTGTCGCGAGCACACACCCCTGCCTGTTTTGGGTAAGATGTTTCGCTTCCTGGCGGAAAGTGCCTCGGTTCCGGTCGTGGCCCACCTGGATCACGGTTATACATTCGAGGACTGCAAGATCGCATTGGACAGCGGGTTCACGTCGTTGATGTTCGACGGATCGCGTAAGCCATTGCAGCAAAACATCGACGAAACAGCAGCCATTGCAGAAATGGCCCATGCGGCCGGTATTTCCTGCGAAGGTGAGATCGGCTTTGTCGGCTATTCCGGCGGCGAAGGATCGAACGGGACAGACCCAAACGAGGCCGCGCAGTTCGCTTGTGAAAGCGGCGTGGACGCAATGGCCATCTCAGTCGGAAACGTTCATCTGCAACAGAACAAAGAAGGTGGTTTGGATGAGGTCCGCATTGCCGAAATCGACGCTGCGACAAGTGTTCCGTTGGTCATTCATGGCGGCTCTGGCGTGCCTGTGGAACAACGCAGCCGGTTGGCGCGGGAAACGTCGATCTGCAAGTTCAATATCGGGACAGAACTGCGCATGGCATTTGGCAACGCGCTGCGCGAGGCAGTCAACCGAGACCCTGACAGATTTGACCGCGTGACGATCCTGAAAGAGACCCACGACCCGGTTGAGGCGGCAGCCCGCATGGTCATTCGGGCCTTTGGTGCCCCTGTGCAAAGGTAGGCGTGGGCGTTACGCGTCGCGCTCCATGATCCATTCAACTTCGGGGGCCGGAACAAAGCGCCATTTGCGCAGCGGTCCGGCCATAACGTTCAGATAATACATCTCGAACCCATAAGGTGCGCCGCATGGGTGATGACCACGGGGCACGCAAACAACATCGCCATCGGATACAGCCATAGTCTCATCTAAGTGCCCATCATCGGTATAGACACGCTGAATCCCGAACCCATTCGCCGGGTTCAGACGGTGGTAGTAGGTCTCTTCCAAATAGGTGATCCGCGGAAAATCATCTTCATCATGTCGATGGCTGGGATACGATGACCAATGCCCGTTTGGCGTAAAAACTTCGGTCACCAGCAAGCTATCAGCATAGTCCTCATTCTCCATCGCAATGTTGTTGATATAGCGCGTATTTACGCCCTTGCCGCGCTCGGTCAACGTAATGCCTTCGGGGCCGATGCGGCGGGCCGCGTGGCCACCTTTTCCGGGGGCTGTACACACTGCAATCACGCAATCCGTTTCGGCTGTGGCCGTCCATTCTGTGCCGTCCGGCAGATAAAGACAGTGCGGCGGCGTCTTCTCAAAAACGTTCATCCGATCGCCCAGAACACCCCAGTCCCGCTCAGCTCCGGCGATGCGGGCCTTGCCCTCGACCATGACCAGAATGACCTCGCGATCACCCGTTGCCTCGGCCACTGTATCGCCTGCCCGCAGGTGGTAAAGCGCAAACCCGACGTACCGCCACCCGGCACTTGCCGGAGTGATGTTATGCACTTTACCTCTGGTCCCAAAGGGCTTTTTGAGCAAGTCGGCCATGTGTTTTTCTCCGTGTGGGGCGGGCTTTGAAGACCCGCCCGTATTCCTTCAGGCAGCTTGCCTTGTTTGCAGCGCCGAGAATGTCTCGGCCAATTGTGTTTCGGTCCAGCCTTCAGACACAGCACGACGCAGAATATCGGCCTGACTTTCCGGGGCGTTGCCACCTACGGGCGGGTCCGTATCCAGATTGGTTGGGAAGGGATACCCCTCGGCTGTGGCAGCAATGGCCGCGTCCAATTCGGAAGCGACCAACGCGCCGCGCTGTTTCAACGCAACAAGCGATGGAAACACCACCTCGGACATAGACCGTCGGTCAACAACTTCCATTGCGCGGCCAAAGGCGGATGAGATTTGCAGCAGGTTCGCCATCCGGTCGATATCCGCACTGCGATTTTCACCAGCCGCATGGAACAGTGCCGGGTTGAAGAACACAGCATCCCCCTTGTCCAGCGCCAGCTGGATATAGCAGTCTTCGAAATGCGCGCGGTGGCCCTCGTCATGAAACGCCAGGTAGCCCGGCGGATAAATCTGCGAGAACGGCAGCAGCTTGGTTGGCCCGCTTTCGACTGGCATGTCGCAGTGGGCAATCGCCCCCTGCAATGTCAGTGATGCCGTAACAAGATGTGCGTGCACTGGATAGCGCGCAGCACTTTCTGCGCTCTGAAATCCAAGGTGGTAATCCCTGTGCGCCTGCTGCGCTTTACCGCCTGGACGCACTTGATTGATCTGTGCCGTGACCTGATAGTTTGGCCCCAACCACGCCTCGCAGGCCGCAGCAACAGCCGTGTTCCCGAAATAGAGGGCAAAGCCCTCGGGGTCGCGCAGACATTGCTTTTGCAGGGCGTTCCAGATCCGATCATTGGCCCCGGACGCCGCAAAGTGGTCACCCTCTCCCGCGCCGCTTTGTCTTTCGTCAACTATGATCTGGCGAAAGACATCGGTTGCGCGGTCAATTACGGACGTATCGGCGAACGCACGTTTCAGAACGATCACGCCCGACGATTTGTCCAACACATGTCCCCACTCGGCCAGCAGAGCCTTGCGCTTACCTACGTTTTCCAGCGAGGGGCGCAGCTCGTCCATGTCATAGACTGGAACGTTCTTTTCGATCGTGGCGGCGTACGGGACGACATCGGCTGTAAGGTTCTGCGAGGTCAACACCTTGAATTCATCCAGATCACAGGATTCCCGGTCGAAATAGCCGACAAAACCTAGCTGCTGATTTACCATGATCTTCTCCTTTTCATGGCTTCGGTGTTAACCCCGTATGGAGATTTGTTACGACTGGACCTCCAATCCTGCCTGTCCACAGACGTCGAGAATGTGCTCGTAGCCTTTCTTGGAATATTCGTATGGCGGAGCCTTGGCCGGGTCCTGTTCGGCCTCCACAACGATCCATCCGTTGTAATCCAAGGATTTGAGCGCATTCGCCACGGCCTGAAAGTCGATACACCCGTCACCTGGTACGGTGAATGCTCCGGCGACGACCGCATCGAGAAAGCTGCGATCATTCTCCTTTACGTCCTGCACCACAGCCGGGCGGATATCTTTGAAATGCACGTGATGCACACGATCGCCCCAGCGTTTGAGGGTCGCCATCACATCGCCGCCGCCAAACAACAAGTGTCCTGTGTCAAAACACAGGTTCACCTCCGGGCCCGAACCTTCCATCAACCAGTTCACGTCATCTTCGGTCTCGATGATGGTACCCATGTGATGGTGATAGGCCATCGGCATCCCCTGATCGGCCATCCATTTGGCCAGCTCGGTGATCTTGGCGGCATAGGCCAATACTTCGTCTTTGGTCAGCCTGGGTCGGTTGTTCACCGGCGTACCCGCTTGGCCCTGAACGGTGTTTGAGCATTCGGCATAGACGATGCACGGGCTGTTCAGGGCGACAAACTGCTCAACCTGTTCCCGCACAGCCTCACGTTCCGCCTCGAAATCGTTGACCAGCGAGGCACCCGAGCACCACCCGCCACAGAGCGCTATATCATTGCCTTCCAGATAGGCACGCAACCCTTCGGTATCGCTGGGCATCCGCTGACCACGCTCCACACCGGTGTATCCGATCTCACGCGCCTCTTTCAGCGCCTGTTCCATCGTATACGCCGCGGTCAGGTCCGGCAGGTCATCATTCTGCCAGGCGATCGGAGAAATCCCGATTTTCACGCTCATTTCGTCTTTCTTTCCTTGATCGCCAGCTCATAGGCCGCGCGTTTTTCGTTCACTTCGGGGCGGATGCTGACTTCCGGAACCGCCACTTCCCACCACGTCCCGCCGTATTCGGTCGAGGGGTACGGATCGGTGTCGATGACCACCACATAAGGCCCTTTGACATCGCCACGCTTGGCAAGCGCGTCTTCCAGTGCCGCAATCGAGCTGACCTTGACCGAAGTCGCGCCCATTGCCGCGGCGTGGGCCGCGAAATCGATGGCCGAGGGGTTCTCGTGCACAGCATGATCCAGCAGATTGTTAAACTCGGCTCCACCTGTGCCCATCTGCAGACGGTTGATACAGCCAAAGCCACGATTGTCGGTAATGACAACGGTGAACGAGATGCCCATCATCGCAGCCGAAGCCATTTCCGAATTCGCCATCATATAGGTGCCATCGCCGGTAAAGCAGATCACATCGCGATCCGGTTGCGCCATCTTGATGCCCATCGCACCAGCAATCTCATACCCCATGCAACTGAAACCATATTCCATGTGATAGGCACCCGGACGCGGGGCCTTCCACAGCTTGTGCAGTTCTCCGGGCATGGTGCCCGCCGCGCACATGACGACAGTATCGTTGTTCGAGGCTCGCTGAACCGCACCAACCACCTGCATATCGGTCGGCAGCGCATTGCCGTCGCCAGGGGCATCGGTCAGTTTGTCGACCTTGCCGTACCAATCCGCCTTAAGCGTATCCGCCACAGGTTCGGCACGGTATCCTTGCAAAGCCGAACCCAGCTCCTCAAGCCCAACGCGCGCATCTGACTGCAGGGGCATCGCGCCGTGCTTTTCAGCATCATAGGCAGCGGTATTCAGGCAAATCATTTCGCGCTGTGGGTTCGAAAACAGACCCCACGAGCCGGTCGTGAAATCCTGCAGGCGAGAGCCAACCGCCAATACCAAATCAGCCTCAGCGCAGACCGAGTTTGCCGGTTCGCCACCGGTCACGCCCACGGGTCCAAGGTTCAGTGGATGATCCCATGCCAGGGCGGATTTGCCTGCTTGTGTCTCGGTGATCGGGATATTGTGCGTTTCCACGAAACTCTGCAGCGCGTCCGTCGCGCCCGAATAGTGAACTCCGCCCCCGGCCACGATGATCGGGCGCTTTGCCGCTTTGATGGCAGCGACGGCGCGGGCCAGTTCGCCTTCGTCGGGGCGAATGCGACGCTGATACCAGACGCGGGGCTCAAAGAAGCTTGCAGGATAGTCGTAGGCCTCGGCCTGAACATCCTGACAGAAGGCCAGTGTTGCCGGTCCGCAGTCGGCCGGGTCCGTCATCGTGCGGAAAGCCCTTGGCAGTGCGGTTAGCAGGTGCTCTGGCCTTGAGATGCGGTCGAAGTAACGGCTGACAGGTTTAAAACAGTCGTTTGCGCTGACCGTTCCGTCCCCAAAGCTCTCAATCTGCTGCAACACAGGATCAGGACCACGCGTCGCGAAGATATCGCCGGGGATGATCAGCACCGGCAACCGGTTCACATGCGCCAAGGCGGCGGCTGTCACCATGTTGGTCGCACCCGGTCCGATGGACGACGTCACCGCCATCGCACGCGTGCGCCGCATCTGCTTCGCATACGCGATGGCACAATGTGCCATCGTCTGTTCGTTATGGCCGCGATAGGTCGGCAGGCTGTCTTTCACAGCATGCAGTGCCTCACCCAGGCCAGCCACGTTGCCGTGGCCGAAAATAGCCCAGACACCTGCGATAAACGGCTCTCCTGCCTCATTCATCTGCGCGCCCAGGTAGCGAACCAGAGCTTGCGCTGCGGTCAGTCTGATAGTTTTGCCCATATTGATCCCTTTCAACACAAGGCCACCCGGCCAGTCCGTTGAATACCAGTTTTTCGAAAGCTGGGTCTGCGCGGGACCGCGTCAGACCGTTCCGCCCAAAGACCCTTCCAGCTGGGCCAATTCCTGACCACCTGCCATCAGGTCCTGTAGTTCTTCGGGCGAAATCTCACCCCGTTTGGCAGTGCCCAGAGTTTTACCCCGGTTCAACACTGTAAACCGATCGCCGACCGCCAGCGCGTGCCGAACATTGTGGCTGATAAACACCACACCCACACCCTGACTGCGCACTTTGTCGATGGTCGCCAAAACGTTCGAAGTCTGGCGCACGCCAAGAGCCGATGTCGGTTCGTCCAAAATCAAGATTTTAGCGCCAAAATGCACGGCCCGTGCAATCGCAACCGTCTGACGTTCACCGCCTGACAACGTACCAACAGCCTGATCGGGACCACGCAAGTTGATGCCCATTTTGCGCATCTCTTCCATGGTGATTTCGTCGGCCAACTTCTTGTCGAAAAAGCTGATCCCGGCGACTTTGCGCGTGGGTTCATTGCCCATGAAGAAGTTGCGGCTGACGCTCATCAGCGGGATCATAGCCAGATGCTGGTGTACTGTTGCGATCCCGGCTTCAATGGCATCACGCGGGTCCTCAAAATGCATGGGTTTGTCTTCAAAGATGATCTCGCCAGCTGTCGGCTTATGGACCCCGGACATCGTCTTGATGAATGTCGATTTACCTGCACCATTGTCACCCAGAAGGCAGTGACACTCACCCGGCTTCAGATCAAAGCTGACCCCTGCCAGAGCAATCACAGAGCCAAAGTGCTTTTCAATGTCGATCATCCGGATGATCGGATCCTGACCCTGCACATCACCGTGATGGAAATTGGTATCTTCGGTCATCTCAGCGTTCTCCTGTGATGATGCGACGAATGTAGGTATTCAGGATCACGGCACCCAACAGGATCACGCCCAGGAACACCCGGAACAGAGAGCTTTCGACCCCGGCAAAAAACAGCCCCTGCTGCACCACACCAAAGATCAGGGCCCCAAGTGCCGCCCCAAGAACCGAGCCATAACCGCCGGTCAGCAACGCACCGCCGATCACCACGGCGATAATCGCCTCGAATTCCTTCAGCAACCCACGATCCGCGCCGGCGGAACCGAATTCCATCACCTGACAAGTCGCAAAAACCGTCGCGCAGAAGGCGGTGAACATGAACATCAGAACTTTGACCCTGTTGACCGGAACACCCGAGTTTCGGGCAGCCTCAGCGTCACCGCCAGAGGCGAAGATCCAGTTGCCAAACTTTGTTTTGGTCAGAAGCACATGGCCGAAGATGATAAGCACGATGGCCCAAATGATCAGCATGGGGATCCCATCAACCACCGGTTGACCCTCGCGCGTACCGCGTTCGAAAGTTTCTATTATGCCATTATCGCCCAACCAGACGAAAAAGCCCTGCCCGATCTTGCCGCCAAACACCGATGCCAGCCAGTCACCTTCGGCCACATCCCGGATGCCGCCAATGATGGTCTTCCGCTCGATGGTTTGCGGCAGGAAAATGGTAAAGCCACGCAGGATGAACAGGAAGGCCAGCGTTACGATAAAACTGGGCAACCCGGTGCGTACGACGATAAAGCCGTTCAACGCCCCAATCGAGACGCAAAGCACAAAGGTCACCATGATGGCAATCCAGACCGGCCAGCTAAGAGTGACCGAGAAAATCGCGATCATCATGCCTGCGAACCCGATCATTGAGCCGACGGAAAGGTCAAACTCACCCGCGATCATAAGCAAACAGGCACCAACGGCGATGATCATGAACTGCGCGGAAACCACGGACCAGTTCATCACGCCCTGACTGGTGAACATGCCGCTGTCAAAAGCAAACAGCAGGAAAAACGTGAATACCGCGACTGTGCCGACCATTCCGCCCAATTCGGGGCGTATCAGGGCCTGGCGCAGGGGTGAGATCTCTTTTACCCGCTCGTCACCACCGACTGCGGATTGCGCTGACTCAGCCATTGTTGCCTCCTTGGCGCGTTCGTCTGAATGCGTGCATCAGGTGGTGCGGACACACTTCATGCGTCCGCACCGTTTTGAAGATCAGCGGTATTCGCCCGCGAACTCTTCGATCTTTTCCAACCCGTCAGCGGTCACGAAACCGGGGCCAGAGTTGATGTTGTTGCCCGGCAGAACGCCGTACCGGTGGTAGTTCGTCATCACGACAACTGGCAGGTAGGCCTGCAGGAAGGGCTGCTGGTCGATGCCCCACTGGATCACACCACTTTTGATGCCTTTGACGATTTCACCACCCAGATCGAAGGTGCCGAAGTAGATGTCACCGGCCATGCCATTTTCTTCCAGCGCCAGAATGGTTGGGTCAGCCGATGTCGGGCCAAGTGTCAAAACGGCTTCCGTTTCGGGGTTTGCCGACAAGTAGGCCAGAACTCGGTTCTTGATCTCGGCCGGGTCTTGACCCGCGTCGATCATCTGCTCACCCAGTTCAATGCCCAGACCGTCTGCAAAGCCCTGGCAGCGTTCTTGGCTGGATGGCTGCACGATATAGTGGTTCACGCACAGGAACGAGCCGATGCCATCGTCTTTGGCGCGCTGGCCAGCGGCCAATCCAGCGTCATATTCCGGCTGGCCGACATACATCAGCGCACCAACTTCGCGCGCCTTTTCCGGCGTGCCAGTGTTCATGATGATGACGTCGATACCGGAATCCACGGCGGCTTTGATCGGACCTTCCAAAATGTCCGGGTCGGCCAGCGTAGTGATGATACCATTGGGTCCCGAAGCTGCGGCTTGATCGATGATCCGCGCCATGTCGGCAAGGTCACCGGTAGGCGGGTTGCGATATTCGACCTCAACACCCATCTGATCGCCCGCCAAGGCAATACCGTTTTTGATGGTGTTCCACCAGCTGTCACTGTCCGGAGCATGGCTGACCAGAATATACTTCTCGCCTTCTGCCGCAACGCCTGTGGCGCCGGCAAATGCGACTGCGCTGGCCATCAGCACACCTTTTACGATTTTTTTCATTTCCATTCCTCCCAATAGAAAATTCAATCTTGGTGCCGGGTCTGCCCGGCCATTCGGCTAAACCGAATCTCGTCTGCTCCGATCGGTGACCGGGCTTCCTTCAGTTTCCGGAAATCCGATCATTTTGCAACCGGTTTCAAAAAACTTCCTCCATCGCCACGGGCCTTCCGGACTTCGCCGAGCGCGTTGCGGCTTCGGCCATTGCCAACGCCGCGACACCATCCTCAAGTGTTACCGGCACGTCCGAGCCGGACTGAATGGCACGCGTAAACGCATCCCATTCGGCGCGGTAAGCGGCCATGTAGCGTTCAAGAAAGAAGTATGTTGGCTTCGCTCCGGTCACACCGTCGGCCGTTGATTTAACAATTGAATTCTCAAGGACATTATGCGCCTGCAAAAGGCCTCTTGAGCCTAGCAGTTCGACCCGTTGATCATATCCGTATGCTGCCCGCCGCGAGTTCTTGATAACAGCGAGGCTACCATCCGCGTAAGCCATTGTTACCACAGCCGTATCAACGTCACCGGCCTGCCCTATTTCCGGATCGACGACCGAGGTTCCCACGGCTGAAATGGTGACAGGAATTTGCCCCGTCAGGTAGTTGGCCATATCAAAATCATGAATCATCATGTCCCGGAACAACCCGCCCGATACCTTGACATAACTTACCGGAGGCGGCGCCGGATCAAACGACGTAATGGACAAGAGTTCAGCTTTACCGACCTCGCCCGCATCATAGGCGGCTTTGAGCGCCTGGAAATTTGGGTCGAAGCGACGGTTGAAGCCAAGCATGACCGGTTGGCCAGTCGCGCCCGCGGCTTTTTGGCAAATTTTTGCTCGCTCAAGGTCCAGATCGACTGGTTTTTCGCACAGGACCGCTTTGCCGGCCTGCGTTGCCGCTTCGATCAAGTCGGAATGCGTATCTGTAGGCGTTGCGATCAGAACCGCATCAATCGTGGAATCACCGATAATCTCGTCAGAGCTTTGCACCCTGGCCCCGTACTCAGCAGCCAATCCGACAGCGGCATCATTCACCGCGTCTGAAATAACTGTCAATTCGGTTTGGGGGTGTGCCGAAATCGCTTCCGCATGCACGCGACCAATACGTCCGGCCCCCAGCAATCCGATCTTCAACATACGGTCCCCCGAATCAATTCTCAGGTGACACAATCAATATTTTTGCAACCGGTTGCAAGAATTAATTTCGACGGCCCTATTCTGCTTTGAAAGGCTCAAGGCTGTCTCGGAACTGCTCGATGAATTCCAGGGTCACCAGTGAAGGTTGTTTCAAAATTGGGCGAACAAGCGAGAGAGTATGCGGCAAGAATGGCTTGAACGGTCGATAGCTTAATCCGTGCGCTGCGTATTGGACGGCGTCAAGTTCGCTCACGACGGAGACGCCAACGCCCTTCACGGCCAATTCACATGCCGCCGTGAACTGCCTGACTTCAATATGGGAATTTAACTCCACATTGGCACTTTGAAACGCTTTTGAGAGCCGCCCGAAAAAGTCGCTGTCGCGTCGTGTGTGGATAATTTTGCTGTTTACAAGGTCCGTCGGTGTAACCTCAGAGAGGTTTTCCAATTCACTTCCGGTGGGGAACACACAAACCGTCCGGACCTCGATATCCCAGCTTTCGACAGCGGGGTGACCGTTAAAGCTGTCGGTGATCCCGAAATCATACTGCTCGCCGATCATCCATTCAAGAATGCGCTCAGGTCTGTCAGGTTCGATCGTCAGGGTGACGCCGGGTCGATCCTTCAAGAATCTGGCGACAACATCAGGCAAATGGCTGGTGGCGAACCCGGGCAGGCATGCAACACGGATGTGCCCTGCTTTGCGCTGTGTGATGTCCTGGCTGACGTCAGAGATTTGCCTCATAAGTTCCAGAACACGCTCGACGCTAGGCAAAAGATACCGAACCTCCTGCGTCGGCACCAACCGGCCTTCGCGGCGATCGAAAAGCTGAAACCCAAGTGACTTTTCAAGATCCGAAAGCAACCTGCTGACGGCTGGCTGGCTCACCCCCAGGTCGGTCGCTGCCGCCGTGACAGAGCCGTTGGTTGTTACAGCCATAAGAGCTTCTAACTGCCGGACCCTAAGAATTTGACTCATTACCGATCCCAATCTGCCGCCCTCGCCTCATAACACTATGTTATTTTTTTATCCAGTAAATTGGGCTTGAATTATATTTCTGTAACGTTAACGTCGTGAAATCGTCATGTGTGCCGTTTACCCGTTGCGGTCGGCATTCAACGAAGCATCGAACCTGATGCATGGGAGGAATCATGAAAAAGAATTTTCTCGGCGCTCTCGCCGTAACAACTGCATTGTCCCCAGTGGCGGCAATGGCACAAACCGAGGTTCAGTTCTGGCACGCCTTTACCGGCCGCCTTGGTGAGCTTGTCAAAGCCCAAGTGGAAGAATTCAACGCCAGTCAGGACGAGTATGTCGTGGTTGAAAGCCATAAGGGCAACTACTCGGAAACCCTGAACGCGGGGATCGCTGCCTTCCGCGCCGGTGAGCAGCCGCAAATCCTGATGGTATTCGAGGTCGGCACGGCAACGATGATGTCAGCCGAAGGTGCGATCCGGCCCGTCTACGAAGTGATGGCTGAAAGTGGCGCGTCTTTTGATCCCGACGCGTATATCGGTGCCGTCAAAGGATATTATACAACCACTGACGGGGACATGCTTTCGCTGCCCTTCAACTCATCCACGCCAGTTCTTTGGGTCAACCGAGACGCGTTCGAAGCGGCTGGCGTTGATCCAGACACGGATCTGTCCACGTGGGAAAAGGTTGGAGACGTACTTGAACAGCTCAAGGCCGGGGGCGAAGACTGCCCGCTGGTCACCGCATGGCAAAGCTGGATCCATCTTGAAAACATGTCGGCCTATCACGACGTTCCGTTTGCATCGCAGGATAACGGTTTTGCCGGTCTGGATACCGAACTGATGCTGAACGGTCCGGCGCAGGTGGCACACCTGACCGCGATGGGTGACTGGGCCAAGGATGGCAAGTTCATCTATACCGGTCGCAGAAACGAAGGTGGCGCGAACTTCCGGTCAGGCGAATGCGCATTGTTCACTGAAAGTTCGGCAGGTTACGCGGGCATCAAGGCAGAGGCCGAATTCGACTTTGACGTCCGTCCGCTGCCCTACTGGGAAGCCGTCACAAGTGAGCCGCAGAACACCATAATCGGTGGCGCATCCCTTTGGGTAATGGAAGGTCATGACCCTGAGGAGTACAAGGGCGTCGGAGAGTTCCTGAGCTTCCTGTCATCGTCCGACGTGCAGTCGGCCTGGCACCAGAACACCGGCTACCTTCCGATCACGGCCGAAGCGGGTGATGCGACCCGTGCGGCAGGTTTTTATGACGAAAACCCCGGCACCGACATCGCTGTGATCCAGATGACCGCGAAAGAGCCGACCGCAAATTCCAAAGGTCTGCGTCTGGGATCATTCGACCAGATCCGCGGTATCATCGACGAAGAGCTTGAGGCCGTCTGGGCCGGTGAGAAAACTGCTCAGGAAGCGATGGATAGCGCGAAGGAACGTGGTGACGCGCTGCTGCGCCGATTCGAATCCGCCAATCAATAAGTCATAACTTCATGCGGGTCCTTTTCGGGCCCGCATTATCTTTCTTCGGTGGAAATTCAGGATGGAAAAACGCGTCACCTTTCGCGGCTGGCTATTGCCATTGGCGCTGATCGCCCCACAGGTCATCATTTCCGCCGTCTTCTTCTTTTATCCCGCCGGTCAGGCGGTGTGGCAGTCCCTGTTCATTCCCGACCCGTTCGGTCTGTCGTCGCAGTTTGTGGGGCTCGGCAACTTTGAGTTCCTGCTGAGCGACAAGTATTATCGCGCATCTTTCGTCACAACCGCCGTATTTTCGACGCTTGTGACGCTCTGTTCAATGATTCCGGCGCTATTTCTCGCAGTTATCGCAGATAGGCTCATTAAAGGTTCGGGTGTTTATCGCACATTGCTGATCTGGCCTTATGCTGTGGCCCCCGCCGTGGCTGGTGTGCTGTGGCTGTTCATGTTCAATACACGTGTTGGCGTGGTGGCGTGGTATCTCAGCCAGCTCGGCTATGACTGGAACCATGTTCTTAACGACACCGAAGCTATGGGGTTGGTTGTTGTCGCCTCGGCCTGGGGCCGCATCAGCTATAACTTCCTGTTCTTCTTTGCAGCGCTGCAATCCGTTCCCCGCTCGGTCATCGAAGCGGCGGCAATTGACGGCGCGCATTTCTGGCGCCGGTTCTTCACGATTGTGCTGCCGCTGCTGTCTCCGACTGCATTCTTCTTGCTGGTGGTGAATGTTGTCTATGCCTTCTTTGAGACCTTCGGAGTGATCCACACGATCACTGGCGGAGGCCCACAACAGGCGACGACGATCCTAGTCTACAAGGTCTTCTCAGATGGGTTTGTTGGTCAGGATCTTGGGTCATCATCGGCACAATCTGTCATCCTGCTGATTGTTGTCGGCCTGCTGACCGTCATTCAGTTCAAATACGTGGAAAAGAGGGTGCATTACTGATGGCAGCCCAACAACACGGAATGGTCGAAAAACGCGGCGTAGGCATCTGGTTTACCCATGCATTCATGATCCTAGGCGTTTTGATCATCTTTTTCCCGATCTGGCTGGCCTTTGTGGCTTCGACCGTGACCCAGGCCGACATCGTCTCGCCGCCCATGCCCGTGGTGCCGGGTGATCAGTTCTCGGTGAACTACAAAGCGGCGCTGTTCTCAGGGGTAAACGTGCCGGTTGCGACGATGCTGTTCAACAGTCTGGTGATGGCCATTGGCATCGCGGTGGGTAAAATCATCATCTCGCTACTGTCCGCTTTTGCGATTGTCTACTTCAAGTTTCCCGGCCGCACGACGTTCTTTTGGTTGATTTTTCTGACCCTGATGCTGCCGGTCGAAGTGCGGATCGTTCCAACATTCGAGGTAGTGGCCGGGTTTGGCATGCTCAATAGCTACTACGGTCTGATCTTTCCCTTGATTGCCTCGGCAACAGCGACCTTTCTGTTCCGTCAGTTCTTCCTGACGATCCCTGATGAACTGGCCGAAGCTGCCCGCGTGGATGGCGCGCGACCGATGCGGTTCTTCATCGACATTGTAGTGCCCATGAGTCGAACCAATATCGCGGCGCTGTTTGTGATCCTGTTTATCTACGGCTGGAACCAATACCTGTGGCCGCTGCTGATCACCACTGATCCAGAAATGAACACCATCGTGATGGGTATCAAACAGATGTTCCCATCGGGTGACGATTTTGCGCATTGGCCCACAATCATGGCGACCTCAATTCTGGCGATGATCCCGCCAGTCATCGTGGTGGTGTCGATGCAAAAGCTCTTTGTCCGCGGCCTTGTCGATAGCGAGAAATAGGAAATGGCAACAGTAACCCTAGAGAACGTCAAAAAGAGTTTTGGCCCGACGGATGTGATCCACGGTATTGATGTCAATATCGCAGACGGAGAGTTCATCGTGATCGTCGGCCCCTCGGGCTGCGGTAAATCCACGCTGCTGCGAATGGTGGCAGGGTTGGAAACGGTTACGTCCGGGGAAATCCGGATCGGCGAGGAACGGGCCAACGACAAAGAGCCTATGGATCGGGACATCGCGATGGTGTTCCAGAACTATGCGCTCTACCCGCATATGTCCGTGCGTCAGAACATGGGTTACGGTCTGAAAATTGCCGGACTGCCCAAAGATCAGATCGATCAAAAGGTGACTGCCGCGGCCAAGCTATTGCAGTTGGAACCTTTGCTGGATCGTAAGCCCAGACAACTGTCGGGCGGTCAACGCCAAAGAGTGGCCATGGGCCGTGCCATTGTCCGCGAACCAGCAGTCTTCCTGTTTGATGAGCCGCTCTCGAACCTCGATGCCAAACTGCGTGTTCAGATGCGCCTGGAAATCCGTGAGCTCCAGGAAAAGCTTGGAGTCACCTCCCTGTACGTTACGCACGACCAGGTCGAGGCCATGACGATGGCCGACAGAATGATCGTGATGAATGGCGGTATCGCCGAGCAGATTGGAACGCCACTGGAAGTTTACGAAACACCCAGAACTCTCTTCGCGGCGCAGTTTATTGGCAGCCCTGCGATGAACGTGTTTGACGCCCGCCGTGAAAACGGGACGGTCAAGATCGGAGAAATTGAGGTTGGCGCATCTCAGGGGCCTGATATCGCAGTAAAGTTGGGCATACGGCCAGAGCATCTGTTGTTGGATGAAAACGGTCCGCTGGAAGCTACGATTCAGATTGCGGAACCGTTGGGGGCAAACACACTATTGCATGGTCAGCTCAAAGGCTCTGGCAGCGCGATTACGATAAGCCTTCCGGGTGTCCACCCAATCGAAGGCCAGCATCCGAACATGCGGTTTTCGATCGCCTCAGAAAATATGCACCTGTTTGACCATTCAACCGGTGAAAGGCTGCAAAACTGATGACGTTTCCACAGGTTGAAGCCTTTCGTGGCGGTGAAAACCTGATCCGGGTTGTGGGGCATCGGGGAGCACGCGGCGTTTTACCAGAAAACAGTATGATTGGCTTTGACTTTTCGCTGTCCATCGGCGTCCCGCTCCTGGAATTTGACGTCGTGCTTACGGCAGATGACGTTCCGGTCATAACCCATAACCACCGGCTGCACGCGCCGACATTTCGTGACGCCTATGGTCGATTTTTGGTCGGAGAAGAGCCAAAGGTTTCTTCGTTGACCGTCGAACAGATTCAGCAATTCGACATCGGGCGGTTGGACGGGCATTCGGCTTATGGTCGTCGCTTTCCAGACCAGGCTCAAATGGACGGTGTTCGTGTTCCAACGCTGATGAACCTGCTGAAATTGGTCGATGACCCAAAATACCGCGATGCCTGTCTGATGCTCGAACTAAAGTCAGATCCTGATTTGGCACATGATGCGGTTTACAGACAGAGCTTCGTCGGCCGGGTTCTTCAAGACGTTCGCGCCAAGGGTTTGTCGTCGCGTGCGGTTCTGCACAGCTTTGACTGGAATCTCTTGGAAGAATGTCAGCGACAGGCCCCCGATATGCCGTCTTCGTACCTGACGCAGCTTCCCGATAACGCGGACGATGTGGGCGAAGACTCATCAAAAGCAGTTTGTCCGGACTTTCGCGGTCGTCGCGATGAAATTCCAAAGTTGGTCAAAGAAGCGGGCGGTGCGCTTTGGTGTCCGTATTTTGCGGATGTGACTGCTGAAAACGTGGTTCTTGCCAAGAAGCTGGGCCTGTGCGTCGCAGTGTGGACTGTCAATGAACACGAAGACATCGACAAGATGATTGATCTGGGCGTGGACGCAATCGTGTCTGACTATCCCGGACGGGTTCAAAGGCATCTGTCGGATTTGGGTGTGAGTTGGAGTGCCATCCACTAGCAAAGCTAGTCTAGGCATGAACGTCGCAAATACGTCACTTATCAAGTTCCTTCGCGGATCATATCTGCCGCTTTCTCCGCAATCATCACAACCGGGGAGGCCGTATTGCCGGATACGATTTTTGGCATGATAGATGCGTCAACCACCCGTAATCCCAACAGTCCATGCACCCTGAGGTCCGCGCCGACCACAGCAGATGCATCCGAGCCCATCTTGCAGGTTCCGACAGGGTGGAAAATAGTCGTAGCGATATCACCTACACCTTTCACAAGGTCTTCCTCTGACTCCATCGCCGGGCCAGGCAAGATTTCTTCAGGCTGATAGGGTTTCAGAGCGCTCGCCGTCATAATTCTCCGCGCCTGTCGCACGGATATCGCTGCAACACGTTTGTCGTTTTTAGTCGAAAGGTAGTTCAGGCGAATATCAGGCTGTTCTTCGATGTCTTTCGACTGAATATGGCAGGTGCCCACGCTTCCAGGTCGTAAGTTGCAGACCGAGACAGCAATCGCAGGGAAAGGGTGAAGCGGATCACCCAACTTGTCGGTGGACAGCGGCTGCACATGGTATTCCAGGTAGGGTGTGGCCAGATCGGGATTGGATTTTGTGAACATCCCAAATTGGCTGGGGGCCATCGACATTGGCCCTGATTGCGTCAGGCCGTATTGCAATGCAATCTTTGCTTTCCCAAGCAGCGAATTCGCCATCGTGTTCAGGGTTTTTGCGTTCTGGACCTTGAACACAGTGCGGATTTGCAAATGGTCCTGCAGGTTCTCACCCACGCCTTGACTTTCGCGTTGCAAAACGATGCCATGTTCAGACAGCACATCGCCCTGGCCCACGCCTGACAATTCTAAAATTTTAGGCGTGTTGATCGCGCCCGCCGCCAACAAGACCTGGGACCCGGCATAGGCGTCATATTGAACGCCCTTGTGCAGGTAGCGTACGCCCGTCACCTGCTTGCCATCGAACAACAGCGTCTCGGCTTCAGCATGGGTCAGAACGCGCAAGTTGGGCCGTTTCATCGCCAGGCGCAAAAAGCCTTTGGCCGTGTTCCAACGCACACCGTTGCGTTGATTGACCTCAAAAAACCCGGTCCCTTCGTTGCTGCCATCGTTGAAATCTGCGCGCGGTTGGATGCCGAATTCCTTGGCCCCTTCCTGCACGGCTTTCAGAATGCCCCATTCCAAGCGCTGTTTCGAAACCTTCCATTCCCCTCCGTGCCCATGCATGTCTGCGGGCCCGGCATGGTGATCCTCGGCTTTAAGGAAATAGGGCAACACGTCATCCCTGTCGGACGTCAGCGCCAATGAGACAGTTTAGGGTGATTTGATAAGAGAGGGTTTCTGGCACGTCGTAACTGCCAAGGAGTGGAGATGAGACAGAAACCAGGAACACGTAAGAGCCACGGCGAGAAGGTCGTAGATAAGGGCTTGGAGCCGGCGTTCACGAAACTTCGCTCGGCGTCCGATATGCGGGCAAAGCTGTTTGGCGCACAAGCAGCGTGATTACTAGCTCAGCAGTCATTAACTACACGCCATTTTTGGCTGCACACTCCATTCGGGCCGAATTCATAAGACAGTTTGGCGATTTTTTGCTAGTCTATCTTATTGTCACTGCACTCGTCTTTACGTGGGGGCGTTGGTCTATTGAAAAAACTAATTTTGAAAGCAGCGGTAGTTCTGAGTACAATCTGTCCGCTTAGTCTGGACGGTGTTGCGGCGCAAACCGCAGAAGAAGTTGAAACGGGCAACCGATTGGCGGCAGTGCTACGGGCCGGCAGAAGTGTCGTGTCGAACAGTCAAGACCTAATCAACAATCCGGATATCACCGACAAAGGGCTGTCCGGTGATGTGTTCTACGAGCAAGTTATTGCGGCCTACTTGGAGGCCAATGGGGAACCGCCGCTGCATGATGGGCTGGACCCACTGGAGCGCAAGCTTACAGAAACGCAGCTGGACGCTATGGTCACGGTAATCGACGCAAACCAAGAGTTAATAAATGCCGAGGGGGTGGCATTCAAAGGATTTATTCCAGCCGTTTTTGCGCGGTTAGTAAATGAACAGTTCGCTGATGAAATTGGCACGTCTGCCATGGTCAAGGTAACGGCGCCTTCGGAACTTGTCCGCAATCGCATGGCCCGTCCGGATACTTGGGAAAACTCGGTCATAGAAGAAAAGTTCAAGGACTCATCTTGGACCGAAGGGCAGCCATTTTTCGAAGAAACTAACGTTTCTGGAACACCTGCTTTCCGTATGCTGATTCCAGAATACTACTCTGAGTCCTGTCTTTCATGCCACGGATCGCCAGCGGGTGAAACGGATGTGACTGGTTTCCCAAAGGAAGGTGGGCAACTTGGTAACCTGGCAGGTGCAATTAGCATAACCCTTTTTAGATGAAACAAGAATCTGGTGTGAGTAACAATTGGCGGTGGGTGTCCGAAAATACTATTCCGGTGCGCATAGGATCACTGTCGGCGCTACTGTTAGCTGCTTTGGTCGTGAGCACCATCGTGATGGTCTACGATCTGGCCCGCAACCAAGCCCGCATACAAGACGCAAATACTGAGTTTCACCGACTGGAAGTGGCAGGCCAGGCAGATCGTCAATTTGGAGAGATGAGGTATTGGCTGACGGATCTTTCTGTAAGCTTACTGACCCTTTCTGAGCGGCGAGCCAACGAAGCAAGTACAAAGCTCAATAACAGCCTCGAACAGCTCTCCGATTTTGCACCCGAGTCCGCAGCCAGCGTACAGGAGCAGGCAAACTCCTATTACGAAACTTCCATGCAAGCAGCCGATGCTTACACCGACGGCAACAGAGTGCTGGGAAATACTTTACTTGCACAGGCCCGAGTGGCCAGTGATGCCGTCGACAAGACGCTGACGCAATTGGTCGATGACCTATCTGAAAGCGCCGACCAAACCAGAAATGAAGCAACGGTTGCCGCAAAGGCAGCGATGAATCGCGCGATCATTGCATGTGTTGTTATTGTGATATTGGGAGCGCTTCTTACTTGGCGTGCTCTGAGGTCGATCGTTGTGCCACTGCATGCAATCAACATTGCGATTTCAGGCCTAATCCGGGGTGAAAGGGATGTCGCGCTACCGCCCGAAGGTCCTGATGAGTTAGGCCGAATGTCCCAAGCGCTAAGAGCGCTTCGCGACAGTCAGGATAAGCGGCGCGAACTAGAAGAAGAAGCGCGTGCGCAGCGCAATACGATTCTGACAGCAATTGAAACAATTCCAGACGGGTTTGCGTTGTTCGACAACGAAGATGAGCTCATACTCTACAATGACCGGTTCCGCAGCATTTTCGCACATGTGGACGACATACTTGGGCCGGGCACGCGGTTCGAGGATATCTTGCGGCTACAACTGGAACGAAAATCGGTTGATACCAATGGTGTGCCTGACGAAGAGTGGATTAGCAGCCGACTTGCACGACATCGCAGACCTGACGGGGATCGCCAAGAAGTCTTGCTGGGTGGCGCATGGATTCAGGTGTCGAAACGCCAGACACCCGACGGGGGCACGGTCGCTGTTTACAGCGATATTTCTGACCTTAAGTCCAAACAGGAACAACTTGAAGAAGCCAACGCGCAGGCGATCGCGGCCAGTTCAGCCAAAAGCCAGTTCCTGGCTTCCATGAGCCACGAGTTGCGTACGCCGTTGAACGCAATCATCGGCTATAGCGAAATGCTGTCCGAAGATGCGCAGGATATGGGGTTCGAGACAGCGACCGATGATCTGGAGAAGATCATGGCATCCGGGCGACATCTGCTCTCGCTCATCAATGACGTTCTTGATCTGTCCAAGATCGAAGCGGGCAAAATGGAAATGTACCCGGAACGCTTCGCACTGCGGCCCTTGTTGGACGAAGTCGCGTCGACGGTGGTTCCCTTGGTGAGCAAGAACAGAAATGAACTGGTTCTCTCTTGTGATCTCGCAGACACTGACGAGATCGAAACTGATAAAACCAAGCTCCGGCAGAACCTTTTCAACCTGTTGTCCAACGCGGCGAAGTTCACCGAAGGTGGTAAGATTGAGCTTCTCGTCTCTAAACTCCGGAAAAATGATACAGATTTCTTTCGATTTGCGGTGCGAGATGAAGGTATCGGAATGACGCCGCAGCAACGCGACAAGCTGTTCCAAGCGTTCGTGCAAGCTGATCAGTCTACTACGCGGAATTTCGGAGGCACTGGGCTAGGGCTCGCCATTGCGCAGGAATTTACGCGTATGATGGGCGGGCATATTACTGTCGATAGCAAAGAGGGTGTTGGATCGACCTTCTCTTTCGAAATCCCAGCCCGCTACGATACCATTTCTACGTCGACTAACGAATACAGCGAAACGTCACCGGACACTGCTTTGGGCCGCGTTCTGATAGTGGATGATGAAGAAGACGCACGGAACGCGGTGGCAAAAATCGTGCGCGAGGAAGGGTATGATGTCTTGCTGGCATCGAACGCAGCGGCGGGCATGGAAATCGCGCGCTCGCAAAAGCCTGACGTCATTCTTCTGGACGTTATCATGCCTGAACGCGACGGCTGGTCTATGTTGAAGGAACTCAAGGCAGACTCGAAGCTGTGCGAAACGCCCGTTGTCCTAGCCACGATTGTCGCGGATCGCGACATGGGCCTTGCCTTCGGAGCGATCGAACACCTAATTAAACCAATTGATCCAGCGCGGCTGATCGCAACGTTGGATGCTATCGCCTCCGGACGCGACAAAGACGTGCTGATCGTTGACGACGATATGTCAACGCGAAACCTGTTTCGCCGCATCCTAACGCGCAACGGATGGACGGTACGCGAGGCGGCAGACGGTCACGGCGCGCTCAGCCAATTGAAATCCAAAAGACCGACACTGATGGTATTGGACATTATGATGCCGAATGTGGACGGTTTCGATGTTCTCAAAACGGTTCGCACAACTGATGAGCTTGCAGATTTGCCGGTTATCGTAGCCACGTCCAAGGACCTGACGCGGGACGAACTGGATTGGTTGAAAGCCCATTCAGATGAGGTCATCCGCAAAGGAGATACCGGTCGAGGTGATCTGATTGCGGCACTGAAACGCCAGTTACAAGATTATTCATAAGTCGGAAAGATTAAGGCGATGGCAAAGATACTTATTGTGGAAGACAACGATATGAACCTCGATATGCTGTCGCGCCGGCTGCAGAGAAAAGGCTACGAAACCGTATCTGCCCGCGATGGTCAGGCCGGTGTTGAACAAGCCCTATCGGATAAACCGGATCTGATTTTAATGGACATGAGCCTGCCCGTGATCGACGGGTGGGAGGCGACCAGACAGATAAAAGCAAACCCAGATACAAACGCTATCCCAGTTGTCGCTTTGACCGCCCATGCGATGCAGAGTGATCGTGACAAGGCCATGGATGCCGGTTGCGACGAATTCTATACCAAACCGATCGAACTGCCCGGGTTACTGGAAATTATTGAAAAACTGCTGGACGGGTAGCGCGGCATGGATTCAGAGACCCGAAAAGACAAGTTGGCATTAGCCACCCGCATTTCCCAGAACCTCAATGGGCCGTCAGAAGCGATTGTTGGGTTTCATAATCTGCTGATCGAGGAAGTACGCAGAACAGGACCAGAGGCTGCGCTAGAGGATTTGCAAAAGATTGGCGCCGCCGCCAGCAACCTTGTTCAGTTGGTCGAACTGTTAGGGAAAAGTGCGCACCAAGTCACCGCCGACAAAGACGCGCAGGCAAAATTACGGCATGATTTACGCTCTCCGATCAATGCGATCATTGGGTATTCGGAAATGGTTCTGGATGATTTCGAGGCAGATCTGAAGCCTTCCGCTCGCAGCGACATAAACGCGATCCTGAGCGAAGCGCGTAAGCTGGCGCTACAGATCGACAGCACCATCAGTGATGCGGAAATTCCGCCAAGCGCTGAGGACAGTGACCGGGATCAGGAAATTGCGGCCAGCCTTGAACGCAGCCTTGCGAGCTCAGATGCCGGTCGCGAAGCTCTGACCGGGCGTATCTTGGTAATCGATGACGAGGCGGCCAATCGGGAAATCCTGACTCGTTTGCTAGAGCGCCGAGGACACAGTGTGCGATCGGTCGACTCGGCCAGCGAAACTTTTGAAGCACTAGATCGCGAGGGCTTCGACCTTGTTCTGTTGGATATCCTAATGCCAGTGGTAAATGGCATCGACGTCCTCGAAAGAATGAAAAAAGATCCGTCTTGGCGCGAAATACCCGTGGTCATGATTTCAGGTCTGAACGAGACAAACGCTATCGCCAAATGTATCAGTGTCGGCGCTGAAGACTATTTGCCAAAACCTATCGATCCTGTGTTGTTGCACGCGCGCGTCGATGCTTGCATGGAACGCAGTCGCTGGCGCGCCAAGGAATTGGCGTTCACAAATGAGATCACCTACGAACGTGACAGGGCAGACAAATTGCTGCACTCGATGCTGCCCGCGCCGGTTATCAAACGACTAAACGATGGCGAGACAAACATCGCTGATCGTTTCGTCGGCGCCACCATAATATTCGCGGATATCGTGGAATTTACACCACTAGTAGCCCGCATGGACGCCGGTGACCTGATCCTGGAATTGTCAAACTTGTTCACTGCATTTGACGACCTGGCCACCCTGCACGGTATCGAAAAGATCAAGACGATTGGAGACGCCTACATGGCGGCATCGGGTATTCCGTTGCATCGCGAGGACCACGCCCACGCGGCAGTAAACTTTGCACGTGACATCCTTAGAACGATGTCTGACAGCACAGTTAGTAGCGCGGGTTTGCAAATCCGCATAGGTATCCATTCCGGACCGGTCATTGCTGGTCTGATTGGGCGAAAACGGTCAATTTATGATGTTTGGGGGGAAACCGTGAACCTTGCCAGCCGTCTCGAGGCTACAGGCAGGTCGGGGCACATCCACATCTCTGCCCAAACCAAAGATGCGCTGGGTGACCATTTGCCTAACGCGGAAGCGCAAACTCATTTTGTAAAAGGAGTGGGAGAAATAACATCTTACTTCGTATCTTAAGGCTAGTGATACGGTTTTGAGCCCCATCAGTTCGACCGTTTGATAATTTCGAATTGGAACTTGGCCATTCGACCCAATTTGCGTTGCTAAATGCAAGTTATAGTTTACTCCTAGGTTGTTGACGTTAGATTATGATTGAATGAAAATGGCTGGATCATGCGGCCATATCAGCGGTGTATTAGGCTCAGAGGCTGACCGCGGCGTGGCGGTATGAAGTCATGGTAAGTTGATGGCAGCGAGGACGTAAAATCAGTTGGATCTGGTCATGCGCGGATAGCAACCTCTGTGACTGTCTGTGATATCTAAACTAGCCAAATACTTCTTCTCGCCTTTTTTGGCCGGTGCGGGACTTCGGTCGTGTTGTATAGGCCTTTGTGTGCGCGATGGTCAGTAACTTAGGCAAGTACTTTGACCGGTTTAGTATTGCTACGGAATTTGTTGGCTATGACCACGCCCGGCTCGCGAAACCTGGCAACCAGTCTTTTGACAAAGCGCTTTGCCCTTTTAGTTTTCTGCGGGTTGGGACAAGAAAATCGAGCACGTCTCTATTGTCGTAGATCATTCGCCACAGCCATTGTTTTTTGTCACCGATCATGATTTCGGCTTCGTCCATGTGTCCGTCGTCAGAGATTTTGGAACCGAGCGCGGCGTAAGCTACGAGAGTGTTCGATTCATATGATTGGTTTGATTACGCGCCGACATCAGATAACTCAACACGCGACCTGACGGACTTTCCCGAAACGCTACCCAAATCACTGTCCTCATGCCCGCAATCAGTAGATACCATGCCCGCGAAAGCCCCGGGGACCTAAACATCTTATCTTGATCGGGTGTGACTGCTACGTTTTCTTGGTTTTGGTAATTGCGCGCCAGTCTTCTGGTGGAGGCTTGTCTAACAGGCTTTGGGCACGGGCCATCATTGCGACTGAGGCGGGATCTCCATTTCGTTTTCGGTCTGCACCCTCAAATGCGGCAAGAGCCTCTTCAAACCGCCCTGCCCGGTAGTGCGCAAGGCCTTGTTCATAGGTCTCTATCCAGGCAAATGATCCGCCACGCCCATCTGACATCGCTATCAGTTCGTAGACCACAAGCTCTTCAATGCGTCCAAATACGGTAAGCGTGTCCAGTTCCCGCACCACGATTGTGTCGGCCGCCTGTTGTCTCGTTTCCGGCCCAATGAGGATCAGCGTGCCATAATCTTTGTTGGCTCCTTCCAACCGGCTGGCAACGTTCACAACATCGCCAATCGCGGTGTAGTTCAACCGCTGCTCTGATCCGATATTTCCGACCAAAGCCTCGCCGCTGTTCAGTCCGATCCTAACTCGCAAGGGAGTGCCGTCATCATCTTCAATTCCGGACGCGTCCACTGCAGCGACAAGGTCCAATGCCGCGCGGCAGGCGTTTTCAGCGTGGTTCACATCCTTGCGCGGCGCCCCCCAAAACGCCATCACAGCATCACCCATGAATTTGTCGATCGTCCCACCATTGTGAGCGATAGCCGTCGAGGCCGCGCTGAAGAAGGGCTCCATCAGTTGGGCAATCTTGGGGCCAAGTTTCTCGGACAGCCCAGTGAAACCCGTGACGTCGCAGAACAATACAGAGATCTGCTTCACCTCTCCACCTGGCTGTATCTTGATACCCTCAGCAAGCAGCATGCGCACGAGATCTGTGGGTACGTATTTTCGGAATGCCGACAAACCAGCTGCCATGCTGGCGGTGGCCGCAGAAAGATTGGAAAGCTCAGACAGTTTGGACGGTCTGCGTTCAATCTGCTCCACGTCAAAGCGCTCAATTTTGCCGAGGTCTTCGGCAATGCGTGCCAGCGGATTTGCCACAACTTTGCGGATCAGCCAGATCGCTAATCCGGTTGCCACTATCACCACAATGATCAAAACGTAGATCAGATTGATCAGCGTCTCGTCGATCCCCGAAAGAAAGGCTGCTTCGGGTATGACTGTGGCAACGCGCCAGCCGTAAAACCCCAGGGGAGTCAGCGCCACCGCATAAGGCACGCCGTCAATGACGACACGTTGCGTCAATGTGCCGGAGGCATTTTCCTGTGGGTCCGCCAACAGCCTTTCGCCCGAGATCATGGCGACTTCATAAAGCTTGCCCTCGCCCATGCGCGCCGGAGTAACCTCATCTGCTTCGGCATCGGGGACCGCAATAACTTCTCCGTCGGCGTTCAGAATAAACGCCGCGCCAAATTCGCCGGGCGCAAGCGTGGCAAGAAACCGTGACAAACGATCCGTTTCGATCGCAACTGCCAGAACGCCTTGTCGCGCTCTATTGACGTCTATCGGACCGGCAAAGGCGTAAACGGTTCTGTCACTATCCGGAAGGTCGCGCGCTTCGATCCACCCAGAGGAATTGAGGCCCATGAAGTTTTTAAACCAGGCGTGTTCGCGCGGATCATAGGATGTATTGGTAAAGGTCCGCTCTTCGAACTGTATGTCACCGGGAATGAAGATGTAGCGGTCTTTCCGCAGCATTCGGTCGCGGATTCCCTCATCGATTTCAATCATCTCAAGCCCACCGTCACCCAGGCGATGTGACGCAAAAAAATTCCCGTCAGGCCAGCCGAAAAACATCCATGAGATATTCGGCTGTGCCTGCAATTGTGACAGAAAAACAAACTCCCGCTTGTCGGCCTGTCGCGTCGCGATGACGTTCTGAACAAAGATCGTACGAACGGCCGCCCAGGCGGCTTCGGCCGACCTGAGTGTCACGCCCACCTCGATACGGACCGTGTTTGCGATCTGGCCGTTTATTTCTGCTGCAAGCATGCGGCTATTGTCGCGCGCTGTTGTCCACCACAGGGAATGAACAATAAACGTCGACACTCCGATAGACACAGCCACCAGAATTGACACAGCAATGCCTACACTAAATCGCAATAAACTCTCCGCCAAAAAGCCACGTGTTTCAGTATTGAATTGAGACAGCTAAGAGAGCAAAGTTTTCTTAGACCCAGACGCGAAATCTCACGCAACTGTTAGGGTAGGATACATTAATTTTTTTGCGCACCATGATTCACGGTTTGGAAAAGGGACCGGTAACAAGAGCGACTTTTTCTGGCTGAGCAACGAACAGATGGCCAAGCTTTCCGCTTTCTTCCCTGAGTCGTACGGCAGGCCATGGTACGATGATTGAAGGGTGCTGATCGGAATTACATTCATCAATCGCAATGTATTACGATGGCGAGATGCACCGGAGGTCTACGGCCAGCGCAAGACGCTCTATAGTCGGTGGAAACGTTGGAGCGAGAAAGGCATCTGTGCCCAAATGATCGACGGTCTGGTTGCCGAACACGGCCAGGAAAAGACCGTGATGATTGATGCGGCCTATTTGAAGGCACACCATACCGCGACCAGCATGGCCGCAAAAAAGGGGACGTGGCTGCCTGATTGGTCGAACCAACGGTGGCATGAACACCAAACTGCAAGCTATCTGTGACAACTAAGGAGGCTGCTTAACCTTTTCGTCATCGCTGGCCAAGTCAGTGGCTACATCCGCGCGAGAGCGCAGCTGTGCAGCTCGCCGAAGGTCGCCTGGTTGCTTGGAAATCGTGCCTATGACGCCGGAAGGTTCAAAGACGCGTAGAAAGACAAAGGTATGCGCGCCTGCATCACGGGTCGAAAGCAACGCAAAACAACCGTGAAGCACGGCAAACGCCGACACAAACGGCGTAATCGGATTTAGATCATGTTCGGCAGGCTCAAAGATTGGCGCCGTGTGGCGGCACACTTCGACAGATGCCCAGAGGTCTTCCCGTCAGCAATCGCGCTAGCTGAGACCGTCATCTATTGGTTATGAATCCTGACCCTAATCATTCCCTCACATCCTGCTTTAGCAGGAACTGATTCTTGAAGTTCTTCAGCCCCGGCATAACGTCGGCATTGGCGATATCGTCATTCGCGTGGATTTCATGCTCCAAAAATTCCTTCAATGCGTCATCATCGTCGCTGACCAATTCAATGATCAGGTCATATCGACCCGCGACCCACAGAATGAAAACAACCCGAGGGTTCTTTTCAAGCCGCTCCGCCACCTGGCGTGGGGTCACGCCAACGGCCACATTCAACCCAATCATCGCGTCGGTTGTGTACTCTGTGGCCACGGGATCCGACATCGCGACGATCCGCAACATGTTATTGTCTCGCAGACCGCTCACCCTGTTGCGGATGGTTCCTTCGGACACATTCAACTGCTGTGCAATTTCCGAAAAAGCCATCCGACCATCTTGCTGCAACAGCCGGATGATCTGTTGGTTCAAGTCATCCTTTGGGGACCTAATGCTCTGTGCGGTGGCGCGCATGTTTGATTGCTTTTTGACTGCCATATACCCGATGCTCGATTGCTGCATTCGTAGCTGAGACTAGGTGAGGACATCGAAATCCGCAATTCTCCCCTGTGAATTCTGTGGCAGGAAGTGCAGAAAACGACATCCTTTGCCCTGGACACCGCAGCTTCCAAGGACGGTGACGCGGGCCTATTGCCATATTTTCTGTAAAATCCCGTTGGAATTGCGACTCTCGCAATCCACACGACCTCGTTATTCGAAATTCGTACCATCATGCCGCTTTTTGACCAGATCATTTCCGATTCTTGCCCCAAAATCCCAATTAGTCGCGAAAATCGAAATATCGCTAGACGAAAAATGCGATATTCGCAGTCGAAACCTCAAGTCCCGGCGCGGCGGGACAAAGCCGGCAAGTAGGAAGACCGCGAGAAACGGAAAAACCATGCGCCTGTCGCTGGACCGACGGGTACAGGTGGCAGTGTCGAAGGGAGGACAAATGACAATTGCCGAGGATAGAGCCCAGCCCGTTGGAGGGCCTCAACACGGGCTGACCGCCGGGGCGTATCGCAGCGAAGAGTTCTGGCAACGGGAATGCCAGACTGTCCTGGCCAAGAACTGGGTATTCATCGGGTTTGCGCATCAGATGGCAAACCCCGGCGACGCTCATCCGGTCACCTGCGCAAACTTGCCACTGCTGGCGGTGCGCGGTCGTGATGGCGACATCCAAGTGTTTCACAATGTTTGCCTGCACCGGTGCATGACATTGGTCGACAAGCCTAAGAACGTCGGCAAGCTGATCCGCTGCCCCTATCATGCCTGGGCTTATGACCTGGATGGCCGCCTGCGGGCTGCACCTCATTTTGCCGGAACTGGTAAGCAGGAGTTCGACGGCTTTGACATCAAAAATCATCGCCTCAAGCCTGTACGCACCCATGTCTGGCATGATTGGATTTTCGTCAATCTGGATGGGAACGCGCCTGATTTCGAAGACTATGCCGCGCCTTTGATCAGCCGGCTGGAGGGGATGGATTTCACCAGAGTGGAACCAATTGGCCTACTCGACTTTGGTGAGATTGGCACCAACTGGAAGCTGATCATGGAGAACTTTATCGAGCCCTACCACGTTCAGTTTGTCCATGCCTCAACCACTGATCAGCCGTTGGAGAACCACTATACCATCACCGATGGCACCTGCATCGGCAGCGCCGTGGATCTGAACGAAGAATTGGGCACATCCGGCAGTCTGGGTGTCAGCTCTCGCTATCTGACCCTGTACCCCAATTTCATTCTGGGCCGCTATTTTCCGGATCAGCTGGGCGTCTATCTGAACGTGCCCATTGGTCCCGGAAAGATGCGCCAGTACCGAGCACTTTACACGACAGAAGGTCAGGAGCTGAGCGCCGAGGAAATACAAGCCCTCAGAAACCTTTGGTGGGATGTCCACAAGGAAGATCACGAGATGGTTGAACGCATGTTTGAAGGCCGCAAATCCCCGGTCGCCGAGGATGGGGGCCTGTTGTCGCCCGCTTGGGAGGACAGCGTGCGCGCCTTCCAGGATCTGATCGAGCGCGACGTGGCCGGTGCTTAAGCAAGAAGGAACAATATCGATGAACAAGTCCATATCCAAAGGGTTTCGTCTGGCCCATACGATGATGCGGGTCACCGACATGGAGAAGTCACTGGATTTCTATTGCGGAATTCTGGGTATGGAAGTGCAGCGGCGCACGGATTATCCCGAAGGCAAATTCACCAATACCTTTATCGGCTATGGGCCTGAGGCCGAGTTTCCTATGCTGGAGCTGACCGCCAATTGGGATCAGGGCACGCCGTATGACAAAGGCGACGGCTGGGGTCACATCTGCATCGAAACGCCGGATGTTTATGCCGCGTGTGAACAGCTGGCAGCGGCGGGGGTAAACATCACCCGCCCACCGGGGCCAATGAAAAACGGCACAAGGGTCATCGCCTTTTGCGAGGACCCCGATGGTTACAAGGTCGAATTGAATGAATCCATACTGAAACACCTGGCACAGGAAGGCTGACCAAATGGGTGACACACCTCAACTTTTCAAATTCGATCTGGTTCAAAATCGCTACGACTCGATGGGCGACAGCGACACCTACATCAAACCGATGGTCACCAGCGAATTCAGCAAGTCCATGTGCGGTGGCATCAACGTCCTGAACAACATCAAGGTGCCTTGGGATCTGACCTGCGACGAGATCATTTATTGCCTTGAGGGCACGTTCCGACTTGTTTGCGATGGCAAAAGCTATGTTTGCAATCGTGGTGACGTGCTGTTTGTCCCCAAGGACAACCACATTTCCTACGAGTCGGACGGCAAATGCGTGATCTTCTATGCCGCCTACCCCCACAACTGGAAACAGCTTGCCGGGATCACGCAGGTTCCGGGCATCGACCCTGACGATTTTGTCCCCGGCTGAACATCTTAACCGCTGAGCGACAGAATAACCCGAAACCAGTACCAACACTGAGGGGTCACCCTCGGTGAACCAAATCTGATTGCCATTCGATGGGAGGACGCCGAATGCCCAAGGATAATGCCAGCACCCGCATCTACTACGAGACTTTCCACGACGCTGTTGAGCGTAACCGCCCGCGTATCGCAGAAGTACGGCAGCGTCTGGAAGAGGCCGGCGTCAAATACGTGATGGCCGCCTGGATTGACCTGCACGGCATTCCAAAAACCAAACCCGTACCAATGAGTGATTTTGAACTGCTATGCCTTGGGAAAGGGCCACAGTTCGCGGTGCATTCGATTTCTTACGTGCCCGAGCTAAGCCCCGCCGACAGCGATCAGGTGGTGGTTCCGGATCTCGATGCCGTCTACGTCTGTCCGTGGGACACATCGATGGCGATCATCTTCTCGGATCTCTACTGGGAAGACGCTCCTTACAACGTTTGTCCGCGTCAGGCCCTGAAACGCGCCATGCACGAGGCGGCGCTGGAAGGGTACACTGGTTACGCCGGGGTAGAACCCGAGTTTATCGTGATGAAATATGACGACGCCGGGCAGCCGGTAAAGGCATTTGACGATGACCCTGCAGATGGGCTTCGTCCGCGTCGTCAGGCATTTGGCTATGATGTTGAGTATTCCATCGACTCGATGCCATTCCTTAAAACCCTGATCGACATCATCGAAGGTTTGGGATGGAACCTGCATGACGTGGTGGCCGAGGGCGCATATTCCCAGTTTGAGCTTGATTTCCACTATACCAACCTGCTGGAAATGTCCGACCGGTTGGCTTTTCTGCGCATCACGTTGAAAGAGGTGGCCAAACAGCATGGGTTGTTTGTGACCTTCATGCCCAAGCCAACTGTGGGGGACTGGCGGTCCGGGGCGCATATCAACATGTCGATGCAGCATGAAAGTCGCCCCGGCGAAAACATTTTTGAGACCCCTGAAGGCGACTGGAGCGACGAAAGCCGCTGGGCCGTAGGCGGGCTGATGCAGCATGCCGAAGCAATCACGGCGATCACCTGTCCGACCGTGAATTCCTATAACGGGTTGGTGCCGCGCGTTGGCGGTTTTGAAGGCGGCACCGTCACCTGGGCTCCGACCAATATCACATATGGCTTCAACAACCGCTCGGCCCAGTTCCGCCTGCCGCAAAGCCGTCACTGCATCGAAAACCGTGCCTGCGACATGACCATGAACGTCTATCTGGCAATGGCGATGCATCTGAGCTGCAGTGTGAAGGGGATCAAAGAAAAGACCGATCCGGGCGAACCAACGGATTTTGATCTCTACTCAAAGACCGAAGCTGAACTTGCCGAGCTCGGAATCCGCCGATTGCCGCGAACACTCTATAACGCGATTGAGGCTTTGCGTGGCGATGCCATGGCGGAACATGTGATGGGCCCGGTGATGCGTAATTCCTATCTCGAATACAAAAACGACGAGTGGGAGCGGTATCACCAATCGGTCACCGATTGGGAAGTGCAGGAATATCTGCGGCTATACTAAGCCAGGAAAGGATCGGGTGGTGCCGGATTTTGAGATTTACGAGCTGGGCGACTTTCCGCTTTTGTCGGGCGAGGTATTGAAGGATGCCAAGCTTGCCTATCAGACCTACGGTACAATGTCGGCCGCCCGTGACAACGTCATCGTTCTGCCCACCTTTTATACCGGCACTAATTCCCGTAATGAGGGGTTCTTTGGCCCGGGTCGCGCGATTGATCCAAGCCGCCATTTTATCGTCAGCCCGAACCTGTTCGGTAATGGTCGCTCATCGTCGCCATCGAATACGCCCGCGCCGCAGGACGGCCCGCGATTTCCGCTGGTGCAGATGTGGGACAACATCGCTGCCCAGCATCGGTTGATCCATGATCACCTGGGGATCGAGAAAATCGCCCTAGTCGCTGGCTGGTCAATGGCGGGCTGCCAATCCTACCAGTGGGCGGCGCAATACCCGGACATGGTCCAGGCGATCCTGCCTTTCTGCGCCTCGGCCAAAACCTCGCCGCATAATTTTGTCTTCCTCGAAGGGGTCAAGGCTGCTCTTTGCGCGGATCAGAATTGGAACGGCGGCAATTATGACAGCCCCCCTGAGGCCGGACTTAGCGCCTTTGGCCGAGTTTATGCAGGCTGGGCCTTCTCTCAGACCTTCTATCGCGAGGGGCTATATCAGCAGCTGGGATTCCAATCGATAGAAGAGCTGATGCAGGATTGGGAACAGAACCATGTGCAGGGCTGGGATGCCAACAACTTACTGGCAAAGCTTGCCACATGGCAGGCAGGCGACATCTCAACCGGGTCGCTTTACAATGGGGATTACAAACTGGCGCTAGGTGCCATCAAGGCTCGTGCCATTCTGATGCCTTGTACTCAGGATCTCTATTTCCCACCAGTGGACAATGAAATTGAGGCCCGCCACATACCTCGCGCCATCTTCCGCCCTTACAATTCCCCTTGGGGCCATTGCGCTGCCAACCCAGGCAATGACAAAGGTTTCACGGCGCAGTTAGATGCCAATATTCGGGAACTTTTAGAAGAGTAACGCTTGGTGAATAACTGGGGGGCCGTGCGCATTCACTAGCAAACGTATTTCCTTCAAGAGAAGGGCGGCAATGGTCCCTTGCGTAAGCGACGCATCTGTTTCATCGAAAACTTACTACATAAGCGAACGCCTCCAGCGCAAAGCTCGGTCTACTATGCTAGGATTCTCTAAATTTCGACACCACGCTGGCAGGTTTATGATCAAATGGTGTTCCGCGTCACCTCACCGGAATAGCTCCCCAAGACCATTCAAGAACGCCCGCGTACTTCATCAATTTAGTACGCACCTGACCGACATCAAAAATGGGCGGGTGATACGGCTGCCCTTCAAAATCTTGAAACTCTACAAAATCGCATTCCAAATTTTGGCGCCTTCACTGTTATTCCCTTCTTAGGGGACCTTAAAACGTTGAGACGGCAGAGCTTATGATCAAAAAATTCACCGCTGTTGGCCGGTCGCAAAGACCGTTGCCACCCAGCACATGGTTTTCTTGGTTTTCCGGTTGAAACTCTGACTAAAAAATGTGCGCCGTGGTCAAGCCGGCATTGCATATGTAATTGGCAACGGACAATATCCGGTTTGCCTATGTGTTTGATGCGTGAGGAGTTCCGATTAAGGCTGCTACTTTGAAATTGTGGTGAATTAGCTTTGAAACACTCAGTTTGATTTCTGATTGTTTAGCGGTGATCGCGCAAGCAGTCATTCCTGCATTGAGCAGCATTTGGCAATATGGGTTCCTATTAGACATTCGCCGCAGTGCGGTTCCCCCACCCTGTCGCTCCTGAACCATCGACATGCCCGGTCCAATCCGGACATTGGCCACATCATTTCAATGATGCGGTTGCAGACGGCTTACCTGCCATTCGCCGCGTATGCGAAATCTGGACATGCTCCGATTCTATGTATTTGTGACTTTTCTAATGCTTGCTGCGGCGGCTCCGGTGCCCGGATGCTGTTAATGGACAAAGCAGAGCTTTCGAAATTCGCGTCTCCAGGACGCAACATCAACGCCCACCTGCTCGTTTCTCAACCCGCGTTTGATCAAAGCGGCCAGATGCTCGGCATCCGCCGACGTCAAACCCCAGCGGACAAGCTCTGGTGTGCCAATCCGTAGACCATTCATATCCCCCTCAACCGGCGCCAACGGCAAGCCGATTCCACAAGCAAGAAACCCGTTTTGGCGCAGAACCCTCGAGGCCGCCTGCCCGCCGCCAAAGGGCTCAGCCAGGACTGCAAATTGGTGAGAATTGGTGAACCCTTGGGCGCCCGCAAATACAGGCACATCTTGCGCATCCAGAGCGACAGCCAAGGCTTGCGACATGGCGATCATCTCCGTCGCATAGGCCGCACCAAAGTCTTTCCAATCGAGCATCGTGACGGCCAATGCCGCGGTTTTTGCTGCGTCAAAATTTGCGGTCATGCCGGGAAAGGCAATCGCATCCAAGGCTTGTGCGATTGCGGGATCATTGGACACGATCAGCCCGCCCGCGGGTCCGCCAAGGCTCTTGTAGGTGCTCATTGTCATGAAATGCGCGCCCTCGGTCAGAGGGTTCGACCACGCGCGCCCCGCGATAATACCGCATTGATGCGCGGCGTCGAACATGACCTTGGCGCCAACCTCATCCGCGATCGCACGTACCTCAGCCACAGGATGTTCAAACAGGTTCAGACTGCCACCAATTGTGATCAGCTTAGGCGTCTCGGCCAAGGCAAAAGCCCGCAACCGCTCTAGATCGACGGTATAGCCATCAGCGTTGACCGGAGCTTCGATAGTGCGTAGCCCATAGAGACCCGCACAGCCAGCAACATGATGCGTGACATGGCCTCCGATCGAAGCGGGGGGAGCGATGATCGTGTCCCCTGGTTTACAAGTCGCCATGAAGCCATAGAGGTTTGCAATCGCGCCAGAAGGCACACGCACCTCTGCATATTTGGCGTCGAAGACATCCGCGCAGAGCTGGGCGGCGATCACTTCGATTTCCTCAATCGCCTCCAGCCCCATTTCGTATTTGTCACCGGGATAGCCCAAAGACGGGCGTGATCCGATGCCTGAGGACAAAAGCGCCTCGGCCTTGGGGTTCATCACGTTGGTTGCGGGGTTGAGGTTGAAGCACTCATCCTCGTGGATCATGCGGTTCTGTTCGGACAGTGCTTCGATCCGCGCCAGAAGACCGTCAGATGTTGCAGTTGACGTTTTCCGTACGATGTCCTGAACCAGTGTTTCGCTTGTGCTTGGCACCCAGTGTCGTTCTGCAAGTGTCATTGGCCGTCCTCCTTTTCAGGATGTTTTGACGGTGAAACCGTGACAGCGCAAATCAGATTTGCTATTTCTTGGCGTAGAAAAACTAAGGCTAGGAAAATGAGCGTAGTGCCCAAGCGCCCTAAAGGGCCTCCGTTGAATGCCATGCGTGCTTTTGAGGCCGCGGCGCGGCATGTCAGCTTTGTCGCCGCAGCAGAGGAGTTGAACGTCACGCCCGGCGCGATATCGCAGCATATCAAAACACTTGAAAGCTGGGCGGGCACCCCGCTGTTTCGCCGCAACGCGCAGGGCATCGCGTTGACCAAGGCAGGCGCGTCTTTGGAAGCAAGCTTCACATCCGCCTTCGACGGGCTGGCGGATGCCACGCGCGCGCTGCGCGACCTCAAGCCCAAAGCAGATTTTCATATTGCGGCCCTTCCATCTGTCGCGCAGCTTTGGTTGCCGAAAAGGTTGAGCCGGGTCAGGGTGCATTTTCCCGAAATCAACTTTTCGGTCACGGCGATGGAGCATCCGCCTAGCCTGTCACGGGAACTGTTCGACCTGGCGATTTTCATCGGAGATCCTGACGGAACTGACACCCAAATCCCCATTTGTGCCGATGAAATCGTTCCCGTTTGCGCACCAGAACTTTCGGAGCGCAGGGATGCGCTTGATACAATGATCCTTCTTCAAGATCAGACATGGGCCGATGACTGGAGCATTTGGTCAGAGGCAACTGGCGTTACTCTGAAAGAACCACAAAACGGCCCGCAGTTTTCGCTCTATAGTTTGGCCGTAGAAGAGGCGAAGGCAGGCGCTGGCGTATTGATGGGACATCTCTGCCTAGTCGAAGATGCGCTGGCCAATAATTCCCTTAGGCCGGCAAGCGAACATTCATGCCTTAGCGGCCGTTTTCTTTTTTACCAAATCCCTGATGCCTCCAGACAGAAAACCGAAACTCAACAGGTTTTGTCGATGCTGTCGTAGATCGGTCCATTCCAGACATCCAGCAACCAATCGATATGTTGCTTCTTAACTCGCCCTCAGAGCTAGGGGAGCCCTGCCCACTCAATCAGTCGGTGGCGATATAGAAAGTCATTCTCCCCCATTCGCTAGCGAATTCGGAGCGGCCTCCATGAGCCCTTGGAGTAGTCTACGAAACGAGTCCACTTCCGGAACAACAAAGTATGCGGTTCCCTGGCATCCATGGCCAGAGTCCTCTATTGCAAAACTGGTACCGGACGCTGAACATCGTGCTCGCAAAAGTCCAAACAACGCGATCAAAGTATCGCATCCACCGACACGCAACCGAGAAAAAAATTTCGGCAGGTTCAAATCTCAATATCAGGCACAGAGGTGCCTGTCCGCGGATGACAGATCAATCTGTTCTTCCGTCCCCGCCGATATCAACTAACTCCAAACTCAAACCGCCACGCGCCTTCCGAAGCATTCAACCTATGGGATGGCTATATCTCGGAAATGTCGGCTTGATCACACCGGTGCTAATGCTTCTCAACATTATATTAATAACTTGGCAAAACCCTTAAGCTTGATTCCGGTCGATTGCCTTCGGTGACAGGGTACTTGATGCGAACACTTTGCAAATCAAGCCGGGTAGTTTCAGCATGGCGTATAGTAACTTTGCTGAGTGGCCTTCAATAACCTGACAAAGACCAATTGACTGAATGCTAAAAACTGACACAACTAAAGCAAACAATCTTCTATGCAACTACAGCAGTATCGGCACTGAAAACTGTGATCAAACAAAGAGATATCGAGCGTGAAGTCGGGCAAACCTTACAAAGGCTAAGGCAGGAACGCAATCTGATCCTCTCTGAGCTGGCGACAACATCGCAGGTCTCGACCTCGATGATCAGCCGAATTGAAAACGGTAGCGTCTCTCCGTCTCTTGGCACGCTACAGGCATTGGCGGACGCGATGAATGTTCCTCTGATGGCCTTGTTTGCGGACACGGAAGTTTCGGCCGACGTACATCACGTCAAAGCAGGCGAAGGTCTCATGTCCCGGCGTATTACGCAGGGCCACGTGCATAACTACCTTTTACTTGGTAAACATGGCGGACCGGGAGGTCTGTTTCAATCTGCCCGTATTACCATTTCAAAGGACCAATCTGGGACATTGCCCAGTTACCAACACGAAGGCTGTGTTTTTCTCTACATGATAATGGGCGACGCAATATACAGGTGCGGCACCGAGGATTTTGTTATGGCAACTGGCGATACCCTAAGCTTTGATGCCAAGCTGCGTCACGGGTTTTGCAAGATCGTGTCGGATGAGATCGAATTCATCACTGTATCAACTCGCCCGCAGTAAATTCAGACCGCAATTTGACACCCTCGAGCCGTATAACCTACCCGGACCGTTTCACATTCTTGTATTATGTGAAACTATGAATAATCCAACCGCATATCCCAATCAGGCACTGAGCCCCCATGAAAATTACGTTCAAACAGGTTGATGCATTTCGAACCGTCGTCTCCACCGGAACTGTAACCGAAGCGGCAGCGATGCTGGGCATCTCACAACCCGCGGTCAGCCGCCTGATCTCGGATTTCGAGGCCGAAGTCGGTTTTCAGCTGTTTCAGCGCTCGGGCCGGGTCCTGGTACCCACGGATGAAGCACGCTTGCTGGTGGAAGAGGTTCGGCAGGCCGTTAGCGGCATGGAGCACATAAAGGATTCCGCCACAGCCATTGGGAAGTTCGGTCACGCGCGGCTTAACCTGGTGATCACGCCGGGGGTGTCCTCTCAGCTTGCTCCGGATCTGCTTCAGGAGTTTTCAGCTACTTGGCCAAAAGCCATGGCCCGAATGGAAATCGCGCCCAGCGATGACGCCGTCGAATGGATGGTTTCGCAGAATTACGATTTCGGGATCACCACAACCCAACCCGCCAACCCGTCCTTTGACAGCCTGGTTATCCGGAACAGCGACGTCTGTTGCGTCGTTCCAACCGGCCATCCTCTGGCAGAGAAAACCATAGTTCAGGCGCAGAACCTGGCGGGTAAGAGCTTTATCTCATATATGCCGTCCTCACGCTTCCGGTTTGAGATTGACCAGTTTTTTGAGGCCAAAGGCATCTCACGTCAGATGCAGTATGAGACCCGCACTACCGACGCAGTGTGCCGTCTGGTCGCGCGCGGTCTAGGAGTTTCGGTTGTCGGAGCAAGCCTGGATTATCTCAAAACCATTCCCGATTGTGTCGCGCTGCCTTTTGCGGCGCCTCTGACGTTTCGAGCAGTCCTGTTCTGGTCCAAGAACAAGCCCTTGTCCGCCGTGGGACAGTCCTTTTTGAAGATCGTGCAATCGCAGATCAGCGACGATTAAGCGCCTCGCGAAAACTGGCTCGCGCCTGCGCGCTGTGGATATAGGCGTAGTCCCGAGGGTAAGGGGCACCCGCCGTCAGTTCCATCGAGACGAATTGCGGACCGGTGGATGACAGAACCTGAGGCACCGCAGCTGAAAACTGATCCAGCTCGGTAAAGCGCTGCACACTGGCATACCCGGCGGCCCAGGCCATGGCGGCGAAATCAACCCTATCCGCACCAGGCAGGGGATGCCACCCGTTCACCTCATAGACCCGGTTAGCCGACAGAAAATGATAGAGGTTCGTCACCCCTGCATTGGCAATCGTCACCAATGTCCCAAGATTCATCAGCAGGCTGCCATCGCCATCCAGAACGATGACCCGCCTGTCAGGATTGGCCAGCGCCAGACCCAGACCATGGGACGACGCCTGCCCCATCGCCCCGACGGCCACGTAATTAAGGTCGCGCGGGTTCAAGGCAAGCCAGTCGAAACAGCTCTGATACACGGCAACAACAATATCGTCCTCGAGGATATGAGGGATCAGGGCCTTAAGCGCTGCGTCGCGGTGCATGGTCATGATGCCTCCGGTGCTCGGCCGATCAGGAAAATATGGGGTCTCGAAGTTGCATATGCCGCTTCAATCGCCTGCGGGATATGAGCCTCGTCCCCTGGCCATTCGATCAGGGAATGTGACAGTTCCATCGCATCCAACACTGGCCGAACAATCCGCACCCCGTAAGAGGCAGATTGGTCGGGGTGAATATGTGGCTCCTTACCCTGCAGACCGACCATCATAACGACCGGCAGTTCATAATCGACGCCAATGGCCCGGATCGCATTCAATGAATCCATCAGCCCTGTTTGCTGCATCATCAGGATCGCGCGCGTGCCGTTATAGGACATCGCCCCGCAGATGCTGACGCCCTCATCCTCCTTGCAGATACGGGTCAGGCGAAATTCGGGATCTCGCGAGATCGGCCAGAGCAGCCCGTCACTGGTAACGATATCTGGCAATGCTACGATTTCGCCGACACCCGCCGCCTTGATAGCAGCGATGATAGCCGCACCGGACGGATGCTTGACCTGCGGCGTACATTCGGTCGGTAGGGGGGACGCAACCATCAGGTACCTCCGTCCAGAAATGCGGCGAGCCCATCCCGTGCCGCTTGCAGTTCATGCCTGTGACCAATGGTGATGCGAATATAATCACGATAGGCGGGTGAGGCGAACCGGCGTACAGCAATCCCCTGTCCGCGCAGGAAAAGATCGGCTGCTTCGGCAGATTTTCCGGGGTTCGGAAAATGAACCAGCACGAAGTTGGCCTGACTTGGGACAACATGCAGACCCATTTCCACTAACGCGGCGCTAATCCAGGCCCGGTTGTTCAAATTGGTCTCTCGCACGAAACGGGTATGTGCCGTGTCTTCCAGCGCCGCAACAGCCCCTGCGACCGAAGAGGACGCCACCGGGAAGGTCAGGCCGATCCGGCGTACATTGTCCACCACATCGCTGGACCCGTACATCCAACCAACACGCGCCCCAGCCAGCCCGAATATCTTGGAAAACGTCCGGCACATGACCACGTTTTTGGCAGCCTCTACCAACTTATGCGCGGGCTCATAATCCGCCGCATCGACATATTCCTCATAGGCAGCATCGATGATCAGCAGAACGTTTTCCGGTAACGCGGCATGCAGGCGCCGCAGCTCTGCGCCGTTCAGATAGGTGCCTGCCGGGTTCTCCGGATTGGCGAGGTAGACGATCCGGGTTCGTTCGGTCAACGCATCGATCATCCGGTCGACCGAAGGTTTGAATGCGTCATCCGCCACCGACACCACCTCGGCATCGTTGGCAAAAGCATAGTTGGGCACCTTGAGATAGCCATTGGCGCTGCGGATCAGCTCGGTGCCCTGCCCTAGGTAGGCGCGGGCCAGACGAGCCAGCAGATCGTCCGATCCCTGTCCGGTGGTGATCCGGGCCGCATCCAACCCGTACTGCGCAGCAATCGCCGGGGCCAGGATATCGTCAGGGTTTTCCAAATAACGCTCGACATTGCTGATTGCCGCACAAGCAGCAGCGCGGGCAGACGGGCTGGGACCAAACACGCTTTCATTCGAGTTCAAAAGAATCGCAGGCGGTGGAACGTCAGCAGATACTCCACCAACCATATGAGGTTTGATCCTGCCTATTCCTGATTTTGCGAGGGTAATGCCCATCCAACTCCTCCGGCACCGCCAGAGGGCGGTAATGGCAATTTTCACCATATATCACATAGAGTCGTGTTTTAAGCAATTCACTTTCAAAAAAATTATGTTATGAAGACTGTGACTCAGCAAAAGAACCTGGATGACCGATACGCTTTCACCCCAACCCAGCAGGCTTCACCTGACCATCGATCTGGATGCGCCAGGTCGACAGTCCGGGGATCTGATGCTGAAATGGTCCGACAATGCCGTACCGTTGGGATACCACCCGATCCCGGTCATCAGCTTACGTGGGAAACCCGGACCTTCTGTTCTAATTTTGGGCGGCACTCATGGAGACGAATTCGAAGGACCCGCTGCGATCCTGCGGCTAGCGGCCCAGCTGAACCCATCTGACCTGACCGGACAGGTGATCCTGATCCCGGCCTTGAACGCCCCCGCGTTTCTGGCTTCATCGCGGGTTTCGCCATTGGATGGGCAAAACCTGAACCGGGCTTTTCCTGGCGCCGCGAATGGAGGTCCGACAGCGATGCTGGCGCATTATGTTGAGACTATACTGCTGCCGCGCGTGGATGCCGCTATTGACCTGCACTCGGGTGGCAAGGCGTCTGTATTCGAGCCCTGCGCCTTGGCAGCGCGGGGGAATGACACGGACCTGACCGCTTCCAACATGGAACTGGCACGCGCTTTTGGGTTGCCTCTGATCTGGGTGCTAGGCGCCCATAACGATAACCGAAGTGTGAATGCCGCGGCCGCGCGTGTTGGTGTCCCGATGATCGCGGCTGAACTCAGCGGCGGAGGTGGTGTCGATCCGCATGCCGCGGACCTTGCCGAAGCCGGGCTTAAACGCTGTCTGAAGCATTTAGGTATCTTGCCCGGCGGTGCTCCGGACCCTGTTCCGACGCAATGTGTCGAAATCGCCGATCCATTGCATTCGATCCACGCACCCGCAGATGGGCTATTCGACCGCCGCTGCACCGCAGGACAACAGGTTAGACGAGACAATCTGGCAGGCACGCTGCATTTCCCCGCCGAACCGGAACGCTCGGCTGTCGAACTTAAATTTCCCACAGCCGGGCACGTTCTGGCTCATGGCAATCGTGGCATGGTGCGCCGTGGTGATCTGTTGGCATTGGTGGCTCAACCGGTGTCCGAGGAAAGTTGAATGAAAACCTATTCACCGTTCATTTCCGGTGCCTTTGTCGATTGGGACGGTGAAACCCTGCCCAGTATCGACCCCGCCACCGGTCAGGTGTGGAGCATGATCGCCCGTGGCGACACACAAACCGCCGACATGGCTATCCGGGACGCCGACCAGGCCTTCCGCAGCGGGCCATGGGCCAAAGCTGGGCCGACAGAACGGGCGGATATGCTTGACCGTTTAGCTGACATGCTGGAAACCCGGTGGGAAGACCTTGTCACACCCGAAATTCGCGACAACGGCAAACGCATTACTGAGGTGCGCGGGCAGTTTGCCGGGCTGCACAGCTGGTTTCGATTTTTTGCGACAGAGGCACGCAAGCTGCAGCCCGAACCTCAGGCCATTTCCATCCCCGGTGTGCATAGCGTGGGCCACTTTAAGCCCTATGGCGTCGTGGTCGCCATCACGCCCTGGAATTCTCCGCTGATGATCCTTGCATGGAAGCTGGCCCCGGCACTGGCAGCTGGCAATACGGTTGTTGTGAAACCCTCGGAAATGGCTTCGGCTTCAACCTTGGAATTCGCGCGGCTGGCACATGAGGCAGGATTACCACCCGGGGTGCTGAACATCGTCACCGGACTGGGTCATGAGGTCGGCGAAGCACTGGTCCGCCACCCTCTAACACGCAAGGTCACCTTTACCGGTTCGGACCTTGGCGGACGAAAAGTGGCCGAGGCTGCCTCGGCTGGTGTAATCCCGGCGGTGCTGGAACTGGGCGGGAAATCTCCGCAGGTGGTGTTTGCCGATTGTGACATGGACAATGCGGTCAACGGAATTCTGTCCGGCATCTTCCTGTCAAATGGCCAGACTTGCGTCGCCGGATCGCGGCTGATCGTTGAGGCCGGGCTGAAGGACAGGCTGTTATCCCGCCTGATCGACCGCGCCCGCACATTGCAGATGGGGGATCCGATGGACCCGGATACTCAGGTCGCACCGCTGGCCAATGAACTGCATCTGCAAAAGGTTACGGCAATGATCGAACGCGCCAAAGCCGACGGTGCGATTTGCTTATTGGACGGCACCGCCACAACTGCAGGCCGGAATGGGTTCTATATCGGACCAACGGTTTTCGACGATGTGACGCCCGGCATGCAGCTCTGGCGTGAAGAAGTGTTCGGACCGGTTCTGGCCGTCACCTCTTTCACCACCGAAGACGAAGCCATCGCGCTGGCCAATGACAGCGACTACGGGCTGGCCGCCGGTGTCTGGACCACCGATGCCGATAAGGGCGCGCGGGTAGCCGAGGCAATCGAGGCGGGCACTGTTTACATCAACCATTATCGCAGCGTTGACCCTGCCTGCCCGATTGGTGGGATCAAATTGTCGGGCTACGGGCGTGAATTGGGCCCGGACGCCATAAGGGATTTCTGTCAGGTCAAATCGATCTGGACCGGCACCACGCCGGTGTCAGATCCGTTTCCCTGACCACCGATACGCACGGAGGACGGCATGAACGATCATTTCTCAGCCCCCAAGGGCAATTTCCGCGGTCACGACCAACAAAAAGTCTGGCAACAGAAACCTGACCCGGAACTGACCGAGGTTGGCCCCGGCACGCCGTGCGGTGAATACCTGCGCCGGTTCTGGATGCCCGTGGCAATGACCGATCAGATTGGCGACCTGCCCTACCGCCTGCGTATTCTGGGCGAAGATCTGGTTCTGTTCCGCGAAAAGAAAGAGGGCAAGCTGGGCCTGACCCATCTGCATTGCTGCCACCGCAACATGAGCCTGGAGTTCGGCATCGTTGAGGAAGGCGGAATTAGATGCTCATACCACGGTTGGAAATACGGCTTGGACGGCACCATTCTGGAAACCCCGTGTGAGCCGCCCGCCTCACAGGTCAAGAAAAAGGCCTGCCTGGGGGCTTATCCGGTGATCGAGTACAAGGGTTTGGCCTTTGCATTTATGGGGCCCCCCGAAGAGCAACCCCCATTTCCAGTGATGGACACATTTGATGATGATGGCGACGAGTTGGTGCCTTACCTCATCAAATCCCCATGCAACTGGCTTCAGGTGATGGAAAACGCATGGGACCCGTTCCATGTTGTCTACCTGCATACACTGGCTGTACGCAGCCAGTTCATCGACGCCTTTGCCGAGATGCCGATGATCGAGTTTCACGATTGTCAAACGGGCGATTTTTACACCAATGTCCGACGTGTCGAAGATATCGTCTGGGTGCGCATACATGACCATATGCTGCCGTCGTTCACGCAAAATGGCGGCCACTTCCCGGTGCCAGACAGGTCACGCTATTTTGGGCGCTGCGGGCTGTCGCGTTGGATAACCCCAATTGACGACACCAACACGATGGTCATCGCATGGCGCCACTTCCGGGATGCGGCGGCGAATGACGATCCAAAGGGCCTAACGGACAAAAGCAAAGTGGGCTTTGGGATGACCGATTTCTATGGCCAGGATCCCGATCGACCCTATGAGATGCGCCAGCGGGACCCCGGCGACTATGACGCCTGGGTCAGCCAAGGGCCGCGGAACATCCATGCCCGCGAAAACCTCAGCTTTACGGATCGGGGCGTGGCCAAGGCACGCCGCCTGCTGCGCAACGCCATTCGTGCGTTGAAAGACGGTCAGTCCCCCCCGCAACCGACCGATAGCTTTGCCGGTCAGGTGATACCGACCTATGCCGGGGACACAATGCTGCGCATCCCGCTTCAAGACGGCCGCGACGATGGTGCTGTGCTCAAGGAAATCTCGCATCAGGTGGCTGAGATCTACAAATCTGGCGACCATTTGCAGGGCGAGGCGCGCAAGGCGTTCATCGTCGATGCGCTGAAAAAGTACGAGGCAAGCTGGTCATGACAAATCGTGTTCCACATAATCCGGGCCGGGTCGACTGGTCCGGCGAAAACCCCGGGATCTATCTGAAACAGAACTCAACGCAGGACCACTATGACACGCTGGCGCTGTTCTTTCGGGTGGTACTGTCGCCCTATGGTCGGGGCCATGCTGCATTGATCCTGGGCGCGCCGGATCAAGCTCAGGGTTGGCCGCAAGCACCCAATCTGATCATGACGGACAACCAACGCATGATGCGCTGGATCGTGGATGGTTGGGTCACCAAGATGCCCACCTTCATCGGAAAGGCAGGTCTCGACGCGATGAGCTGGCTGGACTGTGACAGCGTCGAAAAACGCCCCGGCGATTTGAGGTCGCGCTATTCGGAGACCCTGCGAGGCTCGGGCGTTACGGTCGAGATGATTTGGCAGGAAATGGGTCCACCCTTGCCGGTTGAGGTCACTAAGGAAAACTCGGCAACTAAAGAGCATGAGATGTATTCAGTGTTCCTCGAGGCCAAGGCGGCGCAGGTCGTCATCAACGGCACCCCGCTCCCCGGTCAGGTCGCAAGCCGCCAGTTCTTTGGCCGCACCATGTCTACCGCCTTTCTGGCCTTTTCCGAAACCTGGGTGACCCCGCAGGAGGATCTGTAATGCCGTTGAACGAACCGATCACCCCCGGGACAGTCGACTGGACAGGCGAGAACCCCGGCATCCTGCTGAAAGACGACAACAACAATTTCACCGCTATGGCGCTGTTCTTTCGCGTGGCATGGTCTCCGGTCGGTCAGGGTCAGGTGCTGCTGCTGTATGGAACGCCAGATCAGATGGACGGACCGCCCGAGGCACCGAACGTGATCCTGAGCGATAATCCCGATCTGACCGCCTTTCTGAAGGCCAACTTCATCAGCAAACTGGCCGCTTTCGCAAATGCTCCCGCTTTTGCTTCTCTCCCCGAGATAGGCGCGCAGGTCGTCCGATCCTCCGGCGATCCGATGAGCCACCGCTATACCGAAACCATCGCCGGAGAAAACCTGACAGTTGAACTGGTCTGGGAAGGGCTCGAGCCGCCTCGCGCGCTGGAGCTGTCTCCGCATGAGGTCGCTTCGGGCGAGCAGAACATGTTCTCGCTACTGGTGCCCGCTCATTCGGCCCAGATCATCGTTAATGGTCACGCATTGCCGGGCAAGTTGGGCAAACGGGTGCAGGCTGGGTATGAAACAACGACTGCCTTCCTCTACTTCTCGGAAACATGGATCATCCCGCCGGAGGATACTTGATGCTGCATCCGGCTGATCAGCTGGCGTTCGACAAGGCCATGGTGACACAACCGGTCTGGAACCGGTTCAATACTGCTTCCGAGGCGCTGAGGTTGGACGAAAATGTCCTGCTACATGCCGGTCCCGCCTTCGCCAGCCTGGATCAGATCACCGCGCCGATCCTGAACTCGGCCTGTGTCGCTGCAGTCTGGCAAGGGCTAGCACAGGATTTCGATCATGCCGAGGCGATGATCAACGCAGGCGAGATCGTGCTGAAACCCGCGCAAGACCACGATGTCGTGACACCTCTGGCCGCCGTGGTTTCGGCGGATATGCCGCTGCACACAGTCTATGACGCGTGGCGTGGCCAACAACGTGTTTACGCGCCGATCAATGCGGGCAGCCGCCCAGCGATGCGTTTAGGGCTGAGGTCCGAGGCGGTGCTCAACCATATTCGCTGGCTCAACACCCGGTTTCTTGATGTTCTGGAGAAAGGGATTGCCGAAGGGATCGCGCTGGTCCCGCTGGCCGTGATCGGCCTGATGGGCGGGGATGATTGCCATGGCCGTACACCCGTGGCCGCACAGGCGTTGATTGCTGAACTCAAGGATCGCACCACCGGCGGGATCACGGATGACGACGTGTTGGCCTTTATGGACAGCTCGCCCTCACTGTTTCTCAACCTCTGGATGGCGGCGACCAAATGCATGATGAAACTGGCGGAGGGTATTGAAGGATCAAGCTTCGTCACCGCTGCAGGCGGCAATGGGCGCGAAGTTGGCATCCAGATCTCGGGCCTACCGGGCCGTTGGTTCACAATTCCGGCCAGCCCTCCCAAGGGGGCGTTTGACGTGGATTTGCCGCAGGACCGCGCCCTTGGCGCGATCGGCGACAGTGCCGTGGTCGAGGCATTCGGGCTGGGGGCAATGGCCATTGATCTGAGTCCCAAACAAAAGAGGGGTCTGGGTGCCTATCTGCCCGACGACGCTCAAGCGCGAATGTCTGGTCTGTCAGTCGGAACGCATCCGTATTTCCGGGCCTTGAATGTTCGGCTGGGCAGCACCGCGCGTGGTGCCGTGGAACAGGGTTCGGGGCCTGTGATCGGGCTGGGCATTCTTGACCGATTGGGTGAGGCCGGTCGGTTGGGCGGTGGCATCTACGACATGCCAGTCGCCCCCTTTGCCGACGCGTTGAAAGCGCTGGAGGCATGACCGGGCTAAACCATCATTCTGCCCATGAACTTGCCACATTGATCCGGGCAGGTGAGGTGAAGCCTTCCGAGGTGATGGCGGCCCATTTGGACCGGATCACAAACCGTGAACCCGTAATCGGGGCTTTTCAAACCCTCGATGCGGACCGCGCCATGGAGCGTGCAAAGGCCGCCGATACTCTCCCCGTTGGTAGGCCGCTCCATGGCGTGCCGTTTGTGATCAAGGATATCATCGACACCGAAGACATGCCGACAGGATGGGGTAGCGACCTGTATGCCGGGCGCCGCCCCGACCGCAATGCAGTCTGCGTTCAGGCTTTTTTGGACGCGGGCGCGATCCCAATCGGAAAAACCATCTCCACCGAATTCGCCTACTTCAAACCCGGTAAAACTGCCAATCCGGCCAATCCCGTGCATACGCCGGGTGGCTCGTCAACCGGCTCTGCCGCAGCTGTGGCCGATTTCATGGCTCCCCTCGCATTTGGTTCGCAAACCGCAGCCTCGCTGATCCGACCAGCAGCGTATTGCGGGGTCTGCGGGTTCAAGCCAACCACCGGACGGTATGTTCTGACGGGTGTCATGGGCTTGTCCCAAAGCCTGGATACACTCGGCCTTCTGGCTCGTGATCCCCGCGATTTTGTGCTGACCGACGCGGTAATGTGCCGAACTGACCCGGCGCCGCCAGCTGAGTTCGACGAGGCTTTGCCTCGGATCAGCCTTATGCGCGGCCCGCACTGGCGGAACGGTTCGGTCGAGATGCGGGACACGTGCACGCGTGCGTTAGCCGCCCTTGCCGCAACGGGGGCAGAGACCGGAGAAATTGCTTTTCCACCCGTTTTTGCCGAACTTACGCAGGCTCAGATTACCGTCATGGGCTATGAGGTCGCGCGGCAGCGCGCCGCAGAATACGCTGTAGGCATGCCCGCCATCAGCCCGCAATTTCACGACCTTGTCACAGCGGGGCTGGCCGTTACCGACGCAGAATACCAAGCGGCGCTGGACCTACGCGACCGGGCGGGCGCGATGCTGGATCAGATGTTCCGGGATGTGGACGCTCTGTTGGTCCCGTCGGCCCCCGGACCAGCACCTGCCGGTTTGGACGCTACTGGAGATCCGCTTTTTTCCCGGATGTGGAACCTGTTGCAGGTGCCCTCGGTCGCTTTGCCATTCGGGACCGACCAGAATGGCCTGCCGCTGGGTATTCAATTGATCGGACGAAAGGGTGATGACGCCCGCCTGCTGGACATCGCGGTCTGGGCCTATGAACACTTGTCGCAATGACCGCCTAAGGAATTAGGGGCAGCAGTAAAGCAAGTGATACGGGAATACTGACGGCTGCTATCAACGTCTGCAACGTGACAATAGCCGCCATCAGCGGTGCGTCTCCACCCAAGTGCTTGGCCAGCGTGTACGAAGACGCACCGGTCGGCACCACCGAGTAGACGACGGCGATCTGCAGAACCTCCCGCGGCAACCCCACCAGCAGTCCGATCACCAGAACTGCCAGAGGGAAGACAATCATCTTGCCCGTGAAGGCCAGAATTAAGGGCAGCGCACTTGCGGCCATTGCCCGGACTCTCAGATTGGCACCGACAGCCAGCAATGTGATCGGCAAAGCGCCTGCACCCAGAACATCCGTCACATCATGCACGACCGCTATCCTGTCACCGATCAACTGGTTGGCACAGACCGCCAGAAAGATCGAAATCACGTATGGATTGCGTGCGAGTTCCCGCAGGATTGCAACGGCCAGGCTGTTGGTTCGATCGCCTTTGAGCGCACCAACCATCAGAACCACCATAACAATATTGGTAGTGGGCACTAGAATTGCGGTCGCCAGAATCGCGATATCCAGCCCCGCTGGCCCATACAAGTTGGCAGCCAGCGCAAGCCCGATGAATGAGTTATGTCGCGCGCTGCCTTGCAGGATCGAGGTGGCCTGCGGCGGCGCAAAACCCAACAAACGGGCGCTAAGAAGCGCAAACAGAAGCGCCACAGCGAACCCGCCCAGTATGGCAACCGAGTAAAGACCCAGAGCCGACTTGTCCAATGGCGACAGGGAAATTTTGCTGAACAGAAGGCATGGCATCAGAACCCAATAGACAAGCTTGTCATTCAGGTTCCAGAAATCCGTACTGGGAATGCCGCCTTTGCGCAGGGCCAAACCCAGCGCAATGATCAAAAAGATCGGCAGTATCGAGGTGAGTGTCGAAAGCATTACAATTCGCAGACAAAACCGGGCCGGCTTGACCGGACACTGTCATGACTGGCGTTTCTACGCAATGCGATGTCAGATAGACCTGAGTTCCTCAACCCGGGGTATCAGCATCATCGTCGATGATAGCCATCGTGTCGATCTCGACCAAAAGCGACGGATCGGCCAACCCCTGCACAACCACGCCAGTCGAACAGTGATGAACACCTTCGAACCAGCGATTGATCGCCTCGTAAACGGCCGGACGGTACGAAATATCGGTAACGTAGACTGTCAACTTGCAGACATCGGTCAAGCTTCCCCCGGCCTCTTCCATCCAGCGCTGGATGTTGCGGCAGGCCTGATCTGCCTGCGCACCCGGGTCGCCTTCGCCAACCAGTGTGCCATCCATCAGCGTGCCGACCTGTCCCTGCATGAAAACAAAGTCACCCCGGGCGCGGATCGCTTTGGAATAAGTTGCTTTCGCATGATAGCGCGTCTGGTACTTGTGGATGTGCGTTCGAGCCATGCCGATTTTCCCCTCAAGTCGTTGCGCGGATCAGATAGTCTTCGACCATATCCGCAAAGCTTTGTTCGACCGCGAACTCAATACCATCCTGACACCGTTTCACCAAAGCCTTGAGGCCAAATACTTCGGTATAGGAAACCGCGTCCGTCCCGAACACGCTGTCATGCAGGTCCATCGGGCAAGCAATTGACATCACCTGACCTGCATCTGGGCCGACTATGCGAAAGAAGGTCATCGTGTCCGAGACCCGAACAATACTGATATCTGCCGGGCAGTCCGTGGGCTTCAGCCGGGCTTCCATTGCGTCTTCCTGTGCCAGTGGGGCGCAGGTGATCCAGTGGTTACGACCAGTGTAGAACAGTTCGATGCCGTCCTTTTCTGTTCGGCTGTTGGGGCTGAACGGCAAACTCGGCAAAGCGTCCCCGGCCCATTGCGATACCGCGTCAGGCGCGCCTTTGAGGTCGAACAGAGCCTTCAGGCCGCACCGTTCAATTGTGACGTCATAACTCATCTCAGGACCTCAGCAATTTACCGTCGGGGTCGTGAAAGACCGGTTTCGTGACCGTGACCGGGATCACGTCATCCTTCAGCCGGACGTGGGCGGTTTCGCCCTTCCGCGCGTGGCCATCTTCCAGCAACGCCAGCCCAACCCAGCGGTTGTTTACCACGCTCCATACACAGGCAGTGACCAACCCGTCGGTGGCTTCTTTCCGACCTCCGGGCGTCAGTGGCGCACCTTCGGGGATTTGCCGGTTCGGATCATCCGCCAGAATTCCGACCAGCTCGCGCCGGGTACCGCCTCCTGACCTGCGCAGCTGGACCGAGCGTTTGCCCAGATAGTCAGGTTTCTTCTTGGACATCGCCCATCCCATTCCCAGATCATAGGCATCGACCGTGCCGTCGACCTCATGCCCCAACGACAGGAACCCTTTTTCGACCCGCAGCACATGGCTGGATTCCGAACCCACAGGCAGGATACCAAAGGGCGTACCAACCTCCATCACCCTGTCCCAAAGGGCCGCCATGTGGCGCGGGGCCACGTTGACCTCATAGGACAGTTCACCGGTGAAGCTCACCCGCACCACCCGCGCAGGGAAACCAGCGACAGTGCCTTCACGGAAAGACATGAAAGGGAACGCCTCGGGCGAGAGGTCGATATCCGAGCCCACCGCCTGCAAAACTTCACGCGCCTTAGGACCACAGATAGTGGCATTATTCCACTGGCTGGTGACAGTGGTGATCAGCACCTGCCAGTCGGGGAATTCGGTTTGCAGCAGCTTTTCCATATGCTGGTTCACCGCATCCGCGTGACCGGTCGAGGTTGAAATCATCCAGCGGCGCTCATCCAGTCGGAAGGCCACGCCATCGTCCAGGATCAAACCATCTTCAGACAACATCAGCCCATAGCGCCCGTCACCCGGTTTCAACGTGGACATAATGTTGGAGTAGATGAAATCCAGGAATTTCGGAACGTCCCGCCCCTTCAGTTCAAACGTGCCAAGAGGCGAGCCGTCATAGACACCGACGCCTTCACGAACAGCGCGGCATTCGCGGTTTACCGCCTCTTGAAGGCCTTCACCCGGTTTTGGGAAATAGCCCGGACGCCGCCAGCGCGCGCCGGCTTCATACATCACAGCGCCGTTGTCCTTGTTCCATTGGGTTACAGGGGTATGGCGATAGGGGAATAGCCGCCAGCCTTCCCGTAACCCGCCAATCGCACCAAACGAAACAGGCGTGTAGGGGGATCGAAAAGTGGTTGTTCCAACCTCTTGCAGCAGCACGCCCTTTTGCATCGCAACAGTGCCGATGATGTTGATATTGCCGGTCTTGCCCTGATCAATCCCCATGCCGCCGGTCGTGTAGCGCTTGACGTGTTCCACATTGTCATAGCCTTCGCGTAGGGCCAGATGCACATCGCTGACCGAGACATCGTTCTGCACATCCAGAAACGCCTTCCCGCGCTGTCCCGGCACGTTGACCCGCCAGAGAGGTTCGATCGCGTAGGCCAGGTCTTCGCCGCCACCAACAATCCTACCCAGCGTCAGATCACCAGCCGCTGCGCCCACAGCGCGACAATTCTGAACCGCCTCGTCAGGAACGAAGGCTGCCAGATCCTCATCAAATCGCAACGTGCTGCGGGATTGCGACCAAAGATGAACGGTCGGGCTCCAACCGCCGGAACAACCCAGCACATCACAGTTGATCCAGCGACCCGCCCCTCCGATCACGGGAACGGCTTTGACTGCGCGCACACCTTTGCGCCCGCGCACGTCACCGGCAACGGTTGCGGCATGAACCGGAATATCCGGCACCAGCTTCAAAGCTTCAGGTGGAACGGTTTTGCGACAGTCGAGGATGGCCTCAACTTGCATACCGGCTGCTGCCAGATCGGCCGCCACGGCATAAACACTGTTGTTGTTTGTAAACAGCACCACACGCTGCCCGGCCTTAACGCCCCACCGGTTGACATAGGCCTGCACCGAAGAGGCCAACATGACACCGGGTCGATCATTGTTACCAAAGACCATGGCACGTTCGGTGGCCCCGGTTGCGATCACAACTTCCCCCGCTCGCACGCGCCAGCTGCGTTCCAGAACTCCGTCCAATTCGGGTTCGCGTTCGTTCACGATCATCAGATTGTGCTCGCGGTAAGCCCAGACGGTTGCATTCTGCAGATGGGTTACATTCTCCATCCCACGCAGCTCAGCCACCGCGTCCGCGACCCAGTCCACGGCTGACTGCCCACCGATATACAGGTTGCGGTTCAATAAACTACCGCCCGCCTCGGCGCCCTCATCGGCCAAAAACACGCGTTTTCCGGCGCGACCAGCCTCAAGCGCCGCTTGCAGTCCGGCTGGGCCCGCCCCCGCGATCAGCACATCGGCATGGGCGTTTCGGGCCTCGAAATGGCCTGAAGCCGGGGGGCTTTCGGGTGCTGCCGCCAACCCTGCAGCCCGGCGGATCGAAGGTTCGAACAGATGCCAGTTCGGCCATTTGAACGTCTTGTAGTAAAACCCTGCGGGGATAAACCGCGAGAGTAACTGATTGATCCCGCCCAGATCGAACTCGGGCGATGGCCAGCAATTGACCGAGCGTGCGCTGAGCCCGTCCCGAAGCGGCACCGTGGTCGCGGGACGGTTGCCCGAGGCATCCTCGCCGTCCAGTTCCACCAGCGTCGCAGGTTCTTCGACCCCGTGGCCCATAATACCGCGCGGGCGGTGATATTTAAAACTGCGGGCGGTGACACGAATACCGTTGGCCAGCAGGGCCGAGGCCAACGTATCGCCCTTGAACCCTTCGTATGGCTTGCCATTGAAGGTGAAATGCAATGGGCGGTTTCGGTCAATGCGCCCGCCTGAGGCGCGGCGGTTACGTTGTGCCATCGGGTGCCTCCACAATGTCATGGGTCCGTGTATCACGCCAGATCGTGAACCATTCACCGCATCCCCGTGCGTGCCACCATTTCTCCTGAACCGGACCCAGTGGATTCGGCGTCACCGTCAGATACTCGACCCATTCCTCATCGCTGACGGCATTGGGATCGGGGCGGACCGCCCCTACCGGGCCACCATGGATAAATTCGCTTTCATTGCGCTTGCCACAGAACTGGCAGGTTATAAGCATCATGATCCTGTCCTTTCCTATCGCGCTGTGGTGGTTCCGGCTTCCATTACGAAGTCCAGATGCCGAAACCTGCCCAGTGTGAAGGGTGCCATCAGCGGGTGCGGTTCACCTTTGGCCACCAGATGCGCCAGTGTCAGCCCGCCCGCAGGGATAGCCTTATACCCGCCCCACCATCCGGCGGTGACAAACAGGCCCGGCACATCTGTCTGATCCATGATGGGTGAGGCATCATGAGCAATATCTAGATGCCCGCCCCACTGCCGCATCAGTTTGAGCTTCTTGAAACTGGGGAAAAGCGACAGCATCGCAGTCACGGTATCCTCGAATACATGTTGCTTTATGTCTCGACGGAAGCTCTGCCCCATATCGGGCGCGCCGCCGATGACCATCTCACCTTTGTCGGACTGGCTGAAATAGAACCCGCTGTCTGGACAGTTCACGATCACATCAACCAGCGGCTTGACCGGCTCGGACACAAAGGCCGTCAGGTTCATCGTCCGCAGCGGAAGTCTGAGGTCCGCAGTTTCGGTCAGCGTCGTTGTATGGCCTGAGACTGCTACGACCACTTTCTTTGCGCGAACTGTGCCCCGGTTGGTCTCGACCCCTTCGATGGCCCCATCCGCCCCGCGTAGCAGGGATTGCACCGCTGTTTGCTGATGAATCTCAACCCCGCGCGCGTCAGCCGCGCGGGCATAGCCCCAGGCCACCGCATCATGCCGGTTCACACCTGCATCCGTATGAACCATGCCGCAAATCACAGGCAGCCGTGCATCTTGGCCACCGCCAGTCAACGCAGGAATGCGGCGGCGCAATTCCTCGGTTTTGATCTGTTCGTAGGTCGAGCCGTAGATGTCCATCACCAACTGCCGCCGCCGCAGCTCGCGCAGCTTGGGCCAGGTCTGAACCACATCCACCATGGTTCGTTTGGAATGCATCATGTTGAAATTCAACTCGTCCGTGAGCCCTTCGTACATGGCGACGGATTTGACATAGAATGGGATTGACTCATCCCTCATGTAATTCGATCGAATGGTCACCGTATTTCGCGCGATGTTGCCGCCGCCCAACCAGCCGCGTTCCAGCACGGCGACATTGTTGATGCCAAATTCCTTGGCCAGATAATAGGCAGTTGCCAACCCGTGACCCCCTGCCCCGATCACCACGACATCATAGCGGTCTTTCAACGGCGGGCTGCGCCAGACCTGCGGCCAGTTCCGGTGCCCGGTTAGCGCATTGCGAGCGAGCGAGAAAACAGAATAATTTTGCATGATGGTAATAATATTTATCAATATGCACATTTAGTCAATAAATTTATCGACATGCAAAACAACTCGCCACGGGTTCTATTCCAATGCTGAAATTGCGGCTAAGGTATCGGAGAAAGGTGACGCAATGAGCTTTCGTGTGGAACAGTTCCATCGACGTCTTGCCGGCAAATGGTCGGCCCGGTCGCTTTGGCCCTGCTTCATTATTAACTGCCGCAGTTCACCCGCCTCGTAACGCCAGAAAAACCCGGCGCAACGCGCCTGCCCTCTGCAACCGCCTCAGTAAATGAGGTGACAGAAATGGACGTTACATGACACAAACACCTGACCTGAAAACCGTTCAGAATACCTATGCGCGCGACGGAGTCGTGCTGCTGAAACAAGTGCTGTCGCAGGATTGGCTGAGTAAGCTGCGCCAGGCCGTCGATGACGAAGTTGCCAAAGGTGACCGTTACTTTGCTTACAAAAACATGCGTGAAAATCCCGGCGTGTTTCAAGACTATTGCCTGAATTCTGATATTGGGCAGCGTGTGGCAGAGGTAGCAAACAGCCCTTGGACCTCGCTGATCTACGACCAGATATTTGCCAAAGAACCGGGCACAAAAACACAAACGGGCTGGCATACGGATCAACCCTATTGGCCGGTCTCAGGCCCGATCATGACCATGTGGATTGCGCTGGACCCCGTGGACCCCGACAACGGTGCGTTGGAGTTCGTAAGAGGCTCGCATGCTTGGGGCGCCAAATACCGGCCCTTCAAAACGGACCAACTTGGGGGCTTTTTGCATTATCTGGAAGTGGACAACCCAGACTATATCGACATGCCCGATTTCGAAATGAATCGCGCTGACTACGACATCTTTCATTACCCGAAAATGAAACCAGGTGATGCGCTGGCATTTGACGGTATGATCGTACATTCAGCGATGGGCAACCGCACCTCAACCCGGCGCAGACGCGGCTATGCGATCCGGTTCGCTGTGGACGGCGCAACCTATGAGCCCCGCGATACTGTCACCGAATGGCTGCACGACGACAGCTTACGCCCCGGTGCGCCTTTCGCTGGGGGCCGGTTTCCAGTGATCTACAGTGCGACATAACAAGCAAGTGGCAAACTCCGCCCTTCTAGCCAAGAATTCGGTCGGCAGGGCGGGGTCAACTTCAAATAGCCCGATCAAGTGAAACTACATAAGTAACTTTCGCAGACGACGCCTCAAGCCGGAACTGTTGTACTCACAGGGGTGGTTTCGGCTTCGATCGCGCGATCAAGCGTTTTGCGAAACAGTTTGGCACCCGCGTCCAACCCGAGATCGATGTTGGGCGTCTTGGCGTACTTCATACCCTTGTGGACTTCTTCCAGAACGTCCTTGTCCTCAAGAAACGCCATGCGCGCACCGTCATTCATGAATTTGGACACTTCCGCATTTTCGGGATCGGAATTTCGGTGCTGAAACCAGAAGTATCTGGTGCGATCTTCATCGATTGGGGTCATGAAATTATAGGAGATATTGATGAACGTTTCAGCAATGGGTTGCTTATCATACCCACCGGTCCCGACCGGCGTATAGATGGATTTGTTCAGCCCGATCGCGGGCATGCACATCTCATAATGCTGTAATCGGTCGCAGTCGCCGTCAAATGCCACCAGTTTGGCGTAATAGGGCGATGGCGGTTTGTTCCCGATCCAGCGCGAGACGACGACGCCACGGTCGGTCCGCTCGACGTTCAGCGGCTCTTCATCCGTTCCGGCGCCTGCAAAAGAAGAGACATGCACCCAGGCGACATGGCTGGGATCAAGCAGGTTGTCGCAGACCCACAGGTAATGGCAGTCGATATCCATTACCCCACCGTCGGTCTTGCCCCAGCTGTCATCGTCGAAATTCTCGATCGGGAAAATCTTATCGGGATCTGCTAACTCCGGATCGCCCATCCATATCCAAAGGAACCGATACCGATCCACAACCGGATATGATCTAACCACCGCCCGCCGCGGGGTCATGCCGCGCTGCGTCGGACTGTCGGTGCACTTGCCCGTGCAGTCGAATTTAAGCCCGTGATAGCCGCATTCCACGACATCCCCGATAAGGTTGCCCTTGGACAGAGGCAGCTTGCGGTGCGGGCAAGCATCCTCCAATGCGACTGGCCTGCCATCCTCCTGCCGGTAAAGCACGATATTCTCGCCCAAAAACGTCTCGGCCTTCAGCTCGCGACCGATATCTTTGCTCCAGGCGGCGACATACCAGCAGTTTCTCAGATACATTGAAATGCTCTCCAGATTGTCAGATGGCTTGTGCGAGTATGGGCGGCAAGCCGATTTTGCACCATGCTGGAATGGTAATGACTCGTATAAGTCAGGCTAATTCCCGGCGCACGCGGCTGGCGGAATGTCCGGCTGCGCCTCAACCTCGGCACGGATCCAATTCAGAAACTCACCAACTTTCGGGCTGTCCTTAGTTTCATGGGGTCGAACCAGCCAATAAGACAGCGGAGACTGCGTCAGTTCCGGAATTGGTCGCACCAAACGTCCATCGCATAACGTGTCGATGACCAGAGGTTCCCGGCCTAAAGCGACACCAAGCCCCTCTATGGCCGCCTGAACGACCAGATTGGATTGCCCAAACCTCCGTGTTCGCAAGGGCCACGGTAGCGTCAGCCCGCATTGCCGCGCCCAGAAATCCCACGTTGGACTTGCGGGCCCATGATGCAGGTTCTCATCCACCAGCATTGTGTGCTGCGCCAGATCTCCGACCCCACGCAAGCTTGGTATCAAAGAAGGAGCGCAGACCGGAAACAGCTGCTCGGTCATCAGCAAATCGACCTGATAGCCAGGATAATCACCCAGACCATAGCGAATGCCGATATCCGCATCCGCCCCTGAAAACGGATATTGCCCGGTATCCGTAGCAATGGAAATCGACAGGTCCGGATGAGCAAGATCAAAGTTTAAAAGGCGCGGAAACAACCAGTTGAACGCAAAACCCGGCAGACATGAAATCACGATGGTCCTGTCGGTGCGGGTCTTGTCCCTCAACTGGGTACAAACGTCCGAAATCCGCCCCAACCCTTCAGAAATGGCCAGCGCCAGCAGTTCCCCTTCGCGGGTCGGACGCGATGACCGTGCACCACGTACCAGCAATTCGAGACCAAGCCATTCCTCAAGCGCCCGCACATGCTGACTGACCGCACTTTGGCTGACACCCAGCTCAGCTGCTGCCGGGGAAAAGCCGGAATGTCGGACAACTGCCTCGAAGGCGCGCAGGGCGGAATAGGGCAGGTTTACGATCATATTAGTCACCCTAATGTCAGGCATAATCACTTTCAAATAGATTAGGCGCATAACCTGAGCCTAATCTATACTGACCGGAACCCGTAGGAGACGCGAATGTCGGACATCACACCCGAGCGCGGCGCGCGAAATCTATTGACTAATTGCGCCCACGCAACGGCAGGCGACCGGTTGTTGATCGCTTATGAACCTCCCGAACACGGCTATTTCGATGCGGATAGTGTCCAAATCGTCACGCATGCCGCGCGATCCATGGGGCTGTCGGTTGATGCAGTGAACGTAGGTTTTAATCCGGACAATCCACACCTTTCCGCTGACCTCCTGGCGCGGTTCGAAACCGCCGATATCATCCTGTTTCTGGCCCGTCTCGGGGATCAGCTCCGGTTCTCGGAAATGCCACAGGGCAAGAAGATCATCGTCAGTTTCGCCCTGAGCCGCGAGCTTTTTGGCTCTGGTTTTTCCAACGGGCATCACGATGCCTTCCTCGACATCAAGGCAGGGATCAACGGCGTTCTGAATAGGGCCGCCGACGTGCGGGTCACCTGCCCTCTGGGCACGGACTTTCAGGGGCGGCCTGAGATGAAACCGGATACGACGGGCGATACGTCGATCCTGCGCTTCCCCATGTCGGTCTTCACGCCAGTCCCGGCACACAGCTTTTCGGGCAGGGTGGCGTTGAAATTTCTGACGGGCACCGGATCAAAATACTACGATGACTATACGGTAGAGTTCGAAAGACCGGTGTTTGCGATGCTGGAAAGCGGGCGCCTGACAGGGTTTGACGGCGATCCTGCCGACGCCGCACGGGCCGAAGCTCATTATGACCGGGTCGCGGGTCAGTTCGGCATCGACCGCAACTTCGTGCATTCCTGGCATGCGGGCATCCACCCGGGCTGCGGCTACCCATGGGATATGCGCGAGAATTTCGAGCGTTGGGGCGGGTCCGCTTTCGGCAATCCGCGTATTCTGCACTTCCACACCTGCGGTGCTTATGCCCCAGGCGAAATCAGCTGGAACGTGTTTGATCCGACGATCGTAATCGACGGTGTGACCTACTGGGAAAACGGGGCTTTCCACGCCGACCGTTTGCCTGGCGGAGCCACCATTTTGGACAAACACCCCTGCGCGGCTGCCCTGTTCGCCGACCCCGATCTGGATATCGGTCTACGCCGCACTGGCTGAGCCTTCCCGCTTGATCGAACGCGTGCCATCGCGCTAAACTGATTGCAATAGGTCCACCTGACAAGGTCCTATGGTGCGGAGCACTCCCGTCTCCGGTGCCGGTACATGCGATGAGGGCAAAGCCCCCGCACCGGCAAAAATGTGGAATTCACATGTCACAAGCAATCGTAACGCCCCTGTCTCAGGCACTGGCCGAAGGCAAGCTCACGCGTGAAGAACTGAAAGGACTCATGCAACGGTCCGACGGCCCCGGCCTGCGCCATCTGGCGCTTTGGGTAATGGTACTAGCTGGCACAACTACCCTTGTCACCCTAGCCTGGAACAGCTGGCTAATCTGGCCCGCAATGTTCCTGCAAGGCATCGTTCTGGTGCACCATTTCTCACTACAGCATGAATGCGTGCACTATACGGTGTTCCGAACCCGGTGGCTGAATGATTTGGTAGGTCAGATCTGCGGCCTGATCATCATTCTGCCACATCGGTTCTTTCGCTACGAGCATTGCGATCATCACACCTATACGCAACTGACCGGGGAGGACCCCGAACTGATCCCTTTGCCCGAAACAATGGGAGAATATCTGCTTTATCTGTCCGCCCTGCCCTATTGGCGCGGCAAATTCACGGAGCTGTTTCGCCACGCCAGCGGCAATCTCAGCGAGACCGAGTTGCGGTTCATTCCGAAAGTCGAACATCAGGCCGTATATCGCGATGCCCGCAGAATGCTGGCTATTTATGCGGCGATCGTTCTGGGCATGGCCATCACGGGTTGGTGGGGGCTGATCTGGTATTGGTTCATCCCCCTGTTTCTGGGCGAGCCGGTGATGCGGTTCATCCGGATGACCGAACATGTTGGACGCCCGACCGTCGCGCAGATGTCGGAAAATACGCGCACCAATCTGGTTTCGGCACCGTGGTCCTTTCTGTGCTGGAACATGAATTACCACGCGGAACATCACTATGTCGCTTCGGTCCCGTTTCACGCGCTCCCGCGCTTGCATGAGAAGCTAAAAGACCACATCCATATCGAGCCCGGCGGCTATCTGGCTGCCCACCGCGAAATCCTGCGTCAGATCCGGCACAAGGAGGAGGCGTGATCCATGACAGATGTAAAACCGTGGAAAGACGTGATCGAGGCTGCTCGGTTGGAAGAAAATTGGGTCACACGGGTCGAACTCGGATCACGTATTATCGCAATCTACGACACGCCCGGTGGTATCTATGCCTCACTGGCGCTGTGCAATCATGGCGGCGCGGATCTATGTGACGGGTATTTCGATGGCTATGTCATCGAGTGCCCCCTGCATCAGGGCGCATTTGATGTGCGAGACGGGCGCCCGGTTTCAGCGCCTGCGACGCGGCCGATGAAAGTTTTTGAATCCCGGATCGAAAACGGCATGGTTCAGATCAGAGCATAGCCCCGATTGCCCCTAACCCGGTGCCGGCAAACCCGGCATCGGGACATAACCAGGCAAAGCCTCAACACGCGCGATCCACGCGCGCACCGCCGGGTATGGAGACATCGATATTCCACCCTGATACGCCAGAGCTATGTAAGGATAGCAGGCCAGATCTGCGAGGGTGGGACAGTCGCAGGCCAGCCAGCGATGGTCTGACAAGTGTTGCTCCATGATCTTCAGGGATTTCCGCCCAAGCGCCAGCGGCTCAGCCAGATCGGTGTCGCGTTCAAACAGAACAATCGCCCGGGCCATTGCAAGGCCGTGGAAGATTTCATTCACAGAAAACGACAGCCATTGCTGTATGTCGCCGTGTTCTTTCGGTGTGGTCGGGGCCCATTCGGCTGCGCCATATTTCTGTGCCAGATAGACCATGATGGCAGTACTGTCGCGCAGGACGAACCCATCATCGTCCAGAACCGGTACCTTGTTCAGCGGATTGACCTGCAAAAAAGCGCTCTGGTTTTGGTCACCGTTCAGCAGGTCTACGTCGATGATCTGGTGATCCCGCTGCAGCATGGACAGTAACAGTCGTACTTTGTGACAGCTGCCCGAAAGCCGGAAATCATAGAGGCGTATCATACTGGCCTATATGTCAGCGCTTATCTGACCGTTTTTCAAGCCGCGCAAACAATCGGCTAAGGCCGAAGCAAACCACAAAGTAGAAAGCGGCCGTGGTGATCCACGCCTCAAATATCATGCGGGATGAGGCCACAAGCTCTACCGTTTTATAAGTCAGTTCCTGCACGGAAATCAGCGACAGGATTGAACTGTCCTTGATCAGCGAAATGAACTGATTGGCAAGCGGTGGCACCACTTTCTTCATCGCCTGCGGCAGTACCACATAGCGCAGTTCCTGAAGGCGGCTCATACCGATAGAGCGCGCGGCTTCCCGCTGACCTTTTGGGATCGACTGGATACCGGCACGCACGATTTCACCAACGAATGCGCTTTCAAAAAGGGCCAGTACTATGACGCCCGAAACAAGCGACGGGAAGCGGCGCATTTCACCGAAGAAGAACTCCCACACCTGATTGTTTTCCTGCCGCGCGATACCGCGCGCCCAGCGTTCCAGATTCAACGCATCGATCAGCTGTTGGGACAGGAAGAAGAAGAAGATGAAAACGACAACAACCGGCGGCACATTGCGCAAGAATTCCAAGTAGGTGCGCGCCAGCATGCGGATGGTCAGATTTGATGAACAGCGGGCTACACCCAGAATGGTGCCCAGGATCAACGCCAGAATTCCGGCATAGAGGCTGATGCGAACCGTTGCGGCCAACCCTTGCAGCAGCAAATTGGCAAAGTATTCCTCACGACCTGAATGCCAGCCGACAATGTAACTGGGGATGACGTCCCAGCGCCACCTATAATTGAGCGTGCCTTCAATCGACAGCCAGATATACCCGAAAAACACGAACAGAACCGCGGCGATCAGGTAGTCCGGCCATCTGAGTTTTTTGAGAAAGTCCTGCACGCGAGACGCTCCGTATCAGATCCGGGGGGCTGCATCGCTGCCCCCCGGGTGGGTCAGGGTTACTGGGCGACCTGGTCAGCCCATTCGTTTCCAGCAAACCAATAGTCATGACGTTCTTTCAGCCAACCGGAACGCCACTGCTGCGCGATCCAGTTGTTGAAATAGTTCATGGCGTCCGGGTCGCCCTTTCGCACACCAAAGGCTTCACCGCGCGGATCATAGAGATTTTCGAACGGCACACTCAGCGTTTCAGGGTGCAACCCAGCCTCGCGGTTCGGAGTTGGCTGCGCTGCCATGGAAGCATGAGCGTTCCCATTCAGTACCTCCTGAGTCGAAGCACCGTCTTCATCGAACAACAGCAAGGTCGCGTCTGGGAAGTTCTGTGCAATCACCGCCGCAGGTGTTGCACCACGCCGGGCGGCAAAGGTCACTTCGGGATTGTTGAAATCCTCAAGCGTCATGCCTTCAGTCATCGACTTATTGGCCAGAATGGCCAGACCCGAATAGGCGTATGGATCGGTAAAGTTAATGGTCAGGTTCCGCTGCGCTGTCACCGACATGCCCGAGATGATCACGTCGAAATTGCCTGAGACCAGCGCCGGGATGATACCATCCCAAGCGGTGGGCACGAATTCGACCTCAACCCCCATATCCTCGGCCAGCTGACGGCCAACATCCAGTTCGAATCCGATCAGATCGCCATTCTTGTCGCGCATCGACCATGGCACGAACAGCGACAGACCGATCCGGATCACGCCATCCTGCTTGATAGTTTCAATCACACTTTCGCTGGATAGTTCCTGCGTAGCGCTTTGCGCCCAGCCTGAGGTCGCCACACCGGTAGCCACGACCGCGCCGAGGGCAGCCCCGAGCATTCTGCGAGAAAGCTTCATCTTGGTTCTCCTTGTTGTCCGACATATTTTCTGGGTTATTGGTCGACGGCATATTTCTTCTCCAGATGGCTTACGCCAATCGACAGGATCAGGGTCACCACCAGATAAACCAGTGCGATGGTGAACCAGATTTCGAAACTCATGTATGTGTCTGAAATGATATTGCGTCCGAAGGTCGTCAGCTCGGCCACCGCAATCACGCTGACAATGGCCGAGGATTTGATGAGGTGAACGACCTCGCCGGTCATCGGCGGCAGCATGAAGCGGACGGATTGTGGCAGGATGATATAGCGATAAGTCTGGGACGGGCTCATCCCGATGGATTTAGCGGCCTCCCATTGGCCTGTGGGAACGGCGTTGATCCCGGCCCGGAAGATTTCCGAAATCAAGGCTGAATGGAAAACGGCCAGGGTAAGGATGCTGGCCGTATATCGGTCAAATCCAAAAATCGGCCCCAGAACATAATAGAAGAGGTAGAGCAGGACCAGCAGCGGGATATTTCGGATCAGCTCCAGAAATCCAACCGCAACTGCGGACCCGATGACAAGATCCGACAGGCGCAGCAACGCCACAAGCAGGCCTATAACCATAGCCAGAATGAAAGCCGTGACCGACAATTTGATCGTCGCGACCAGCCCGATGGGAATTTCACCCCATTCAAACCCGACCTCGGTATTGCGATACAGAAACTGCGGCACCCGGTACCATTGCCAGTTATACCCCATGCCCTGCGCGCCGATATATGCACCATAGGCGATGAGCCCGACGATAACGGCATAGATCCCGACCGAAATCAGGGTCGAGTCAAAAAACCGCTTCAAAAAAGGCGGCTTTGGCAGCGGCTGACCTTTTGGCCGGGAAATGCCCAGATCGCTCATGTCAATGCGCCAATATTTGATCTAGGAACAAACGGCAGCGTTCGCTCGAGGGGTTGGTGAAAAATTGTTCGGGTGGTGAGACTTCGACGATCTGGCCCGCCTCCATAAAGACCATCGTATCAGCGACCTTACGAGCAAAGCCCATCTCGTGAGTGACGACAACCATGGTCATGCCGGTATCGGCCAGCTCGACCATCACATCCAAGACCTCATTAATCATCTCGGGGTCCAGCGCGGATGTCGGTTCGTCAAACAGCATGATCCGAGTTTCCATGCATAGAGAACGCGCAATTGCCACGCGCTGCTGTTGCCCGCCCGACAGCTGTGCCGGGTACTTGTCGGCCTGTTCCGGGATATGAACACGTTCAAGATAGTTGCGTGCAGTTTCTTCGGCCTGCGCCATGGATATCCCGCGCACTTTCATCGGACCGATCGTCAGATTCTCTAGTACTGTCAGGTGTGGAAACAGGTTGAACTGCTGAAAGACCATACCGACTTCCTGCCGCAGCTCGCGAATTTCTTTGGCTCCGTCATAAACCTCGATCCCGTCGATCACGAGGCGGCCGGAGTTGTGCCACTCCAGCCCGTTAAAGCACCGGATCAGCGTCGATTTCCCCGATCCCGAGGGACCGCAGATCACGACTTTTTCACCCTGATGGACCGTCAGATCGATGTTTTTCAGCGCGTGAAACGCACCGTAATATTTATCCAGATTGGTCACTTCAATCATCGGAGTGGCTTGGTTCATGTCGTACCTGCTTGGGTTCGGGACACCATGCGAATTTGTCTTTTGATGGACCGGGCGTGCAAAGGAGTTTTCTCCACCGTTCCTGCAAAGGCAGGCCGGCATGTCGTGGTGCCAGGCCTGACAAAACAGCCGAGGCCGGGCTGGCGCTGCGATTGTTTGGGGCAGTCGGGCAAGGCCTGAGCCTCCTCAAATACGTTGCACACTAATTAATATGGTTGCTTAATATGCAATACTCGTCAATAAAAAACTCAGAGGACAATTTATGATCTGCCCTCAGATAATACTGACGACCAAGGGAGGAACCGCAAATGTCTGCCTGGATCAGCATGATATCTGACGAAGATGCTGACTCGCATCTGAAGGCCACTTTGGATCTGGCGCGTACACCGCACGGCACTATCGACAATGTCATGCGGGTGCATTCCCTGCGGCCTAACACCATGAAGGGGCATGTGATTCTGTACCGGGCCTGTCTGCACGATGAGGCGAACAAAGTTCCCATGTGGTTTCAGGAAGTGATCAGTTCCTACGTATCCACTCTCAACACCTGCCCCTATTCCTATGCTAACCACTGGTCCAACGCCCGTCACCTGATCGACGACGCCACACGCGCCGACAAGATCGAAGCCGCACTCGAGGCACATCGCCCGCAGGATGCGTTCGACGGCGCACATTTGGCGGCACTGACCTATGCGGAAAAGCTTACACTTTCGCCGGGTACGATGGTCGATTCTGATGTGGCAGCCCTGAAACACACCGGTTGGGAGGATGGCGAGATTCTCGAAATCAACCAGATCGTAGGTTACTTCAACTACGCCAACCGGTTGCTGAATGGCCTTGGTGTCACCACTGATGGCGATGTGGTGGGGTATTATAGCAGCGACTGAAAGGACGGATCATGCAAGGAGACACTCCAGGCAGACAGATCGACCGTGCCATCGGCGCCTCGCTGAAGGAACTGCGGCAAAGTCGGAAGCAATCCGCGCGAAGGCTGGCAGAACAGTCCGGTATCTCAGCCGCTATGATCAGCCGGATCGAAAATGGGTTGGTTTCTCCCTCAATCGACACTCTGGCGGCACTGGCCGAAGCGCTCGAAGTTCCGATTGTTTCTTTGTTCCGCGAAGCGCGCACAGATCACACTGACTACACTCTCGTGCGCCATGGTGAGGGACTGAAATCAAACCGTATCTCGGCGGGGCATAGCCACGAATATGTCAATCTTTCACTGCATTCTCGTAAAGACCTGCGATTTCAGGCGCGTCGCGTGACTTTATTGCGCGAAGGCGGGCCGCCGCCCACTTATGTCGGCCACGGCGTAGTGTTTGTGCAGGCTCTCGAGGGCCAAGCCGTTTACCGATATGGCGAGGCCCGCTTTACGCTGTCAGCTGGCGACACGATCAGTGTGGACGCTGAACTCAACCACGGGTTCGAAGATGTTCTGACCCCTGAGTTTGTCTTTCTAACAGTTCAGGCCGAGCGCCCATGACACCCAGTTAACATGGCTCAGGCAATCGACCTTAATCTGACCCAAGGGTCCATTGCAGGCCATTTCCGAACATTGGCGATACCCGGCGCGGTCGGAATGCTTTTCAGTACACTTTACAACATCGTCGACATCTTTTTTGCCGGGCTGTTGTCGACTAGCGCCCAAGCTGGGCTGGCCCTTGGCTTTCAAGCTTTCTTCATCTCTATTTCCGTGGGCGTCGGGCTGGGTGCAGCTATGAGTGCACTGGTTGGATACGCTCTGGGTGCAGGCGACAACCGAGCGGCACGACGCCTAGCGGCCCAAGGGATAACTTACGGAATCGTTGCGTCTTGCCTGCTTGCCCTGGCAGGGCTTTGGTTCGGCCCATTGTTAATCAAGCTTGTCTCGGAACCAGGCGTTTATCGTGAAGCCGGGCTTCGCTATTTCTATTGGTTGCTTTTGGCAATGCCGGGATTTCTTCTGGCTCATGGATGTAATGGCATCTTGCAGGCCCATGGCGACGCAGTGTCTATGCAACGGGCACTTATCGTCGCGTTTCTGGCGAACATCATCCTGAATCCCCTTCTGATCTACGGAATTCCGGGCGTGATTCCGGGCATCGGCTTCAACGGTTTGGCTTTATCCACGGTGATCAGCCAGACAGGCGTGATGATCTTTTTGATCCGGCAGGTTCTTCGGCGAAGGCGAATGAAACGTATGCGCGCGGCCTATTTCAGACCGCGCCTAAAACGGTTTGCAGAAATTTCGCTGCAGGTTCTGCCCACTGCCTTTTCGTTTACGATCATGTTGTTGTCGGCCTTTGTGCTGCAGTTTGCGCTGAAGCTGTTTGGTGAACATGCAATTGCTGGTTATGCAATCGCTATACGGCTTGAACAGGTTTTGTTGCTGCCCATTCTGGGTGTCACGGGTGCCCTACTGCCAATCGCCTCACAGAATTTCGGTGCTCGGGACAGCCAGCGGGTGCGCGCCGCGTTGTTCTATTGCTGGCGAGTCGGGTTTTATATGTCGCTGGTTGCGATCCCGATCCTTTGGCTTGGTGGTCCCTTAGTTATGCGCCTTTTTACAGCGGACCCAGAGGTTGTACGCGTTGGTGTGGGATATCTACGAGTCGACAGTCTGATCCTGCCTTTTTACATGATGCTGTTTTCAATCAACTCACTTTTGCAGGCCTTCAAAAAACCTATTTGGACCGTTTGGATCAGCCTTTATCGCCAGGCCTTTGGGGTCGCGTTCTTTGTTTGGGTGTTTATTGGCATATTGGGATTCAACGAAACCGGGGTGTGGTTCGGAACGGCCGCGGCCGTAGTGACCGGCTGGATAGTCGCTATGGCGTTGACCATACGTATTGCGAAGACAGAGATCGGCGGATTGTGGGTGCCTGCCACGGGGTGAAAAACTGCACAACCGCGTGGGTCTGTTGCAAACTATCGCCAGTTTATGCTTTTGACGGTGGCGAGTGAATGGCTGCCAGAAATAATAAATCGAAAACCTGCTCAAGATTTCTTTCAAGGGCTCACAGTTTTCTAAGATCAGGATTCATGACTAGTAGTTGACAGTTGCCGCGCGTACGATGGCTGATGGGAAAACTTGGGACGGCGATCATATCGGGTCGCCACACGCCGCCAGTCTTTGAGTCTGCCGAATATGATCTCAAGGCGGTTGCGGTGTTTGTAGTGAAGAAGATCGTAACTCACCGGAGTCTTGCACTGCTTGCGGCCGGGGATGCAGGCGCATTTCGCCAACGCAACCCATTGCGGCTGATGAAGATAATCCCGTTCATGACTCGCCAGTCCTCGACCCGAGGTTTGCCGTGGGCCTTCGGAAAAAGGGGTGAGCCTGGCCATCTGTTCGTCGGTCAACCAACAAAGGTCGCTCATGTCACCGCTCCGTTACTTGAACTGTGAATCACGCGTCGCGGCGAAATTCTGTGCATCCTGACCCTGGTATGACGCTGACTCTGTTTTTCACAGCTCATTGCGAAACATCACCTACGAGCCTAATCTGAAGAAGATTTGGCTGAATAGTAATAAGCGATGGCTTGCGCCCGGTTTCTAACTGACAGTTTTTCATAGATATTCGAGAGGTGAAATTTCACGGTATTGGTGGAAATCTGTAACTCTTTTGACAGTTCCCGGTTGGACATTCCCTTCGACAGGGCCTCAAGGATAGCCCGCTCTTTGCGCGACAAGGTCTGAAGAGGACTATGTTGCACCGTGCGTACATCAATGAATGGAAAAACCATCTTTCCTTTGGCAACATCAACGCATGTCTCCAGCAGACCTTCAACCTCACCGGAACGAGGTGCAAACCCTGCGGCGCCTGCTTGCATGGCCAGCCGTGGGACATCACCTGCCTCATCACCATAGACCACAAAACGCGGCGCATTTTCCTGTTCGCGCAGCACTTCGATCAGTTTGGCTGCACCCAAAGCTGGCAGCTCCCAGGACACCACGCAGACCTTTACCGGCACACGCATGACTGCCCCAAGGAAACCTTCGGCAGTTGCAGATGTCGCCACCAACGAGAATCGTTTGTCTCTCTCAAAGATTTCGGACATCGCCGAGAGGACGAGAGAATTGTTGTTGGCGAGCATGATGTCGATCGGAGGGGGCGTTGTGTCGAGCATTGATTTTCCACCTAATTTACCCAAGAACTACCATGTTGGGTAGGTAAGTTTCCGGTATACATCGGTATATTTGCCAGAATGGGTAGGTTTTTTCCCACCCAAATAGCTACCCTAAAGCAGTAGTAAGTTACGTTGCGCCCTGACGCAAGGATCGGCTTTTCTTTTCGGTAACGCGACAGACGGGGCGCATTACGGACCCCGTCGCCGAGGAGGATCGCCAATGACGTTTCAAATCTACCCGACGCTCGAAATTCCGGAAACACTGGCTGCGGGGCCCGGACCAGGCAATACCGATGCCCGCGTTCTGCATGCCTTCGCAAATGCAGGTGTTGCGGATCACATGCAGGGTGACGTCCTGCGCGGCATGATCGAATGCAAGCACATGCTGCGCAAAATCTGGGGCACCGACAATACCTATACCTTCGCGGTTGCTGGCACCGGTTGGAGCGCGCTGGACACTATGTTCTCGGCTGTTATGCCTGGCGACAAGGTGGTTGCGTTCACCAATGGCACCTTTTCCGGCATTGACGCGCTGACCCTTCGGATTAAGGCGGCCACACCTGAAGAACATGCCGCCAATCCACTTGATCCCAATGCGGCCAGCGTCACTGTGATCGAAATTCCGCATGGCCAGCCCGTGACCGGTGAGATGGTCGAGGTCGCATTGGCCGAACACAAGCCGAAATGGGCTTTCATGGCACATTGGGAGACCGGTTCCGGCCGTGTCAACGATGTACAGGGATTCTCGGATGCGTGTGAAAATCATGGCACCATGGGTCTGATTGACGCTGTGTCTTCGCTGGGTGTTGCAGACTTTCGTATCGACGATTTCCCCGGCATCGCAGGCTGGGCTTCGTGCCCGCAAAAAGGCCTGTGCTGCCTGCCCCTGACCTATGCGCCTGTCAGCTTTACCGACGCCTTTATCGAGGCGCTGAAGACAACCGGTGCTTACTCTTACGTCCACAACCCTATTTTCGAGGCCCGCCATTGGGGCATTGTCGACGGTCAGGATGTTGAGAAAGGCACCTATCACCGGACCCATTCGGGCTATGCCGTCGCCGCGTTCCATGAATCTCTGCGTCTGACCTTGCAGGAAGGACTGGCTAAACGCGCGCATTCCTACAAAATGCATGAGGCCGTCCTGCGTGACGCCGTCACCGCGATGGGCTGCGATGTCACTTCGGACATGCCAAGCCTCGTAGTGCTGAACCTGCCCACAGAACTGGCTGGCCGCGAGATGGAATTGGTACAGAACTGCCGCGCGCGTGGCTTTGGCATCTGGCCGACACTCAGCGCCCCGGTACAGGTGCGCATCGGCATCCTGAACCAACTGAACCATCAGTCGATCAGCCGCATCGTAAAACTGTTTGGCGAGGCGATCCGCGAACTGGGCGGCACAGTGGATTTTGAAGCCATCGAAGCGCTGCTGGAAAGCCGCTACGGCACGTCGATCGCGGCCTGACCGCACTGCATGAACGGGAGGAAGATTGCAGATGGATATTCACGAATATCAGGCGAAAGAGGTTCTTTCGAATTTTGGTGTCGCCGTACCTTCGGGTGCGCTGGCCTACAGTCCCGAACAAGCGGCATATCGGGCGCGAGAGCTGGGGGGCGATCGTTGGATCGTGAAGGCTCAAGTCCATGCCGGAGGCCGAGGAAAAGCCGGAGGTGTCAAACTGTGCAACACCGAGAACGAAATCCATGAAGCCTGTGACGAGATGTTCGGACGCAGGTTGGTTACGCATCAAACCGGTCCCGAAGGCAAGGGCATCTACCGTGTCTACGTTGAATCCGCCGTGCCGATTGATCGCGAGATTTATCTGGGCTTCGTGCTGGATCGCTCCAGCCAGCGGGTGATGATCGTGGCCTCGTCGGAAGGCGGCATGGAGATCGAAGATATCTCGGCCGAACGCCCCGACAGCATCGTGCGATCGATCGTCGAACCGGCCGTGGGCCTGCAGGAATTCCAGGCGCGCGAAATCGCATTTCAACTGGGTTTTGAGGCGAAATTGGTTCAGCAAATGGTGCGCACGCTACAGGGCTGCTACGCCGCCTTCAGCAATCTGGACGCCACCATGGTCGAGATCAACCCGCTGGTCATCACCGGTGACGATCGGGTTCTGGCGCTGGATGCCAAGATGAGCTTTGACGACAACGCCTTGTTCCGGCATCCGCAGATCTCAGAGTTACGCGACAAAAGCCAGGAAGACCCGCGCGAAAGCCGCGCGGCGGATCGCGGCCTGTCTTATGTCGGTCTTGACGGCAATATCGGCTGTATCGTGAACGGCGCCGGTTTGGCCATGGCCACGATGGATACGATCAAGCTGGCGGGGGGCGAACCTGCGAACTTTCTGGACATCGGCGGTGGAGCTTCGCCCGAACGTGTGGCCAAGGCCTTTCGTCTGGTCCTGTCAGACAAGAATGTGCAGGCGGTGCTGGTCAACATATTCGCCGGGATCAATCGCTGTGACTGGGTCGCAGAGGGCGTCGTACAGGCGCTACGCGAACTTGAGCTTGATATCCCTGTCATCGTGCGGCTGGCCGGCACCAATGTCGCGGAAGGTCAGAAAATTCTGGCCAAATCCGGATTGCCGATCATCCGCGCCACCACCCTGATGGAAGCCGCCGAACGCGCTGTTGGCGCGTGGCAAAACGATCTGACCCAAAACACCAAGATGAGGGCTGTCTAATGAGCATTCTTCTGGACCGCGACAGTCGTGTTATCGTTCAGGGCATTACCGGACGGATGGCACGGTTCCATACCAAGGACATGCTGGACTACGGCACTAATGTCGTCGGCGGCGTTGTCCCCGGCAAGGGCGGCGAGACCGTCGAGGGCGTGCCGGTCTTTGACACCGTCAAACAGGCCGTTGAGGCGACCGGTGCCGATGCCAGCCTTGTTTTCGTGCCGCCACCATTTGCCGCCGATTCTATTATGGAGGCCGCAGATGCGGGTATCCGCTATTGCGTCTGTATCACCGACGGTATCCCGGCGCAGGACATGATCCGGGTCAAGCGGTACATGTACCGCTATCCCAAAGACAAGCGCATGGTGCTGACCGGGCCCAACTGCGCGGGCACCATCAGCCCCGGCAAGGCTCTGTTGGGGATCATGCCAGGCCACATCTACCTGCCCGGAAATGTCGGCATCATCGGTCGATCCGGCACGCTTGGCTATGAGGCCGCAGCCCAGCTGAAAGAACACGGCATCGGCGTTTCAACCAGCGTTGGGATCGGCGGCGACCCGATCAACGGGTCTTCGTTCCGCGATATCCTTGAGCGGTTCGAACAGGACAGGGACACTGAAGTCATTGCCATGATCGGCGAGATCGGCGGACCGCAGGAAGCCGAGGCCGCAGAATACATCCGCGACAACATAACCAAACCCGTCGTCGCCTATGTTGCAGGTCTGACCGCGCCCAAAGGTCGGACTATGGGTCATGCTGGTGCGATCATCTCGGCCTTTGGCGAAAGTGCCTCGGAGAAGGTTGAAATCTTGTCGGCGGCGGGGGTGACCGTTGCGGAAAACCCGGCGGTGATTGGCGAAACCATTGCCCGCGTCATGGGAAAGGCTGCGTGATGACCAAACCTTCAGTCCTTGTCACCCGTCGCTGGCCCGCCGCCGTCGAGGCGCGACTGGCCGAAGACTACAACACCGTACTCAATACCGGGGATACTCCGATGTCCCCGGCTGAAATCCGCGACGCCCTGAAACACTATGACGCGGTGCTGCCCACCGTTACCGATACGCTCAGCGCCGAGGCGCTGGACGTCCCCACAGCACAGACCAAAATTCTGGCCAATTACGGGGTCGGGTATAGCCACATTTGCGAGCCCTCAGCCCGCGAACTTGGCATGACCGTGACAAACACGCCTGACGTTCTGTCTGAATGTACCGCTGATATCGCAATGACCTTATTGCTGATGGTAGCGCGCCGCGCTGGCGAAGGCGAACGCGAGCTGCGCGCCGGAAACTGGACCGGTTGGCGGCCCACGCATCTGGTCGGCACCAAGGTCAGCGGTAAGACCCTGGGCATCATCGGCTATGGCCGCATCGGGCAGGAAATGGCCCGCCGCGCCCATCATGGCTTTGGAATGGACGTCGTTATTTTCAATCGCAGCCAGGTGGCACCCGACATTCTGGCTAAGTGCAATGCCACTCAGGTGGATACTGTCGATGAGCTGTTGCCGCAATGCGACTTCGTCTCGCTGCACTGCCCCGGAGGGGCCGCAAACCGGCACCTGATCAACGGTCGAAGACTCGACTTGATGAAACCCGACGCCTTCCTGATCAACACCGCGCGCGGCGAGGTCATCGACGAACACGCCCTGATCCAGGCCCTGATGTTCGACACAATTGGCGGCGCGGCGCTGGATGTATTTGACGGCGAGCCCCGCATTAGCTCGGACCTGCTGCAATGTGACAACCTCGTCATGCTGCCACATCTCGGAAGCGCGACTAAAGAAGCACGCGAAGCTATGGGGTTCCGCGTCATTGAAAACCTCAATGATTTCTTCAATGGCAAAAATCCAAGAGACAAAGTGATCTGATGCAAGCGTTGGCTCAGGATACCCAGCCGTCGCTTCCACCGTCCGCGTACGCGGACGGTCTTCGGACTGAATTGCGCGCGCTATGGCGAAACATCCTTTTGAAAAGGGCGCCACATGTCGCTTCTTGGGCCGAAGCCAAGCCGCTGCCCCCCATTCCAACTGGCCAGGCCGCAATCCCGTATTTGCAGGCCCTGTCGATCTGGTTTCAGCTTGTGCGCATCATCGACGAAAACGCAGATGTGCGGAATCGTCGACAAATCGAAACCCAAAAAGGGGCCCAAGCGGTTGAAGGTGGATTTGCCGAAGTGTTGTCGGACCTTAATCTGAGTGTTGGGGAAACCGAAAAGTTGGCAGGTAGTTTAATGACTGGCCCAACGCTAACTGCGCATCCGACCGAAGCCAAACGCGTCACCGTTCTTGAAATTCACCGCCGGATTTATCGTATCCTGGTCAGCCTCGAATCTCAGCGCTGGACGCCAATTGAACGTTCAACATTGTTGAATGATCTAGAAGGCGAGATCGACCTACTATGGATGACCGGAGAATTACGCTTGTCACGACCCAGTTTACGTGACGAGATCGAATGGGGTTTGCAGTTTTTCCGCGACGCAATATTCGATGCTGTACCACAGGTCATCGACCGGTTCGATCACGCCTGTTTGCAGGTTTTGGGACAGACTTTGAATGTGACGCCCAATGTCCGATTTCATAGCTGGATTGGCGGTGACAGGGATGGCAACCCGAATGTAACCTCTGAGATGACCAAGCTGGCTCTGCAACGTGGGCGCGAGACAGCGATTGATCTCTACTGTCAGGCTCTTGATAAAGCCGCGCAAAAACTGAGCATTAGCGCCCTTATCCTACCACTGCCCGAACCTCACGGTGAACGGTTGCAGGCAATCATCAACCGCGCACCCAAGAATGACCGCAACCCGAACGAACCCTTTCGGCAGGCCCTAAATGCCATCCGCCAAAGACTGACAAGTGCCGGTTATCAGCATATCTCGCAGTTCGAGTGTGATCTCGACGCGCTTGATGAGGCGCTTTGTGCAGTAAACGCCGATATTCTAACCAGGCGGCATATCCGACCTCTTCGCCGGGCGGCAACCGTTTTCGGGTTGCGTACTACAACCTTGGACATACGGCAGAATTCGACGGTCACGACCAGCGTTCTGTCAGAAATCTGGTCTGCATTCGAACCGGCGCCCGAATACGGAACACCCGAATGGTCGACTCGTCTACGCACCGAGTTGGCAGACCAGAACCTGCAGTATCCTCAGCGTGACGGGTTGAGTGATCAGGCGCAGGAATTACTAGCCTTACTAGCCCTTATGTACGCTGTTCGAATAGGGCCGGATCCCAAAGCTGTCGGACCATTCATTTTGTCGATGACACGTTCGGCAGACGACATCCTGGGTGTCTATCTTCTCGCCCGCTATGCCGGGTTCGGATCAGAGACACTTGATATTTCTGTGGTGCCGCTGTTCGAGACGATCGGTGATCTGCGCAACGCCTCAGCAATTCTGCTGGATGTTCTGGATGTTCCGCTTGCCCGCCGCAGCCTTAAGTCAGGTGGCAATGTGATCGAGGTGATGTTGGGATACTCCGACAGCGGCAAAGATGGCGGATATTTCTGTTCGACCTGGGAACTGGACCGTGCGCAGCGCCGGATCGTTACAGCACTTGCGTCGCAGGGATTTAGTGCCGCGTTTTTTCACGGACGTGGTGGTTCTGTCAGCCGGGGTGGTGCCCCCACAGGCCGGGCAATAGCCGCGCAACCAAGCGGCACAATTGCCGGACGGCTACGTGTAACGGAACAGGGCGAAGTAGTGTCTGCCAAATATGCCAACCGCGGGACAGCCGCGGCGCATCTGGAATTGCTCTTGTCCAGCACACTACGCCACACGGCTAGTCACACTAAAACGCCGGACCGCCCGGAATTCGATGATGCACAGGATGCGTTGTCCGAGCTTTCTCAGATGGCTTATGTTTCGCTGCTGCAAACGCCGGGGTTTCTTGAGTATTTCCAACAGGCAAGCCCGGTTGAAGAACTAGCCCGCCTAAAAATCGGATCCCGCCCCGCCCGTCGGTTCGGCGCAGCCAGCCTTGATGATCTGCGTGCCATTCCATGGGTGTTTGCGTGGTCGCAAAACCGACACCTGATTACTGGCTGGTACGGGTTCGGCGCCGCCATGGTCAATTTTAGAAAGTTCCGCGGCGCACGGGGCGATGAGGTACTTCGAGATATGTTTCGGCAGTCCCGATTGTTCCGCCTTGCGGTCGATGAAATGGAAAAGTCTCTGTACCAGACCGATATGACAATCGCGGCGAAATACAGCGAACTGGTCTGCGACGCCAACACACGCCACCACATTCTTCAGGCAATCACCTCGGAATACTACAAGGCTTGCGACGCTGTGAAGTTTTTGAACGGCGGGCAAATCATTGGACAGCGTTTCCCACGACTGTGTGAGCGCGTCGAACGCAAGCGAGATGAACTTGCCCGCATTCACACTCTGCAAGTCGACCTACTACGCCAGACCCGCAGTGAACAGCAGGCCGGAACGGTTCCGGTCGCTCTGCTGCAATCAATGAACGCCATTTCCGCCGGCCTTGGCTGGACCGGTTGACAATTTCAGGAGATCACAAATTGAACGCCCCTCACCGTACGCACGGATTTTTCACCCAGTCCCTGTCTGACCGTGATCCCGAGCTGTTCGGCTCGATCACATCCGAGCTGGGTCGTCAGCGCGACGAGATCGAGTTGATCGCATCCGAAAACATCGTCTCTGCCGCCGTGATGGAAGCACAAGGCTCGGTGATGACCAACAAATACGCCGAAGGCTATCCCGGTCGTCGCTATTATGGCGGCTGCCAGTACGTGGACATCGCCGAAAACCTCGCCATCGACCGCGCCAAAGAGCTGTTTGGCTGCGGCTTTGCCAACGTGCAGCCGAACTCAGGCTCTCAGGCCAATCAGGGCGTGTTCCAGGCACTGATCCAGCCCGGCGATACCATTCTGGGCATGAGCCTGGACGCAGGCGGCCACCTGACCCACGGCGCCCGTCCCAACCAGTCGGGCAAGTGGTTCAAAGCGGTGCAGTATGGCGTCCGCAAAGAAGACAACATGCTGGACTATGATCAGGTCGAGGCGCTGGCAAAAGAACACCAACCCAAGCTGATCATCGCCGGTGGCTCGGCCATTCCACGACAGATCGACTTTGCCCGCATGCGCGAGATTGCCGACATGGTCGGTGCCTACCTGCACGTCGACATGGCGCACTTCGCCGGTCTGGTGGCAGCGGGTGAGCACCCCAGCCCCTTCCCGCATGCGCATGTGGCGACCACCACCACGCACAAAACCCTGCGCGGCCCGCGTGGCGGCATGATCCTGACCAATGATGAAGATATCGCTAAGAAAGTGAATTCGGCCATCTTCCCCGGCATTCAGGGCGGCCCGCTGATGCATGTGATCGCAGCCAAGGCAGTCGCCTTTGGAGAGGCGCTGCAGCCTGCGTTCAAGGATTACATCAAGCAGGTTGTCGTGAACGCACAGGCGCTGTCAGACCAGCTGATCAAGGGTGGTCTGGACACGGTGACCCACGGCACCGACACCCATGTGGTGCTGGTCGATCTACGACCCAAAGGCGTGACCGGCAACATTGTCGACAAGGCTCTGGGCCGGGCGCATATCACCTGCAACAAGAACGGCGTGCCGTTTGATCCGGAAAAACCGACCATTACGTCGGGCATCCGTCTGGGCTCCCCCGCCGGCACCACACGCGGCTTTGGCGAGATCGAGTTCCGCCAGATCGCCGACTGGATCATCGAAGTGGTCGACGGCCTGGCTGCCAATGGCGAAGACGGCAATGGCGCAGTTGAAGCCAAAGTCAAAGCCGAGGTTGCAGAGCTTTGCGCTAAATTCCCGATCTATCCAAACCTGTAATACGAAGGACCCAAAACATGAGCTTTCATAACATCGACCAAGCCCCTGCCCGCCTGAACCGCAGCGAACTAGCCGTCCCCGGCAGTCAGCCCGACATGTTCGAAAAGGCCGCAAAGTCAGATGTGGACGTCATCTTCCTCGATCTGGAAGACGCCGTCGCGCCTGATGAAAAGGAACAGGCCCGCAAGAACATCATCGAGGCGCTGAACGATATCGACTGGGGCAACAAAGCCATGTCGGTGCGGATCAACGGGCTGGACACGCACTATATGTATCGCGATGTAGTGGATGTGGTCGAACAGGCAGGTGATCGCCTGGACCTGATCATGGTCCCCAAGGTTGGAACCGCTGCGGATGTCTATGCAGTTGACATGCTGGTGACGCAGATCGAGGACGCCAAAGGGTACAAGAAACGGATCGGATTCGAACACATCATCGAAACCGCGCTTGGCATGCAGAATGTCAGCGAGATTGCGGCCGCCTCAAAACGCAACGAAAGCTTGCATTTCGGGGTTGCCGACTATGCGGCATCGACCCGTGCCCGGACCACAATCATCGGCGGTGTAAACCCCGACTATTCCGTTCTGACCGATGCGGATGCAGATTGCGGGCGCATGACGCATTGGGGCGATATGTGGCACTATGCACTGGCCCGCATGGTCGTCGCCGCCCGAGCCAACGGCCTGCGCCCGATCGACGGACCCTTCGGTGACTTTCAGGATCCAGACGGGTATCGCGCGGCAGCGAAACGCGCGGCCGTTCTGGGATGTGAAGGAAAATGGGCTATCCACCCCAGCCAGATTGCCCTGGCCAATGAGGTCATGTCGCCATCAGATGCCGAAGTCACCAAAGCACAGCGCATACTCGTTGCCATGTCCGAGGCTGAATCGGCTGGCAAAGGCGCTGTGTCTCTGGATGGTCGCCTGATCGACTATGCCTCGATCCGTCAGGCCGAAGTACTGGTCGAAAAGGCTAGTCAAATCGCAGCTGCGTGAACCTGTAGTGCCGGGCCATTCAACAACAACGCTTCGCACCACTGCTTCGGCTATCTTTGCCGAGGCAGTGTCGGCAGCGGACCCAGCTACTGCCCTGCGTCGCAAGTTATGCGTCGCGCCACTGCCAACACCTGCAAGTGGCGGGCGCAGCGTCCTGATTGCGGTCGGGAAGGCTGCGCCCAAAATGCTGTCAGAGGCGTTGCAACACGTTGAAGGCCCGCATGTAGCTTTGGCTGTAACGCATGCTGAAAATCAGACGGATGTATCCGGCGCGACTGTCTTAACAAGCGGGCATCCCATCCCCGATGAACGTGGGTTGAAAGCCGGGCGACAGATTGTGTCTTTGCTCAGCGAAGCATGTGAACATGATCAGGTCATTGCGCTAATCTCGGGCGGGGGGTCAGCACTTATCCCCGCGCCCGTCAGCGGCCTGACCCTATCGGACAAGATACGGGTTAACGAAGTGCTTCTATCCTCGGGGTTGGGTATCACTCAGATAAATCTGATACGCCAGCAACTCAGCCAACTTAAGGGCGGCGGGTTTCTGAAACATTCGGCTCCTGCGCCGGTCACGGCTTACATTCTTTCGGATGTAATCGGGGATGACCTGCGTGCTGTTGCCAGTGGCCCAACCGTTTCCCCTATCGGCAGCCATGCAGACGCGCGCAGAACTTGCATCGAAAACGGCCTATGGCATGAGTTGCCCAAAGCAGTCCGCACGTATCTGGAACACAGTATTCCTGATCAGAGGCTTAGTGCTCAAGCCACCAACCACCTGATCGGATCTAATCGGATAAGCCTGGAGGCTGCACACGGTTGCGCGTCTCGATCATTCGACGCCGAGATCGTCTCGGATGCGTTGACCTGCAATGTGGACGATGCCGCAGAACAAATTTTGCATGCGACCCGATCCGTGACCCTGGATCGACCGAAAGCCCTGCTGTTTGGTGGTGAGACAACTGTCCGACTGCGTGGCTCAGGGTGGGGCGGTCGAAATCAGGAATTGGCATTGCGTCTCGCCTATATGACTCAGGAACAGAAAATACCGGGCAACTGGGTTTTTCTCAGCGGTGGCACGGATGGCCGCGATGGGCCAACCACAGCGGCGGGAGCCATAGTAGATGCTGGCACTGTTTGTCGGATACGTAATGCCGGGAAGGATCCCGTGGCTTTACTGTCCAACAATGACAGTCATTCCGCTTTGTCATTAGCAGATGATCTCCTGCAAACAGGGGCGACCGGAACCAATGTGGCGGACATACAGATTATGCTGCTGGTACCATAAACCTGAGACTATTCGTTACACTCGGTCCCGAGTTTAGATCTGACAAAAGCCGCAGATGTCGGGTTCAAGAGATCAGTAAAACGCCTCTTGCCCGGCGCGAACATTGCGACACGCAGAAGTTTGATCAAAGATGTCCGGCTCGCCATCGGAAAGCCGACAAACAGTGGCATTCTGATCTCTGGCCTTTTTTCTGACAGCATGATTATTTTACTATCAGGAAAAATTTGGTGCTATGATACTCCGAATGGATTGGGTATTCCGCTGCTCCTGCTTGCAGAACCGGTTTGGACAATTGTAGCAAGACATTGAAAGAATGAATTTGAAAAAACGCGACAAAGAAATGGCGGCAAATCTGACTCAGGACCCACATTCCGTTCGTTCGGGTAACAGAGAAAAAGTTCTTGAAGTTGCCATCGGCCGCGAGGTTCGCGCCTTTCGCAAGCAGCAGGAAATAACCGTCGCGGAGCTGGCCCAGCTAACCGGATTGTCGATTGGCATGCTGTCCAAGATCGAAAATGGAAATACGTCACCGTCCTTGACGACCTTGCAGTCACTGGCGGATGCACTTTCGGTTCCTTTGACAAGTTTTTTCAGGCAATTCGAAGAACGCCGGGAGGCGGTTCATACAAAAGCTGGTGAAGGCGTCGAGCTGGAGCGTGAAGGAACACGCGCCAACCACCAATATAACCTGTTGGGGCATATTGGCGCCAACGGATCAGGCGTAATCGTGGAACCTTATCTGATCACCCTGACTGCTAAATCCGATGTGTTTCCAACATTCCAACATGGTGGCATCGAGACAATTTACATGCTGGAAGGCGAAGTAGATTATCGCCATGGGGACCAGATTTACCCCCTGAAACCAGGTGACACCCTGTTCTTTGATGCGGATGCACCCCATGGTCCGGAACGGTTGGTTAATCTGCCGGCCCGCTACATATCAGTGATCAGCTATCCGCAGACAAACTGATCGGCTTGCGCAATAGGAAATCCGTGGGTCTGTTATAGCCTTCATGGCTGCCCGTATTCACGATCGTGAACCCAAGCCTTGAAAAAACGCGATGGTTTTCAGTAAGTTCCACGCGCGTTTCCAGTTCCAGCGCAGGCAGACCAAGCTCAGTTGCACGGCTTGCAGCATGATCCACTAACCTGCGGCAGATACCTTGCCCCCGCAGTCCTTCCTGAACGGCAAGCTTCCCCAAGTACAGGCTGTCGGGTTTGGGCGTCAGAAACATACACGCGAAAAGCGGTCGACCAATGGCCCAGATTTCACCACCATCCTGACAATGCTCCTGCATCCCTTCCACCGTCAGCCTATGGATAGAAGACGGCGGGTCGATCCGCACATCCATGAATTGAAATGACGCACGAAGCAACGCAAGCGCGTCATATAATGCAAAGTCATCGCTCGGAATTAGCCAAGGCGTGAAGTCCGGATCAGTCATTTGAGCAACGGCAATTCACAATGCTCACTTCGACAAAGGCGGTTCCGTTTCCAAGTCCGGCCAAATCCCCGGCGATGTGGGTAACCCGTCGTCAAACTGGCTGAGATAGTCCAGCATCATCGGACGGTTGTCGATGAACCCCTTATAAGTGGCCAGCTCTTCAGGCAGGTCCCGAATAACCCGGTGCAGACGGCGCCCCCATTTGGGAACAGTCATCAGATCCTGAAAACTGCACAGATAGCAGCGGATCGGGAACACCAGCGCATTGGAGCGCGGCAGACGGAAGAACGTCTGCAACTCGACCCGCAGATGCTGCTTGTGAGCAATGTTTTCAGGCGTTAGCGTGGTCTTTTGAATGCCCCATTTGTGATAGTTTTCCGGACTTGTATCCAGCAAAGGATTCACCGTCATGGTCCAGTTCAGACGCCGCGCGGGGGCGCCTTGCTGGATATTCAGCAAGAACTTCAACGCGCGCTGGAAAATACCCATTTCATGGGCCTTCGGAACCGGCGCGTGCCATTCGAAAAAGTTCATGCCGATGTCGAAATCCAGGCTCCAATCGGCTTGTGTTGTCACCATGCCGGCGTCCATCCACAGCATCTCATCACGCTGATCCAGCACGGCGAAATCGCCCTGAGCTTGTCGCGTGATGTATTCCATAGGCCCATAAGGCAGTGTGGTTTCATCCATGAAGGTAAAGCTGTGATCGATGCCCATTGGCTTGTTGATCCAGCGCCACTGATTGCCGTTGCGATGCAACTCGAACAGATCAGGATAGTCTTCGGACTTGCTAACCATGATCAGTTCAAGCAAGTCCCAGCCGGCCAATGTCATATGCGGCAACGACTGACAGCGCAGCGGGTCCTGATCCAGAACCATTGCGCGGTCTTTCATCTCTGAAACGTAGTGCTCGTCCACGTCGAACCGCATCTCATAGACTGATCCCTCGGGGCCGCCGCGATGCTGTTCCATGTTGACCGAATACATGTAGCTGTCTTCGTGGAATGGGAACGGAAAGCGTTTGATCGCCCAGTCCGAGTTGTGGAACGTATAGTCGTCGCGGAAGGACTCGTCGTTGAATTGAATGGTCATGGTGGGCCTCCTCTCAGCGGTCCAACACGAGGGACTTGCCCTCGAAACGCGATACGCAGGGCATGATTTTCTTGCCCGATGCCTTTTCTTCGTCGGTCAGCCAGTGATCGCGGTGCACAAAGTTGCCGTCGTGATCCAGCACGGCGGTTTCACACTGACCGCAGGCTCCGCCACGGCACAGATAGGGCGCATCCACACCTTCGCGTTCGATGGCTTCCAGAAGGCTCTCGTTCTCGCCCACATGAACGACTTTGTCTGACGCTGCCAAACGCACTTCGAACGGTTTACCGGGCTGAGGCGCCAGGAACTCTTCGTAATGCACGCAATCTTCGGGCCAGCCTTCAGCAGCGGCCGTGTTGCGCACCCAGTCGATCATGCCCTTGGGGCCGCAGACATAGACATGCGTGCCCAGAGGTTGCCCGCTCAACAGGTTCTCCAGATCAATCTGCTGGTTCTGGTCGTCGTAATACAGATGCGTCTCATTGGGATGCCGGTCGGTCAATTGGTCCGCATAAGATGCCAGCGCGTGATTGCGGCAGGCATAATGCAGCTCCCAATGCCCATGCAGCAGTTCAAGTTGTTTGATCTGCGCCAGAAACGGGGTGATCCCGATGCCACCGGCCAGAAACAGGTGTTTGCGGGCGCGTAAATCGAGAGAGAACAGGTTGACCGGATAGCTGATGGTCATTTCGTCGCCCAGCTTGACCTGGCGGTGCATGAACAGCGAACCACCCCTGCCCTCATCATCACGCCGAACCGATATGGTGTAGGATGACTGATCAAACGGGTCCGACATCAGCGAATATGGGTTGAGCCGCGTGATGCCACCATCCTGCATTTCGACGACCGTATGGGCCCCGCCCGAAAAGGTCGGCAACTGGCCTCCGTCGATACGTTCGAACCGGAACCGCGTCACCAACTCGTTCAAGGGAGTGATTTCGGTCACTTTGGCCTGGATTTTCTCGGCGCCACTCATTCGTAAATCCCCTTCGGCTCGGGCACGTTGCCATGATCTTCGGCATCCACGCGGACACCCTGATAGGCGGCAAGACGGCGGGAATAATGATCGCGCACGAACAGGTTCAGCCCGCAATGCGCACAGACAAACGGGTCAACCTCAACATCTTCTGTGATGCCTTTGCAATGCACACATTGCATTCGGCGCGCAACCGATCCGCGATGTTCGGTCTGAATTGCCGTGTGCGGCAGGCCTACGGCCATCACCTCGTTCATGGCCTGACCCATCATGCCCTCAGAGCCGGTCAGGTAGACCTGCAACCCCATATGCGCGTCTTCCAAAACGCGGCGAATGCGCTGCAGCGAGGCTTCATAGGATGGACCTTCGTAGAATTGCGCAGGCTTCAGTGCCTGCAGTCGCTCAACGTAATCCGTTCCCTTGGGAATGTAGATCAGATGGGTTTTGGCCATCAGGTCGGGTGTTGCGATGTCAAGAACGGCTTCGGCCCCTTCGGCCTCAGCGATCATGAGATGGTGTTCGCCCGGGCGGACCTCTAGCGTGCCCCAGACTGGGCGGCTTGCGATTGACTTGGGAAATTCGAACTTTGACATTGTGCCCTCAAATAGGAAAAGGGCGCCACGGTGTGTCCGTTGCGCCCCCTGAAACTCAGCCCTTTGCGGTTCGGATAGATTTGTCCTGATCGTAGAACGGCATCTCTTCTGCAGTCGCCGCTATTTCTGTCCCATCACCGTTGCGCACTGTCAGCTTGGTGCCGGGTGAGGCACAGGCGACCGGCATTCGCGCGATGCCCACGTTGTGCCCGTTGATTTCGGAATACATGCCAAAGGTGACAACCCCGACCTTTTCTCCGTTTTGCAGCAGGTCCGCACCCTCATCCGCTGGGGTCGTGCCGTCAAGCTTGACGCCGTAGATCTTGAATCGTTCTTTGCCTTGCGCGGCATAGTGGTTCTCGGCGCCGATAAACCCGGTTTTTCCGGGTGAAACGGTGAATTCCAGACCCAGCTCCCAAAGTGTATCACCGCAGGTTTCGCCGTCGAACGGGTAGGTTTCGGAATTGTCGCCCGGATAAAACAGCAGGTAGCTTTCGGTGCGCAGCAGATCGAGGGTCGAGAACTGGACCGGGACGATCCCCATATCCTTGCCTTCCGCCAAAATGTTGTCCCACAGGTGTACCGCGTGCTTGGCCTGACAGAAAATTTCGTATCCGCGCTCACCAGTATAGCCCGTCCGCGAAATCATCACGGGGCAGCCATAGAGTTTGGTCTGCATGATTCCGAAATACGCCAGATCGCGAATACCGGGAATGTGTTTGGCCAAGAAATCAACGGCCACTGGTCCCTGCAGCGACATGTCGTGCATGTCGTCGTCAAAAATGACCGCGCAGTTTTTGCCCGCCGCCACCGACGTCAGCTGCTCCATACCCGTGCCGGTGCCGTGCACCACAAGCCATGTGTTCACCGACAAGCGATAGATGATGCAATCGTCAACGAATTTGCCTTCGGCATTCAGAATCGAGGCATAGGTCGACCGACCCGGCATGATCTTTTCCACGTTCCGCGTGGTGACCCGATCAATGACATAGGCGGCATCTTCGCCGACCACGTGAACCTTTTTCAGGCCGGAAACATCCATGAGGCCCGCCTTGGTGCGGATTGCCTCATAATCAGCTTTGGCGCGTTCTGGGCTGTGGTCATAGAACCATGCGGTTCCCATGCCGTTCCAGTCCTCAAGTTCGCCGCCGATCTCGGCATGGCGCTGCGCAAGGGCGGACGTCCTCCAAAGAATGGCCATGGTTCAGCTCTCCCGTTGATTGCTTTTTGTTGCCCATATTGAGGCCGATGTCAGATTGAAAATCAACACCTCTGTGCAGATTATTTTCCTGTTGGGAATATTTGCCTTCAAATTCTGAACCCTTAGACGGGGGCTTAGAGTTAAAGAAAACCCCTTATTTTTATGAAGAAAAGCCAGTTTTCGACCCTTCAAATTGAGTATGCGACACCACCGTTAAAGATGTTTGCCCCACATATCTATTGACAGGTGCCCCACGAGATTGTCCCCTGAGTAGATAAAATTTCCCAGCAGGAAAACTCCGCAGAGAGACCTCCTGCTGCAACAACAGGGAGACTACGAAGTGGATGGCAATCTAAATGCTCTCACGACGATCTTTACCGAGTTCTACTACTGGGTAACGGTCGTTTTCATGTTCCTCATCCATGTGGGTTTTTGCATGTACGAAGTCGGCGCCAGCCGTGCCCGTAACCATATGCACACATTGATGAAAAACATCATGATCATCCCACTGGTGACGGTCACGTTCTTCTTCTTTGGATGGTGGATCTATTGGGCTTTTCCGAACTTTCCGTTCTGGGGCGGTCTGGACGCAGAAGCGGGCGCAGCGAATCTGCCTTGGGCCGACACGATGGCAACCAATGTTAGTGACAGAATCACCGGCGTTTTCTGGGCAGCATTCCTGCTGTTCTCTTGGACGGCAGCCTCGATCGTTTCGGGTTCCGTGATCGAACGGATCAGGTCTTCGGCGCTCTGGGTACATGCGGTCATGATCGGATCGGTCTGGTGGATCATCGACGCTGCATGGGGCTGGCACTACGGTGGCTGGATGGTTCGAATTCTCGGCTACCATGATGCATATGCCTCCGGTGTAATTCACGCAATTGCAGGCGGTTACGCATTGGGTGTAATCATGGTTCTGGGCCCGCGCCTAGGCAAGTTCGCCAAGGACGGGACACCACGGGACATTCCTCCGCACAATCCGTGGCTACTGACGATCGGCATCTTCCTGATCTACACTGGCTTCTGGGGCTTCTATGCCGCGTGCAACGTGCCTGTGATTTCACCTGAAGGGATCGATGGGCAAATCACTGGCGTAACCTGGACAGCTACCAATATCTATCTGGCTCCGACGACCCTGTCGGCGATCACCTTCAACTTCCTGATGTCGCTATCCGGCGGTCTGATGGCGGCTTATGTGATCTCGAAAGGTGATGCGTTCTGGACCTTCTCAGGCGGGCTTGCCGGAATTATCACCGCCTCGGCCGGAAACGATTTGTATCATCCGATTCAGGCAATGATCATTGCCGCGATCGGCGTCGTGATCGTGTACAAGCTGCACTACTGGGTAGAACGCCGGTTCAAGCTGGATGATGCGGTGGGCGCCGTTGCTGTGCACGGTTATGCCGGGGTTGTTGGCCTGGTGATTTCAGGCTTTGTCCTCTGGGGTGTGCCATCTTCGCCATACGAAGGATACGCAACAATCAACCCGATCGGTCAAATCACCGGCGCGGTCATCATGTTCTTTGTTCTTGGCTTCCTGCCCGGCTGGGCTCTGGCCAAGATGCAAGCGGCCGCGGGTGTCCTTCGCATCCCGGAAGAGGTTGAACTGCAGGGCCTCGATTACGCCGAGCACCACGCCTACGAAGATGCCAAGGCAGCGATCATTGAAGCTGACAAACAGGAATTGGCTGCCCGTGCTGGCGCGGCAGCGAAGTAAAGGAGAAAGACATGTCTACGAATGGATACACAAGCTGGGCTGTCGATCTTGCCGAGGTCGGTCCGATCTACCCCTTTCAAGGTTACGAAGTTCTGATGGTCATCATTGGCGTGGTCTTCTGGATCGGCTGGCATCGCATTCAGTTCGTCCGGGAAGGTGAACACCTTGAGAAGGCCCGCCACACCGGCGACGAAGAGAAGGTGAAGGCACAGCTGGAACGATACTGATCCAGCTTTAAACGCTGGCAATGGGCGTGAAATCAGAGATCGCGCCCATTGCCTGTTAGGAAAAAAACTTTCCTACTATTATTGATGTCCCCAAGTTTTGTTGATACCTTCGAATCATAGTGAAACACACAAGGAGATCTGCCAGCCATGTGCGGAATTGTTGGATTATTCCTCAAAGACCAGTCTCTTGCGCCCCAACTGGGTAACATGCTGACGGACATGCTGATTACGATGACAGACCGCGGCCCCGATAGTGCCGGTATCGCGATCTATGGCGCAGAGTCGGCAGGCAAGACCAAGATTACAGTCCAGTCGCCCAACCCCGATGCTGACTTTGTCGGCCTGGGTGATGAGCTGGGTGAAAAGCTGGGCGCAACGGTTGGTCAGACAAACAACGACACACACACCGTTCTTGAAATTCCCGCCGGTCAGTTCGAAGCCGCACGCGCTGCGCTGGCCGAAATCCGCCCGTCGGTTCGGATCATGAGCCGCGGCGAAAGCCTCGAAATCTACAAGGAAGTTGGCCTGCCCAAGGATGTTGCAGACCGATTTAACCTCAGCGGCATGAGCGGCACACATGGCATTGGGCACACGCGTATGGCGACCGAATCCGCCGTGACGACAATGGGCGCGCATCCGTTCAACACCGGGCCAGATCAGTGTCTGGTCCACAATGGATCGCTGTCCAACCACAACTCGTTGCGCCGCAAACTGCGCCGTGAAGGCGTGGTTATCCAGACCGAGAACGACACCGAAGTGGGTGCCGCATATCTGACATGGAAGATGATGAACGGCGCGACACTGGGTGAGGCTCTGGAGACCAGCATTGATGATCTGGACGGCTTCTTCACCTTTGTTGTTGGGACTAAAGACGGGTTTGGTGTCGTACGTGACCCAATTGCCTGTAAGCCTGCGGTGATGGCCGAAACAGACCAATATGTGGCCTTTGGCAGCGAATACCGTGCTTTGGTGAACCTGCCGGGTATTGAAAACGCCCGGGTTTGGGAGCCTGAACCCTCCACCGTATATTTCTGGTCGCACAACGACAGCCCCACAACCCACGAAAAGGCCGCCTGATATGCAGACCTATGATCTAGAGGCAGATGGACTGCGCGGATTGAATTCGTCCCTGCAGGCACAAAACGCCGAGACCAATCAAACCCGTTGGGAAATTGTGAACCCTAAAGGCAGCCACGCAATCGCAGTCGGTCTGGACGCGCCGATTGAGGTGACGGTCAAAGGTTCGACCGGGTACTACTGTGCAGGCATGAACCAGCAGGCGACCATCAAAGTTGAAGGCTCTGTTGGTCCGGGCGTTGCTGAAAACATGATGTCCGGTCAGGTCATCGTCGATGGTGACGCCAGCCAATACGCCGGAGCGACCGGCCACGGCGGATTGCTGGTGATCAAAGGTAATGCCAGCTCGCGCTGCGGCATCTCAATGAAAGGGATCGACATCGTCGTGCATGGCAACATCGGCCACATGTCCGCCTTCATGGCACAGGACGGCAATCTGGTTGTCTGCGGGGACGCAGGAGATGCGCTGGGGGATTCACTCTACGAAGCCCGGCTGTTCGTGCGTGGTTCGGTCAAGAGCCTCGGCGCCGATTGCATCGAGAAGGACATGCGTCCCGAGCATCTGGATATCCTGAGGGATCTTCTGGCCCGCGCGGGCAGCGACGCCAAGCCAGAAGAGTTCAAACGCTATGGTTCGGCCCGTCAGCTTTATAATTTCGACGTTGATAACGCCGCCGCTTACTGAGGAAGAAGGGTATGAAAGATATGGACGATCAGATCCCCCGCACCCTGCCGATCCAGTCGGCGACATTTTCCAACCCGATCAATGCCGAGATCCGTCGCGCCGCTGCGACCGGCATCTATGACATTCGAGGTGGGGGAGCCAAACGGAAAGTACCTCATTTCGACGATCTGCTGTTTCTGGGTGCGTCGGTATCGCGTTATCCGTTGGAAGGCTATCGCGAACGTTGCGATACCTCAGTAACGCTGGGCACGCGCTTTGCCAAAAAACCGATCCAGCTGGATATCCCGATCACAATTGCAGGCATGAGCTTTGGCGCATTGTCCGGTCCGGCGAAAGAAGCTCTGGGCCGTGGCGCATCCGCAGCGGGCACGTCAACCACCACCGGTGATGGTGGCATGACGCCAGAGGAACGCGGCCATTCAACCAAGCTGGTCTATCAGTATTTGCCTTCGCGTTACGGCATGAACCCGAACGATCTGCGCAAGGCTGATGCAATTGAGATTGTAGTTGGCCAAGGCGCTAAACCCGGTGGCGGCGGTATGCTGCTGGGTCAGAAGATCAGCGACCGCGTGGCCGAGATGCGAACCCTGCCCAAGGGTATCGACCAGCGCTCAGCCTGTCGCCATCCAGACTGGACCGGCCCGGACGATCTTGAGATCAAGATCCTTGAACTGCGCGAGATCACCGACTGGCAAGTGCCGATCTACGTCAAGGTTGGTGCAACGCGGCCCTATTACGACACCGCGCTGGCGGTGAAGGCGGGGGCCGATGTGGTGGTGATGGACGGCATGCAGGGCGGCACTGCTGCCACGCAGGACGTATTCATCGAACATGTCGGTCTGCCGACGCTGTCTTGTATCCGCCCTGCCGTGCAAGCGCTGCAGGATCTGGGCGTGCATCGTGAGGTGCAGCTGGTTATCTCGGGCGGTATCCGAACCGGGGCCGATGTGGCTAAGGCTTTGGCACTGGGTGCAGATGCGGTTGCTATCGGCACGGCCGCTCTGGTTGCCCTAGGGGACAACGATCCCAAGTGGGAATCCGAGTACCAGAAGCTGGGCACGACAACCGGTGCCTATGATGACTGGCACGAAGGACAGGATCCGGCGGGTATTACCACGCAGGACCCCGAACTGGCCGCACGTCTGGACCCGGTCGATGCGGGCCGCAGGCTGCGTAACTACCTGAAAGTTATGACGCTTGAAGCGCAAACCATTGCGCGCGCCTGTGGGCACAATCACCTGCACAACCTCGAGCCCGAGGACTTGTGTGCCCTGACAATGGAGGCCGCCGCCATGGCGCGAGTGCCACTGGCGGGAACCAGTTGGTACCCCGGTAAGGAAGGGTTCTGAATAGATGCTGCGCGGCTCCCTGATGGGGGCCGCGTTTTTGCTTTGAAAAACTAAAATTCAACAGGGAAAGGAAAGCAATCGTGACGACAGATCTCGCAGCTTTCGCAAAAGAAAAAGGCGTCAAGTATTTCATGATCTCGTTCACCGATCTGTTCGGTGGACAGCGGGCCAAACTGGTGCCCGCGCAGGCGATTGCCGATATGCAGGAGGACGGAGCGGGATTCGCCGGGTTCGCCACGTGGCTGGACATGACACCAGCGCATCCCGACATGCTTGCGGTGCCTGATCCGTCCTCGGTCATTCAGCTACCGTGGAAGCCCGAAGTGGCTTGGGTTGCTGGTAACTGCGTGATGGAAGGAAGCGATGTTGCGCAAGCCCCCCGCAACGTCCTGCGCCGCCTTATTGACGAGGCCGCCGCCGAAGGCATGCATGTCAAAACCGGTATCGAAGCCGAGTTCTTTCTGCTGACCCCGGATGGAGAGCAGATCAGCGACCCATTCGATACAGCAGAAAAGCCCTGTTATGACCAACAGGCCGTAATGCGCCGCTATGATGTGGTGCGAGAGATCTGTGATTACATGCTGGAACTGGGTTGGGGTCCCTACCAGAATGACCACGAGGACGCCAATGGCCAGTTCGAGATGAACTGGGAATTTGATGATGCGCTGCGCACCGCTGACAAGCACTCGTTCTTCAAATTCATGACCAAGTCGGTTGCTGAAAAGCACGGGCTTCGGGCGACGTTCATGCCGAAACCGGTCGAAGGTCTGACCGGAAATGGCTGTCATGCTCATATCTCGGTCTGGGATGCCCCAGGCGCGGATGCAAAAACTAACGTGTTTGCAGGCGAAGGCGAAGGCCCAACCGGAGAGGTCGGTCTGGGAGAACGCGGAAAACACTTCCTCGGCGGCATCATGAAACACGCCTCAGCACTGGCAGCAATCACCAATCCTACAGTGAACAGTTACAAGCGTATCAACGCGCCGCGGACAATGTCGGGTGCAACTTGGGCACCCAATACAGTGACCTGGACAGGCAACAACCGGACGCACATGGTTCGCGTTCCCGGACCCGGCCGGTTTGAGCTGCGTCTGCCCGATGGGGCGACCAACCCCTATCTGCTACAAGCGGTGATCATCGCCGCTGGTCTGTCCGGTATCCGGTCCAAAGCTGACCCGGGCAAACGTTGGGACATCGATATGTATGCTGAAGGCCACAAGGTGCGCGGTGCGCCGAAACTGCCGTTGAACATGCTTGATGCCCTGCGCGAATACGACAAGGACAAGGAACTGAAGGCCATGATGGGTGCCGAGTTCTCATCCGCGTTTCTGAAAATGAAACATCAGGAATGGAATTCTTTCGTCTCTCACTTCTCACGCTGGGAAAAAGACAACACTTTGGACATCTAAGCCGGGTTGCAAGGTTGCACTTCTGGGCCGCGGCAAAAGCTGCGGCCCCGTTACTTGAGGCCCCAAGTGGCTCGCCAGGAACGTTCTCAAGTTTCAGCATACGCAAGGCGTGTTCCGGCGCAGTTTGTGACCACTTCGCCAAGCATCAAGACGACCCGCAGATCGTACATTTCTGCAAAGAGTAATCTATTCCACAACTGGATGAATTTGACCTTTTGCGCGTGATGCGCAGCCCGTTGGACGTTTGGGATTTTAAGGCCAACCCTCTGTTAACACACGAAAAGAATACCATCAGAACATGGGTGCATGTTCTCGATCGACCGTATTCTGAAAATAATCATTGGCGTCAGCTTTGATTGGAACCGCAGAACACGTAACGTGATTTCCGCAAAGCGGCTTTACGTATACCCAGCATCCGCCTCCAACCGCCAATCTGGAACGTCATTGACCAGCATGTGCGCAGCCCGGCGAAGCGTCGCGCGCATCTTTTCCACAACCGGACCGGTCAATTCGCAATCCGCCAATGCGGCATCGAAAGTATCCAGCCAAAGCTCTGCGTCGGCCTTCCGGATGGGGATATGCGCATGGATTTCGCGCAGGTCCATATGGCCGAAACGTTCACGATAGTAGGCGCGTCCGCCGAGAAACCCGCTGAGAAATTCAAATTGAGCCTGTCTGGTGTGGTTCAGCCCATGTCCTCGAAAATGCAGCCTGTGCAACGAATACGCTGCCGGGTCAGTTTCCATCCGGTCATAGAAACGCTCGACCAGAGCGCGCAGTTGGGCCTCACCACCAAGTTGCTCTATCGCAGATTCCATGTGCTGCCTTTTTGTATCTCTGGCACCTGCAATATTGCATAACAGGAAAATAAATTTAACAACAGTGACATTTCGACATACACATGCTCAGAAGCGGAATTAGGTGAAACCAGTAAGGGAGATGACGGATTGAACGCTCTGGTGCTTGGCCTTTTGGCGGCACTTTGCTGGGGGGTACACGATCTGGCAGTGCGCTATGTCAGCCAGTCTGTCAGCGTGATTGCTTCGCTCATGGCTGTGCTGATTTCGGGCGCAGTGCTGCAACTTGGTTTGGTTGTGATGATGGGTGAAGTCGACCCAATTCCTGGCACGGCATTGATCAGCGCTATTGCTGCAGGGGGGTGTTATCTGCTGGCGGGAGTCTGCATGTACGCCGCTTTTCAACGCGGCCCGGTCCGGCTGGTTGCTCCGATTGTTGCAAGCTATCCGGTGTTGTCCGTCTCACTGGCCATCTGGCGCGGCGCAACGGTCAGCCCGCTGCACTGGCTTGCCGTCATCGCGATTGGTGTTGGCGTTTCTGTTGTGGCTGCCCAATCTGAACGCGACGCAACCGAATACCCAGCAGCTGGCCCGACGGTGGTGCTATCGATACTTGCAGCAATCGGGTTCGCCGCCACCTTTGCGCTAGGACAATATGCAACCGAACATAATGACGAATACTCAATCTCCCTGGTTATTCGGCTGACGGCAGTACTTGCCCTAGGCATGATCGCCCTGGCATCCCGCAGATCAATCTGGCCCGGGCGGCGGGCTCTGCCTCTTCTCTGTGTCATGGGTGTTCTGGATGCTGTTGCCATCCTTTGCGTGATCGCGGCGGGCGGGTTGCCGAATGCGCAATTTGCCTCGGTGACAGCGTCCGTCTTTGGGCTGCTGACGGTTGTGTTGGCATGGGCTGTTTTGCGTGAAAAGATGATGCCACGCCAATGGCTTGGATGTTTGGTTGCGTTTGCGGGAATAGGCTATCTGGCTCTCTGAGGCGACCATTCCGAAAGCTCTTTAAAACAAGGTAATATCAGTTTCGTTAAGGCGCATTTTTTGCGCCCCAGCGAAACAGCTCAGGCTGTGAGGCCTTCTGGTTCTGGCAGTTTGTTTGCGCGGCAGCAGGCGGTGAGGGTGTTGGCCAGCAGGCAGG